>JBKPTD010000012.1:0-5604 GCA_046735375.1 Actinomycetota bacterium | reverse complement strand
GTCGTAGGGACCGACCGTCTCTCGGATAGTGGTTACATGCGGGCGAAGATCGCCCAGGAAAAGCTGATCGAGGACTCCTCCATCCCGTATTCGATCGTGCACGCCACACAGTTCTTTGAGTTCGTCGATCGCATCGCTGATGGGGCCACCAGCGGCAACACAGTGCGCCTGGCACACGTGCTCATCCAGCCCATGGCCTCCGACGACGTGGCCAGCGCGGTCACGGAGGTCGCCATCGGCCCACCGGTGAACGGCATCATCGAGGTTGCCGGTCCTCAGCAATTCCACCTCGACGAACTCATCCGAAGGACACTGCGCGAGCGCAACGATCCCCGCGAGGTGATCACCGACCCCCACGCGACCTACTTCGGCGCCGTACTACAAGAACGCACCCTCGTCCCCGCCGACGACGCCCGCCTCGCCGAGACCACCTTCGACGGCTGGCTGAAACAGTCCACCAGCGGCAACAACTAATTAGCTTGGGCACGAAAGGCTCGCTGTACGGCCTGATTCAGCGGCCGTGCATGCCAGCTCAAGACCGGTCGGTTCTGTCCGCGGCTTCGGCGTGCCACGGGGTGTTGGGCCAGTTCCCTCTACAATAGAACACATGTTCGAGGTCGATGGACGACCGGACGCCTGGGCCGATGAGGTGCTCGACCCGGATTGGTCGCGGGCCAGCGGCCGGGCCTGCATTCCTGCAGCTCCTCCAGCACGGCGTCGGTGACCCGCGAGATCAGGTCCGCGGACACGTCCACGTCGTAGATCTCGCGCAGGTGCGCGCGGATGTCGCGGGTGGACAGTCCGCGCGCATACAACGCGATGATCCGCTCGTTGAACCCGTCCAGCCGGGTCTGGCCCTTGCGCACGATCCGCGGGGAGAAGCTGCCGTTGCGATCTCGCGGCACCTCAAGCTCCACACCGCCGAGGTCGGTCAGCAGCGTCTTCCCGGTCGTCCCGTTGCGGCTGTTCCCCGACCCGCGGCCGGCTGGGTCGTGCTTCTCATAGCCGAGGTGCTCGCTCATCTCCTCGGCCAGCGCCCGCTCCAACACCGCCTTCGTCACCTGGGACAACAGGCCGTCCGGGCCGAGCAGCTCGATCCCCTCGGTCTGCGCCCGCGCCAGCAGCTGATCGGCCAGCTCCTGATCGACCACCTGCCGTGCGCCCGGCACTTGGTCACCAGGATTGCGGGGCATCATCGCAGTCTCTGACATCACGTGTCCTTTCGCGAGCCGCTAGTCGCGACTCATCGTCAGGCCACGTCACTTACACAGCCGGTAGGACACACCCGCCACGCGGACCGGTTTGTGAAGGTCTAAAGCGCTGCCCAGGAACGCGATCGCGTTGGCCACGACACTTTGACCGGGTGCGCAGGGCTACGGATCTCGCCCTTCCCGGCGACTACGGTCGGCGATGGTTGCGCCGCGGGCTCGATACCGGTGGTACGACTTGTCCGCGGTTCGATTCGGATCGCGGTCAACCCTCGTGGATGCGGGTGTGAATGAAGTGGCGTGGCGCATGCTCAGCGCCGGGATAGACGATGATGACGGGAATCCCGTCAGGATCGCGGCCCTCCAGCAGCGTGATGCCTTCAGTGATGTCGCGGCTCACGTAGGCGCCGCGTTCCTTGAGCAGGTCGCTGCACCGGTCCAGGTCCTCGGGATCGCCTGCGGTCCATCCGACCCACTGCACGCCGTAACCGGCGCCGCGCGGCGAGCGGTCTCCGGTTTGGCGTAGGTAGAGCTGGGATCCGTTCGGTCCGGTCAGCAGGGCGGCGTCGGCGTCGCTGGCGGTGAGGGGGAGTCTGAGCAGCTGTTGGTAGAAGCTCAGCGATCGGGCCAGGTCGGTGACGGACACCACCGCGGCACAAAGCTTGACGCAGTGTGCAAGAGCGTGCATGAGATCACTGCTTGCCACGATGCCCACCAGCCGACCCTCGGAGACGACCGGCAGGTGCCGGGTGCCCGTGGCCACCATGCGCTGCATCGCCTCCATCACCACCGTGTCGGGGCTGACGGTTGGCGGGTCGTGGCTCATCCAGTCCACGATGCGCTCCCGCGCGGTGTCCGCGCCGTGGGCGACCGCGCGCAGCAGGTCGGCCTCGGTGATCAGCGCGACCGGCCGGTCGGCGTCGTCGAGGACAACCAGCGCGCTCTGGTCGGCGTGGTTCATCAGGTACGCGGCGGCGGCGAGGTGCCCCTGAGTTTCGACCGTGGTCGCGGCCGGGCGCATGACGTCAGCAACGGTGTTGGCCGGGGGCCGCTGTCCCGCAAATTCGGATACTGGAGGCTCCATGATTCCCTCTTGAGTCGGTGCCCGAGATGCAACAGTCGCGATATGCCGGCAAGACGCTGTTCCCTTCCCAGTATGGAGGGTCCACCTCCGCGGTTTCATGGGACGCATCAGGTAGGCCGATCTGCGATTCCATCGGTGGCAGCGTGGGAGCTCGGAGCCGCTAATGGAGAGGAGCAGCGCCGCCCTCCTGGGAGTGCCGTCATGACCGAAGTCAAGGTGCTCGCCGCCCACACGGTGGGTGACGAAGCACTCATCGACCAGCTCGTCCACCTCGTCAATCAGGCGTACGAGATCGGTGAGGCCGGGCTGTGGCTCGAGGGTGCGACCCGGACCGGGCCGGGTGAGATCGGTGAGGCGATCCGCAGCGGCGGAATGCTCATAGCCACCTCCGCGGACCAGCTCGTGGGCTGCGTGTATCTGCGGCGGCTCGACCCCACCACAGCCGACTTGGGTCTCCTGTCGGTGGCGCCGGGCCAGTGGGGCCACGGCATCGGACGCGACCTTGTGCACCACGCCGAGCAGCTAATGCGGTCGGACGGCGTGACGACGATGCAGCTCGAGCTGCTCGTCCCAAAGGGGTGGGTCCATCCCGAGAAGGCGAAGCTTCGAGCCTGGTACACCCGGCTCGGGTACAGGGTCGTCAGGTCGGAACCGTTCGAGCGCATTGCGCCGCACGTCGCGTCTCAGCTCCGCACGCCCTGCGAGTTCCTCATCTTCCAGAAACCCTTGTGATCGGCCGGTACCGGAGCGCCTGCTGAAGAACCACGACCTCGTGGTCCGTGAGTCGACCAGCCTCCGCCGGCCACGTTCAGGACCGACCAAGACCCGTCACCGGTCGGTCCAGCGCGGGAGAACCAGTACCGACTCCGTGACCGGAGGACGCTGTCTAGCCGGAAACCCGTGGCATAAGCGGGCGTCGACTCGCGTGAGAACATGCGTCCATAAACAGCGACCCCGCCCTCGATGTGAGCGCTCTGGCGATCAACGTCACGATCCCGGAGGAGCTCCGCTGGACCGACAGTCGACGCGGTGAAGAGTTCACGTTAACCACGCTCAACGTCCGGCTCCTCCCAGACGGACGCCTCGCCGCGAAGGCTTACGGCCGACCGACCGGCGGCGGTCGGGGCACATATGTCTCGTTCCGCGTGCCTGACAGGCCCGAGCTTTTGGCCCTCGTCGACAGAGCCGCCAGCCGCGCCGGCGCGCTGTGGGCCGCCCACCGCGGTCTCAGCTGAAGCCCGGGGTGACTTCTTCAGGCGGATTGGTGTGGAGGCAGAGCAAATGAGCGCCGTACCAGCTGCGCCATCAATGGACACGCTCCCAGGGAGCCAGTTTCCGCTGGGCTCGACCGTGACCGATGGCGGGGTCAACTTCGCAGTGGCTTCGAGCGTCGCCGATGGGATGGTGCTCTGCCTGTTTGATGAAAGGGGAGCCGAGAGGCGGGCTCCCATCCGGGACTACGACGCAGGTGTTTGGCATGTTTTCGTGCCTGGGATCGGGGCGGGGCAGCGCTACGGATACCGGGCGACCGGTCCTTACGATCCGGCCGGGGGGATGCGCTGTAATCCAGCGAAGCTTCTGTTGGACCCCTATGCGCGTGCGTTCACCGGAGCCGTGACATTCGGGCCAGAGGTGCTCGGATACTCCGCCAGCGATCAGGATGCGGCGAGCGACCTGGACTCCGCGGCCAGCGTGCCGCGCAGCGTGGTGATGGCCGGTGAGCCATTCCCTTGGCGGGACGGTGCCTTCGTCAGCCACACCTACGCGGAGACGGTTATCTACGAGGTACACGTTAAAGGCTTCACCGTGCGTCATCCGGGCGTGCCACCCGAGCTGCGCGGGACGTACGCCGGACTGGGTCATGAGGCCGCGATCGCGCATCTGCTCGACCTCGGCGTAACAGCGGTGGAACTGCTACCGGTACATGAGAGCATCCCCGAAGGATTCCTGGTGCAGCGGGGCCTCACGAACTACTGGGGCTACAACACGATCGGGTATTTCGCACCCCATCAGAGCTATTCGGCCGCCGTGCGCGCCGGGAAAGCCGGCGGTCAGGTCGCCGAGTTCAAGGCGATGGTGGACGCGCTGCACGCGGCCGGGATCGAGGTTCTCCTCGATGTGGTGTTCAACCACACCGCCGAAGGCAGCGACCTGGGACCCACGTTCTGCTTCCGCGGCCTCGACAACCCGGCGTACTACCGGCTGGAGGACGCCGACCCGCGCTACTACGTCGACACGACCGGCTGCGGTAACTCGCTCAATGTCGGTGATCCCATCACGCTGCAGCTGATCATGGATTCGCTACGTTATTGGCGGATGGAGATGCACGTCGACGGATTCCGGTTCGACCTGGCCCCTGCGCTGGCCCGCCAGGAAGGCGAGTTCGAGAAGAGATCGGCATTCTTCGACCTGGTCTCCCAGGACCCGGTGGTATCCCGCGCCAAGCTGGTGGCCGAACCGTGGGATGTCGGTCAGATGGACAGCTACGACCTCGGCCGGTTCCCGCCGGTGTGGCGGGAATGGAACGGCAAGTACCGCGACACCATGCGTGACTTCTGGCGCAGCCACCCGGTCGGTATCGGGGGGTTCGCAATGCGGTTCTGCGGATCCGCGGACATGTACGGCCGTACGCGGCGGCGGCCGACCGCCTCGGTGAACCTCATCACAGTCCACGACGGTTTCACCCTGCGCGACCTGGTCTCCTACAACGACAAGCACAACGAGGCCAACGGAGAGGACAACCGCGACGGGACGAACGACAACCGCTCATGGAACTGCGGCGCCGAAGGCCCGACCGACGACCCCACCGTGCTGGCGCTTCGAGCGCGCCAGTCCCGGGCGATGCTGACCACCCTGCTGCTGTCTTTCGGCGTCCCGATGCTGCTCGGCGGCGACGAATTGGGCCGCACCCAGCAGGGCAACAACAACGCCTATTGCCAGGACAACGAGATCACCTGGTTCGACTGGTCCCAACCCGACACCGACCTGCTGGACTTCACCACGCGGCTCATCGCGCTGCGCAAGGCGCACCCGGTGTTCCGCCGCAGCCGGTTCCTGGCCGGAGCGGAAGCCGCAGAGCTGCGCTGGTTCACTCCGGCGGGCACCGAGATGACTGCGGCCAACTGGTCAGACGAGAGCGCCCTGGCGATCGCGCTGTACCTCGACGGATCGGACGCCCCCGACCGGGCCGCCGACGGGACCTGGCTGGTCGATGACGACTTCCTGGTCCTGGTGAACGCCTGGTGGGAGCCGCTCGAGTTCGCCCTGCCGGTCACCAGGCCACAGGCGGTATGGCAGGTCGAGATCGACACC
>JBKPTD010000011.1:0-4765 GCA_046735375.1 Actinomycetota bacterium | reverse complement strand
GGATAGGAGGGTCAGCCGCTCGCAAGCTCGCGGCGGCGGGCGGGGATTTGATTGCGGCCGCGAGGCTGCGGATTCCGGTGAAGCCGGCTGGTGCATGCATACGATCACCGCACGATCATGAACCGCGGCAAGGTCTCCGAGCTGAAAGCGCCCTCAGCGAGTACCTGGCCGGGCTGCGGGCGGGCAAAACCGTGGTGGTGTGCGATCGAAACACACCGATCGCACGGTGGTTCCCTACGACGAGCGCGACGACGGCTTCGTCGTTCATGAGGCGCAGCGGCCGGCAGCGGAGGTGCGCAAGGTGCGAGGGGTGAAGCCCAGGAAGCAGGTGGATGTCGTCCGCCTGCTGCGCGAGGATCGCGACCAGCGGTGACGGTCTACCTGAATGCGAGCGCGGTCCTCCGGGTATTGCTCCGGCAGTCGAAGCCGCTCGCCGCCTGGGGACGCTGGGACGCCGCGTACGCGAGCGAGCTGCTCGGCGTCGAGGCTCGCCGCGTCATCGATCGGCTGCAGCTGCAGGCGGCGATCGACGATGACAGCCTCGCCGATGCGCATCACTGCCTGGCACGAATGGAGCGAAGCATCGGCGCCATCCCCGTGACGCGGCCGGTGCTCCATCGCGCGAGCCTGCCGATGCCCACCGCCGTCAGGACTCTGGACGTGATCCACCTTGCCAGCGCGCTCCTGCTGCGGGAGCGGCGGATGCCGTCACTCGTTTTCGCCACCCACGATCCGCAGCAGGCGCGGGCGGCTCGGGCTCTCGGGTTCGAGTGCATCGGAGTAAGGGTCGCCGTCGACCGCCTTCCGACGCAAAGTTGCGGCAGCCTCGATGAGCATCAGCCGCGCCGCCAGCCAGCCATGGTCTGCGCGAGAACTGGGCGGCCGGGTGGCTCGCGGGCCCGACCAAGACCCACTTCACCGCGATCGAGGCGTCGACCACGGACGTTGTCGCGTCAGCCCCGGGTATCACGCTCCCGGCGAATGAGAGCGGCGCTGTCGGACGGCGGCGGCGTCCTAGTTAACCCGGCCACGGAGTCGAGATCGACGAACCGACCGGGCGTCAGGACTCGGGTCCGCCCGTACCGCGGACGGTCGAAATGGCCTCTGGCCGTGTTCACGGTGACGAGGTAGTCGGCCTCGCAGGCCAAAGCGCACTCGATGAAGCGGTTATCCGGTTCGTGGTGCACCACGCGGAGAGCGGTCAGGGGGTGGCAGAGCTCGAGCACGCCGGTGAGTCGCGCCAGGAACTCCGGCGTGTCGCCTAACACGTCGCCGTACTCGAGAAGGATCGCCGGCGATGCGAAGAGATCGATCGACCTGCGTAGTCCGAGCTCAGCGATGAGCGCCGCCGGGTTGATCGGGTTCGGCAGCGTCGCCAGCTTGAGCACGCAGGTGTCAAGGACGACCCGCAAGATAGGGCTTGGCAGAGCGGAGCGCCCGTGCGCGGCGTCTGGTCTCCACGAATGCGACTGCTTCCTGATCCGTCATGGTCTTACCCGCGTTGAGTACGTGCGCCCGCGCGAGGGCGGCGGACAGCCGGAAGCGGACTACCTTTCCCTTGACGATGGCGGTCGCGACCATACCGTGACTGTATGGGTCGTTGTTGTCGCCTGCAAGCTTCGCCCCTGCTGCTCTCGCCAGACTCCTCGACGCGTGCGAAGCGCGGCACCGGTCGATTAGCGTCAGACCACTTCTGAACCGGGCGCCCATATTCGGGTCCCCGCCAGCGGCGCCGCCAGCTCGCGCAGGATGTTGTCCAGCGTCGCTGATGTAAGGACGTCCCTCCCGGACGCCCGCGCATGCTCATTTCCAGAGCCTGGGGTCGAAGTGGAACGGCTCGGCGGGCCCGATCGTAAGCCTTGCGAAATCAGGGTGCAGCGGGTTGAGGAGATAGTTCGACTCCGTCGGTACGATGGCGGACGGTACACGGAGGACCGCGGACTCGCCGGTCGCCAACCAGGCGGCCCCCAGCTGCTTGGTCGAGACCCCCGGGGGCTCCCGCCGCCAGTCGCGCGGCAGGCGATCGTGCGCAAGGGCCGACACGGTCTCCTCGGGCAACTCGAGATGGAAGGCGACCCAACGAATCGCGCGGTGCGCGCGCTGCAGATGCACGAGAACTTCCAGGCTGGCCAGGGAGAGCGACGACGCGGTGTAGGCGACGCGGGCACCCTTCGGGTGCCAGCGTCCGGCGCTGTACAGACCGCCCTCGCCAGTGAACGCGGCCGCTGCGTGGTCACGCTTCGCGATCCGCCACGCATGGATCACGCGAGGAAGCCGTGCTCGATCCGCTCCAGCAACGACTCCACTTCCCGTGCGCCCGCCTCGCTCGAGAGCAGGTCGAAGGGCACTCGGCCGCCGAGCCCGTGCTGGGGGCTGTGCAGCCACTCCCGCGCGACGTCGCGGTTCTCCAACACCTGCTCGGCAAGGGCGACGAGTCGCGCCATGCGATAGAGGCGGTCGCTTGCGGCCGTGCTCAGGCGGGCAGCCCGTGCGATGGTACGCTCGATGGTCTTGGTGCTCACGTCGAGAACGCTGGCGATCTCTTCGAAGCTCAGGCCAGTGTGGCGCTTGAACCTGAGAAGCGTGCGGATCGGAAGGCCTCGTCGGATCTCACGGTCGACGTCGAGCGGCCCCAGGCTCCGCGACGTCGAGGTGCCGAGGAGACCCCAGGCCGTCCGAGCAGCCGCCTCCCCCCGGTGAGACATTTGTCGGTTGCCTACCAGACAGCCTGACGTCACGCAAGCGCGGGGCTCGGTCCTCACCGTGGGCTACACGAGGGGATCGCGCAGCCTGAGCCCCGGGATGCGAACGAAGTCCCGATCGTGCGTCCAGAGCTCGAGAGCACCATTGTCGAGCGCCGTGAGCCCGATCTGCAGATCGAAGATGCGGGTCCCACGTACGTCGAGGTCCTCGGCGAGCTGCACGAAGCGCTCGCCGAACACTTCGCCCGGGCACCAGATCGCCATGCCCCCGGACTCGACGAGCGAGCGGAGGAAACGGGAGGCTTCTGCAGGTCTCGACGGCCTCCCCCTCGTTGCTGAGTGAGTGACGACTGCCCAGAACTCGCCCACAGTCGCCGCCGCAATGCCCCAGCCGCGCTCGTGAGCCGAGGCTCGCTCGATGGCCCTGCGGGCCGCCCGATGTTCCGGGGTCGCAGCGCGGTGGGCGTACACGAGGAGGTTCGTGTCGATCGCGATCATCTCTGGCGCAGCAGCCAGTCGTGCATGCGAGCGCGATCAGCGACGTCGCAGCCAGGGGGAAGCCCACCGCGCACCGTGACCCATCTGATCCGTCGACGGTTCGCCGCGCCACGGGAACGGCGCCC
Source organism: Actinomycetota bacterium (assembly GCA_046735375.1). Classification (GTDB taxonomy): domain Bacteria; phylum Actinomycetota; class Actinomycetes; order JAKEEW01; family JAKEEW01; genus DASYTV01. The sequence goes on along the minus strand of JBKPTD010000011.1, from coordinate 1,440 downwards.
CGCCCCCAGTTCCGCACGCAGTCCGGCTTCCAGCATCGCCCGCAAGGGTTTGCGACGTTCCGCGGCGTGCTTCTTGGCCGCGATCAAGAGGTCGTCGGGCAGATCGACGGTCGTTTTCACTGGGGACCCCACTACACCCATAAATATGGGTCAGCAAGTGCCAGCAATGACCCTCGCGATCCGCGTCGCCGAGTCGGCAAGCGCTTCCGCTTGAAGCGCAGGCCGTCGGGAGGCGACGATCTGCCGGCTCGGGTAGAAGCCGCCGCGGGGGACTACCGGCGCACCGATGCCGGCGAGCACCTTCGTGCCCCCGCTACCAAGCCCGCCGCCACACCTCCGGCGACCGCGGGGCGTGTGAGCACGCGCCGCCGACCGGTCAGCCGCGCTCCTCTTGCGCCACGCGCCGGATTCCGGTTTGACCACCGGCATGCCCGGCTACTCGATCGTCGCCGTTCCCGCAGGCGATCCCATCCAAATCAGCCAAGGCACGCTCGAGGTTCCCGACCGCCCCATCATCCCGTTCATCGAGGGCGACGGCACCGGACCCGACATCTGGCGCGCCAGCCAGCTGGTCTTCGACGCCGCGGTCGAGAAGGCATACGGCGGCACGAAGCGCATCGCATGGATGGAGGTGTTCGCCGGGGGGAAAGCCTTCAACCGCTTCCAGGACTGGCTGCCCGAGGATACGGTCAACGCCTTCAAGGAGTTCGTCGTCGGCATCAAGGGGCCGCTCACCACGCCGATCGGCGGCGGCATCCGCTCGCTCAACGTCACGTTGCGCCAGGTGCTCGATCTCTACGTCTGCCTGCGTCCGGTGCGCTACTTCCAGGGCGTGCCGAGCCCGGTGAAGCGTCCCGAGCAGGTCGACATGGTGATCTTCCGCGAGAACACGGAGGATATCTATGCCGGCGTCGAGTGGGCGGCCGAGACGCCCGAGGCGCGGAAAATCATCGCGTTCCTGCAGAGCGACATGGGCGTCAAGAAGATCCGCTTCCCCGAGACGAGCGGGATCGGCATCAAGCCCGTCTCGCGCGAGGGGACGGAGCGGCTCGCGCGCGCCGCCATCGACTACGCGCTCCGCCGCGGCCGGCGCAGCCTCACCCTCGTCCACAAGGGCAACATCATGAAGTTCACCGAGGGCGCGTTCCGTGACTGGGGCTATGCCCTCGCGACGCGCGAGTTCCGCGACCGCGTGGTGACGGAGCGCGAGAGCTGGATCCTCGGCAACCGGGAGAGCAAACCCGCGATCACGGTCGAGGAGAACGCGCGCGAGATCGACCCGGGCTACGACATGATGACGGCCGACCAGCAGGCGAAGGTGCGGAAGGACGTCGAAGCCGCCCTTGCGCTCTGGGCGACGCACGGCGACGGCAAGTGGAAGCAGAAGCTGCTCGTGCGCGATGCCATCGCCGACATCACCCTCCAGCAGGTGCTCACGCG
>JBKPTD010000010.1:0-11619 GCA_046735375.1 Actinomycetota bacterium | reverse complement strand
AGGGCGACACCGAGGGTCAGGGTCCAGTCTGGGCCTATGTCGAAGGCGGCATGGGGCAGGTGAGCTTCGCGGCCGACGGTGAGCGCTATCCGCACTTTTCGATGATCTCCGTGACCCCCGGGATGGGTGCCGCGCAATCGGGGACGCCGCGATGACCGCGGAGTGGGATGCGACTCTCGACGGCGTGGTGGCAGGGGCAGCAGATGTGAGCGTCCCCGTGCTGGTCGCCTCCACTTTGCCTGAGCTGCTTGACGAACCCAGCGCGACGCGACTGCTCGAAGCCGGCGTCGCGCCGGTCGCCGGACTCTCCACCGCGCTGGTCTGCGCACGCGCGTTGGGCGCGAAAGCCGGCGCGGCTCAGCGGCTAACGGAGATCGCAGCGGCCGCCAGCGAGGCGAACTCGCCGTGGGCCCCACGCAACCCACAGCACCGCCAGCCTGGCCGCTGGCTGGCCGAACATGAGGCGAAGTCGCTGCTGCGCACAAATGGAATCCCGGTCCCCGCGGGAGCAGTCGTCCACTCCGCTGGCGAGGCGACCGAGGCGGCACGTCGGCTCGGCTTTCCCGTCGTCCTCAAGCTGTCGTCGCCCGGCCTGGTGCACAAGTCAGAGCTCGGCGCGCTTGCCCTCGACCTGACCGATGAGGAGGCTGTCCAGGCCGCGTTCGCCCGTCTCCGCCGGTTGCCTGGTCATTCGTCGACGGCCGTCCTTATCGAGAGGATGGCTGAGCCAGGGATCGAGATCCTTGTGGCTGCCCGCAGGAAGGGAGTCGTCCCAACTGTCGTCGTCGGACTCGGCGGGATTTGGGTGGAGGTCCTCAACGACGTCGCCGTGGTTCCGCTACCTGCTCGCGCCAGCTCGATCGAGGCGGCGATGGCCGGCCTCGCGGGAGCGAGGCTTCTCCGCGGCGACCGGGGCGGCCGCCCGATCGACTTCGCTGCCGTCGCCCGCATCGCTGCGGACGTCGCAGGCCTGCTGCTTGATCGAGACCTCGATCTGATCGAGCTCAATCCCGTCGTCGCGAGCGACCAGGGCGCCGTCACCGTGGACGCTGTCGCCAGGGAACGGGGACCTGCGACACCAGCGCCGCACGGAGGAGTCAGCTATCGGGCCCTCGCGTCTCCGCCTGCGCGGGGACTGGGCCGGGCGGGCTTCGCCCCTTCGTCAGGAGGAGGCTCACGCCGCTGACCCATGCACACGCGAAGGCCCATCCACCGAGCACATCGGAGGGATAGTGGGCACCCAGGAGCAGCCGCGAAAATCCAACGGTGATGACCACGACGGCTCCAAAGATCACCACGGGAAGCCGCCACCGCGTCCGCCACGTCAATACCACAAGCGCGGCGACGAGCGTGGCGCTGCTCATCGCATGCCCACTCGGAAAGCTCAGCCCAGAGAATGGGTTCGGCGACGTCCACAGATCCGGCCTCGACCGGTCGAAGAGCGCCTTGAGCTGGCCATTCAGCGATGCACCGAGCATCATGAGAGCGAAGATGGCTGCTTCCTGCCAGCGCCGGCGTACCGAGAGCGCGCCAGTAACGGCGATAGCCACGATCGTGACGCCGGCGCCGCCTCCGATGGCGCTCACGACGCGCATTGCGGTGTAAAGCGGATGTGGTGACGCCGCCCGCAGGTCCTGCAGCGAGTCGAGCTCCGCTTCCTGTGCGAGCCCGGTCAGGGACTCCGTAGCAAACAGGCCGAACAACGCCACGAAAACGCCGAGCAGTACCGGCCCGACCATCCAAGCCGGCCGTTGATCAGGTCGGCGGTCGGCCGATAGGTCAGCCGTCGAGCGACCGGAGCGCGTCTTCGATCCCGCGGTGGAAGGTCGGATAGGCATACATCATGTGGCGCAGCCGTTCGACGGGGACCTCCGCGTGCACGGCGACCACGAACGCGCCAAGGACCTCGCCACCCACGGGGCCGGCGGATGTGGCGCCGACGAGCACACCACGGTTCGTATCCTCGACAATCTTGATGAAGCCCTCGTTCCCCGCCTTGTGGATCCATCCCCGGGCCGACGACGGCACCTGAGACATGCCGACCCGTACCGGGATGTCCTGCTCCCGCGCCTCCGCCTCGGTTAGTCCGACCGTCCCGATCTCAGGGTCGGTGAATGTGACGCGTGGCAGGGCGCGATAGTCGGCCGGTGGTCCCGAACCGCCGTCACCGCCACCGCTGAGGATGTCCCGGATGACGATCGCCGCCTGGTACATCGACACGTGAGTAAACGGACCCTTTCCGGTGATGTCACCGAGAGCCCAAACCCCGTCGGTGACCCGGCAGTAGTCATCGATGGAGAGGAAGCGCGCGTCAGCCGGTACGCCCAGCGCGGCCGCGCCGAGGCCGGCGAGGTCAGCGTGGCGGCCTGTCGCCACCAGCAGTCGCTGCGCCGACACGGGCTCCGCGCCATCACCGAGAGTCACGGTGAAGCCTGTGTCGAGGTCGTGTGAAACCTCCCGAGCAGACGCTCCGACGTGGATGGTGACGCCATCGCGGGCCATGGCCTCGGCGGCGAGTGCGCTCGCCTCTGGCTCCTCGATTGCGAGGAGCCGATCCCCAGCCTCTATGACGGTGACGTGCGCTCCGAACCGGGCGAAGACCTGACCGAGCTCGAGACCGATCGAGCCACCGCCGAGGATCGCCAGTGATTCGGGCACCGACCCTGTCTCGATTGCCTCTCTGTTCGTCCAGTAGGGCGTATCCGCCAGCCCATCGATCGGCGGGACCGCCGGCTCGGTTCCGGTGTTGATGACCAGTGCGCGGCTGGCCGCGTACCTGACGCCATCGACCTCCACCGTGCGGGGTCCGACGAGTCGAGCGCGGCCGCGCAGGAAGCGTCCGCCCTTCTTCACGAACCGATCGACGGCAACCTGGTCGTTCCAGCTATCCGTCGCCTCGTCCCTGATTCGCCGCGCCACCGGCGCCCAGTCGGGCGTCACCGTTGCGGCACCAGCCATCCCAGGGATCCGGCGGCCTTCGGCGAGCAGGTTCGCAGCGCGGATCATCATCTTGCTCGGGACACAACCCCAATAGGGGCATTCGCCACCGAGGAGCTTGGCCTCGATCGCCAAGACGTCCAAGCCGGCTTCGGCGAGCCGGCCCCCAACCTCTTCCCCGCCGGGTCCCATCCCAACGACGATGACCTCTGCCCGCTCCGTCATGGACTGCCTCCCGCCAGACGAATCTCTGTTGCCACCCTCTCATTCCAGGCCGGGAGGGGTGGCGAGAGGATCACTGCGCCAAGTCGACCCAGCCGAGAGTGCGATCGACCGCCTTCCGCCAGCCGCGGTAGCCGCTGTCCCTCGCGGCAGAGTCCCAGCCCGGCGTCCATCGGCGGTCTTCTGCCCAGTTGGTGCGCAGCTCGTCGGTCGACGACCAGAAGCCGACCGCCAGGCCCGCTGCATAGGCGGCGCCCAGCGCCGTCGTCTCGGCCACGACCGGGCGGACAACTGGAACGCCGAGAATGTCAGCCTGCAGCTGCATGCAGAGCGCATTCGCGGTCACCCCACCGTCCACACGCAGCACGTCGAGCGGGATCCCGCTGTCCTTCGCCATCGCGTCAGCTACGTCCCGGGTTTGGTAGCAGATCGCCTCGAGCGTCGCACGTGCGATGTGTGCGGCGGTGTGATAGCGAGCCAGGCCGACGATCGCGCCCCTTGCGTCCGAACGCCAGTAGGGAGCGAAGAGCCCGGAAAACGCCGGCACGAAGTAGGCGCCGCCGGTGTCCGGTACGGAGGCCGCGAGCTTCTCGACATCTGCTTCGGTCGGGATGAGACCGAGCTGGTCTCGCAGCCACTGAACGGCAGAGCCGGTCACGGCGATCGAGCCCTCGAGCGCGAAAACCGGTGCCGCTTCCCCAAACCGGTAGCACACAGTCGTGAGCAGGCCGTGCTGCGACCGGACCAACTCATCTCCGGTGTTCAGCAGCAGGAAGTTCCCTGTTCCGTAGGTATTCTTCGCCTCCCCGGCCGCGAAGCAGACCTGGCCGACGGTCGCGGCTTGCTGGTCGCCGAGAGCGGCAGCCAGACGCACCTCGCCTCCGAATCCGCTCTCCGTCGTGCTGACGGCATAAAGCTGCGACGACGAAACGATCGACGGCAGCATCGCCCGCGGAACGGCGAAGAAGGACAGCAGCTCGTCGTCCCAGTCCATCGTCGCGAGGTCCATCAGCATCGTGCGGCTGGCGTTCGTCACGTCGGTGATGTGGACGCCGCCGTCAGCGCCGCCGGTGAGATTCCACAGCAGCCAGCTGTCCATGGTGCCTGCGAGGACGTCACCTCTCTCGGCAGCCAGCCGCAGGGCCGCATCGCGTTCGAGGAGCCAGCCGAGCTTTCCGCCCGAGAAGTAGGTGGCCGGCACCAGCCCGGTCTTGTTCCGGACGACCTCGCCTCGCCCATCCCGTCGCAGCGCTGCGACAATCGCGTCCGTCCTCGTGTCCTGCCATACGATCGCGTTCGAACGCGGCTTACCGGTTCGGCGGTCCCAGACGACGACAGTCTCGCGCTGGTTGGTGACACCTACCGCGGCGAGGTCCGCGGCCACCAGGCCGGCGTTGGAAAGCGCCGTCGCAATCGCCTGCCGAGTGTGCGCCCAGATCTCCGTTGCGTCGTGCTCCACCCAGCCTGCCCGCGGCAGAATCTGCGCGTGCTCGACCTGGTGCCTCGCGATCTCGCGCCCACCATGGTTGAAGATCATGAATCGGGTACTGGAGGTGCCCTGGTCGATTGCACCAACGAAGTCACCCATTGCGCGGGACACTAGGGCTCTGGCCCGGTTCCGGCGACCGCACTGCCGGACGCTTCCTCCTCCTCGGCGGCCGCGCTCGCTTCCCTCGCGACCTCGACGAAGTACTTCCCGACGGTATTGGTGATCGCGATGAGGGGGACCGCGATGATCGCGCCGCCGATCCCGGCGAGGATGGCGCCTGCGGTGATTCCGAGGACCACCGCCAGCGGATGCACTCGGACGAACCGGCCGAGCAGGAACGGCTGCAGCACGTGGCCCTCGAGCTGCTGCACACCGATGATCCCGGCAAGCACCAGGAGCGCAGTCACGAGGCCCTTCGTCACGAGCGCGACGAGAACCGCGACGGCCCCCGTAACGGTGGCGCCGACTAAGGGGACGAACGCCCCGAAGAAGACGAAGACCCCGAGCGGGATTGCGAGGGGTACACGGAGGATGAGCAAGACGATCGTGATGCAGACGCCGTCGACCAGGGCGATCAGGATCGTCCCGCGCACATAGCCGGTGAGCGTCGTCCAGGCCCGGCGACCGGACTCGGCGACATGCGGAATGGCCTGCGTCGGGAAGAGCGACACGATCCAGCGCCAGATGCGCTGCCCGTCGTAGAGGAAAAAGAACGTCGCGAACAGCGTGAGGATGAGCCCCGTGATGACCTCACCGACGATCGTCGCGGTGCCGATTGCGCCGCTGAAGATCTCGTTCCGGTTTTTTTGGAGCGACTCCCTGATGTTGTTACCGATGTTTCTGAGGTCCTGGTCATCGATGTGGAAAGGCGGTCCGGCGAGCCAGTCCTTCGTATCGTCGACGGCCCGCTGCACGTTGTCAGTGATGTCCCCGATGCCGTTCGCGAAGATGCGGCCCAGCAGCACAGCAAGGCCGATCAGGAGAAGCAGGCTGCCGACGAAGACGATGGCGGTGGCGGTACCCCGGCGCATGCCGTTGTCCTGCAACCGCTTGACGGCGGGGGCGAGCAGCGCGCTGATGAAGAGTGCAACGATCACCGGAAAGACGATGAGGCGCAGCCGCACCAGCAGGTAGAGCGCCAGGATGACGGCAACCGCGATGACCAGCGAGCGCCAGGCCCAGTCACTCGCTGCTCGCAGAGTCGGTGGTGCGCCCATTGCGCGCCGGTAGACCGACGGAGGGTTTGCTTGGGCGGCGGCGGACTCCACCGTCTCGGCCGTCCTTCGTTGCCCTTTGCGGCCGTCCGCCGGCGCCAGTGGAGGGTCGGGCTCCGTCGACACGGAGGCATCAGACCTCGACGGCGAGGCGTCCGTGGTGGACTGACCCGGCGCCGGCGCGCTCCCTACCTCCGGTCGGGCGTCGAACCGGTCGGCGAGCCAGCGGCGCGCCCTGCCCAACCGTCCGTCGGACGCCACCTGTACCTCCTCTGCCGGCCGACGCTGTGCGCGGGCCGTGGCCGAGCCTGGTGTCCTCCGGCACTAGTCTGCCGGGCTGGCTCGGTACACCCGGGACGCTACTCGATCACGTCCCCCATCTACGGCATCTCTCCACTCTGGCCGGTTGCATGCCAGCAGTGTCAGTCGACCGGAACGATCTCGGGCGCGCCGAGCCGCGCGGAGTCGGCGGTCCGGTCGTCGGGCATCCGCTGCGACTCCCGCTCGGCTGCCACCCGCATCGCATAGTGCCTGAGCTCGCGCTCGACCTGCTGCGGCGTCCATTCGAGTACGGGCGCAACGAGGCGCGCGACCTCGTCCGCACACCCCTCGCCTCGGTCGAACGTCTCGATTGATATGTGGGTACGCCTGGCGAGGACGTCGTCGAGGTGACGCACTCCCTCGTGGGACGCCGCATAGACGATCTCGGCTCGCAGATAGTCGTCGGCGTGGGTGACCGGTTCGGCCAGCGTCGGGTCCGCGGCAACCAGATCGAGCACTTCCGGTACAAGGGAGCCGTACCGACGAAGCAGATGCTCGATCCGGGCGACGTGGAGGCCGGCCTCCTTAGCCAGCCGATGCCTGTTGTTCCACAGTGCCTGGAAGCCGTCGGCACCGACCAGCGCGACCTGCTCGGTGCAGCTCTGCGGGACCTTACGGTCAAGTCCATGGGCGACCGCGTCGACGGCGTCTTTGGCCATCACCCGATAAGTGGTGAGCTTCCCACCGACCACGACGACAAGGCCGGGCACCGCGTGCGCGACTACGTGCTCTCTGGACAGCGTGGACGTCGCCTCATCGGTTTCCCCGCGCAGCAGCGGCCGGAGCCCGGCGTAGACGCCTTCGACGTCTGCGGTGGTCAGCGGGGTGATGAGGATCGTGTTCACCTGCTCGAGCAGGTAATCGATGTCCCGGCTGCTGGCCGCTGGATGTGCCTTGTCGAGGTCCCAATCTGTGTCGGTGGTCCCAATGATCCAGTGCCGCCCCCATGGGATGACGAAGAGGACGGACCGCTCCGTCCGCGTGATCAGGCCGGTGGCCGAGTGGATGCGATCTCTCGGAACGACCAGATGGATCCCCTTCGAGGCGCGAACGTGGATCCGCCCCCGCTCGCCGACCATCGCCTGGGTGTCGTCCGTCCACACTCCCGTGGCGTTGACGATCTGTTTCGCCCGGACATTCAGATCGACACCGCGCTCCAGGTCGCGCAGCCTGGCGCCGACCACTCGCTCGCCCTCACGGAGGAAACCCACCACCCTCGCTCGATTCGCGACCGCGGCGCCGTAGGTCGCCGCGGTACGGACCAGGGTGAAGGTGAGTCGCGCGTCGTCGACCTTGGCATCCCAGTATTGGATCGCCCCCGCGAGGACGTCTTTGCGCAGCGATGGCACCAGCCGCAGCGCGCCTCGCCTCGTGAGGTGCCGATGGTAAGGGATGCCGCGAGAGCGACCGCTCACATGCCCGAGGGTGTCGTAGAGTGCCACGCCGGTTCCGACATATGCCCGCTCCCAGCCGAGGTGGCGCAGCGGAAAGATGAACGGCACCGGTCTGACCAGGTGCGGAGCGAGGTGACGTAGCAGCAGCGACCGCTCGCGCAGTGCCTCCTGTACCAGTCCGACGTCGAGCATCTCGAGATAGCGCAAGCCGCCATGGATGAGCTTGCTCGATCGCGACGAGGTGCCCGACGACCAGTCGCGGGCCTCTACCAGCGCGGTGTCCAACCCACGCGTGACGGCATCGACGGCCGTCCCGGCCCCGACCACGCCGCCGCCGATGACGAGCACGTCGAACTCGCCCCCGTCGCCCATCGCCGCGAGTGCCGATTCACGCTCGGTTGGTCCGAGCCGAACTGTCACCTCGCCTCCCACATCTTCCAGACCCTTTTGTCCAATCCTCGCCCAGGCGTCCTCCTGATCTCCGCCGACCCGCAGAGTCGAGAAGTGTGGCGTTATCGAGCTATTACGATATATCGTTGACCAGTCTCGTACAGTCAGAGAGTTAATAAGGAGATGATCTCATGCGTACAGGACGTGGAAAGGGCCGCGGCAGCTGGGGTGGTCACCACCACTTCGGAAGTCGCTCTGGCGCGTGGTTCGACTACGGCTTCCCGTTCGGCGGACGACCGCCGTTCGGTGGGAGGCCGAGGGTCAGGCGAGGCGATGTACGGGCAGCGGTGCTGGCCTTGCTCGCCGAGGAGCCGCGCAACGGTTACCAGCTCATCCAGGAGCTCAGCGAGCGCACCAAGGGAATGTGGCGGCCCAGCCCTGGGTCGGTCTACCCGACGCTGCAGCAGCTCGAGGACGAAGGTCTCGTGGAGACCGTTGACACCGGAGCGAGCGGCCGGCGGCAATACCAGCTCACCGAGGCGGGCCGCACATATGCGCAGGAGCACGCCGATGAGCTGGCTGCTCCCTGGCAGGCCTTCGACAAGGCCGTCAATGACGAAGCCTTCGAGCTTTTCCACCTGATGCGGCAGCTCGGCATGGCTGTCGGGCAGCTCGCGCACGTTGCGAGCCCGGCCCAGGTGGAGCAGGCCAAGGCGGTTCTTACGGAGGCGAGGCGCGGTCTCTATCGCATCCTCGCCGAGGACGCTCCAGTCGAGGAGCCTGCCGCCACCGGCGGCGAAGGCGAGCCGACTGAGCTGTGATCCCGCCGCAGCTCGAGGCTTGATCTCAAGCGGCTGGAACAGAGGAAGGGCACCTTGGACCAGGATTTCTGGAGCAAAGGTGCCCTTTCTGCAGTCCGCAAACGGGCGGCTGGGCCTCCACCGTAGGGCGGCCGCGATCTGACCCAGCGTCGTCAGTGACCTCGCGGAAGCACAGTCACCTCGACCCGCTGGAACTCCTTCAAGTCGGAGTACCCGGTCGTCGCCATCGCCCGCCGCAGCGCACCGAAGAGATTCATCGAACCGTCGGGGGCCGTCGATGGGCCGAGCAGAATCTGCTCCAGGGTTCCGGCAGTTCCTACGCGCATCCGCAGGCCGCGTGGCAGCTCGGGATGGTGCGCTTCGGATCCCCAGTGCCAGCCGCGGCCAGGTGCCTCGACCGCGCGAGCTAGCGGCGATCCCATCATCACAGCATCAGCGCCACAGGCGATCGCCTTGGTGACGTGTCCGCTCGTCGTCATGCCACCGTCGGCGATCACATGCACGTAACGCCCACCAGACTCGTCCATGTAGTCCCTGCGCGCGGCGGCGACGTCGGCGACGGCGGTGGCCATCGGCACGGCGACGCCGAGCACGTCGCGGGTGGTGTGCGCCGATCCCCCACCGAAGCCGACCAAGACGCCGGCCGCGCCCGTCCGCATCAGGTGCAGGGCCGCCTGGTACGTCGCACAGCCCCCAACGATGACGGGGACGTCGAGCTCATAAATGAACTGTTTGAGGTTGAGTGGCTCTGCCCTTCCCGATACGTGCTCGGCCGACACTGTCGTGCCGCGAATCACGAACAGGTCCACTCCGGCGTCGACCACCGTCTTCCATAGCTGGGCGGTTCGCTGTGGCGACAGCGCGGCGGCAACGGTGAGCCCAGCGTCTCGGACCTCCGCGATCCTGGCGGTGATCAATCCCTCCTTGATCGGCTCAGCGTAGATCTCCTGCATCCGGCCGATCGCGGTGCCGTTGTCCAGCGATGCGATCTCGGCGAGCAGCGGCTCGGGATCTTCGTAGCGCGTCCAGAGTCCCTCAAGATTCAGGACACCTAGGCCGCCCAGCCGACCGATGGCGATCGCCGAAGCCGGTGACACGACGGAGTCCATCGGCGGCACCATCAGCGGGAGCTCGAACCGGTAAGCGTCGATCTGCCAGGCAATCGACACCTCCTCTGGATCGCGCGTACGCCGCGACGGCACCACCGCGACGTCGTCGAATGCGTACGCCGCTCGCCCGCGCTTTCCCCGCCCGATCTCTTCCTCAGCCACGCGCTTCGCCTCCTACAGCGCCGATCAGTGGCAGCCCGACCCGACGGCGGCCGAGAGGGGCGCCGACTGGTTCGCCCAGGGCGCGGCCGCCTTGAGCAGAGCGCATGTGCGCCCCGTCCGTGGGGGCGGCATTGCTCGCGGTGCCACCTCGTAGCCACTACCGTGCGCGAACGCCTCGACAGGAACCTACCGGCCCGCGTAGTTGGGCGCCTCGGTTGTCATCTGGATGTCGTGCGGGTGGCTCTCCCGCAGCCCGGCGGAGGTGATGCGGATGAATTGCCCATCGCGCTGGAGATCGCCAATGGTCGATGTGCCGGAGTAGCCCATCGCCGCCCGCAGCCCTCCGATGAGCTGATGGGCGACGGCCGCAAGCGGGCCGCGGTAGGGCACCTGGCCTTCGATGCCCTCAGGTACCAGCTTGTCGTCGGATAGCAGGTCGTCCTGTGCGTAGCGGTCTCTGGAGTACGACCGCCCGCCGCCGCGCGACTGCATTGCGCCGACCGACCCCATTCCGCGGTAGGACTTGAACTGCTTGCCGTTGATGAACAGCAACTCGCCAGGAGACTCCTCGCATCCGGCAAGCAGCGATCCCACCATGACAGCGTCGGCCCCAGCCACGATCGCCTTCGCGATGTCACCGGAATATTGCAGGCCACCGTCACCGATCACCGGTACCCCAGCCGGTCGGGCGACCGCAGCCACCTCGGAGATCGCCGTCACCTGTGGGACGCCGACTCCAGCTACCACTCGGGTCGTGCAGATCGAGCCCGGGCCGACGCCGACCTTTATGCCGTCAGCGCCGGCGTCGATCAACGCCTGGGCACCATCCCTGGTAGCGACGTTCCCGCCGACGACCTGAAGTGAACCGGCGGACCTGAGGCGGGCGACCATCTCGAGGACACCGCGGGAGTGCCCGTGCGCCGTGTCCACGACCAGCACGTCCACCCCGGCCTCGACAAGGGCCATGGCCCGCTTGTACGACTCCTCGCCAACGCCGACAGCGGCACCTACCATCAACCGGCGGCCGGAGTCCTTGGTCGCGTCGGGAAACTGCTCGCTCTTCACGAAGTCCTTGACGGTGATCAGCCCATGCAGCTTGCCATGCTCGTCGACGAGCGGCAGCTTTTCGACCTTGTGGGAGCGGAGCAGCGCCATCGCCTCGGCACCGGTGATCCCGACGCCCCCGGTGACCAGCGGCATCGGGGTCATGACGTCGCGCACCACGCGGCCGCGATCGGTCTCGAAGCGCAAGTCACGGTTGGTGACGATGCCGAGTAGCAGTCCCCCAGAATCCACCACCGGAACGCCCGAGATGCGGTAGCGCGCGCAGAGCGCGTCCGCCTCGCTGACCGGTGCGTCGGGGCCGATCGTCACCGGATGACTGATCATGCCGGCCTCGGACCGCTTGACCAGGTCGACTTGTTGCACCTGCTCGTCGATCGGCAGGTTGCGGTGAATAACACCCAGCCCGCCTTGGCGGGCCATGGCGATCGCCATGCGCGCCTCGGTGACCATGTCCATGGCAGCGGATACCAGAGGAATCCGCAGCGAGATGCCACG
>JBKPTD010000009.1:0-5176 GCA_046735375.1 Actinomycetota bacterium | reverse complement strand
CACGCGATGCGGGACCTGTTGCAACGAGAGCATCCAGCCGCGATCGTCTCCGTCTCGTCCGATGTCCTCAGGGAGTACCGCGAGTACGAACGCGCGGTGACCACGCTTGTCGACGCCGCCGTCAAACCGCGGGTGGCGGCCTATATCACCGGCATCCGCGGCCGCCTCAGCGCTGAGCTCGGCGATGTGCCGTTCTATGTCATGAAGTCCAACGGCGGTGTCCTGTCGGCCGACGAGGTGATCCACCAGCCGATCACCACGATTCTGTCGGGTCCTGCTGCCGGCGCCTTGGGTGCCGCGCTGGTCGCCCGGGCCGCGGGACACGACTCGATCCTGACGCTGGACGGTGGCGGGACATCGACCGACGTGTCGGTCATCGTCGGCGGGCAGCCTTCGATCACGACCGAGGGCCAGGTGGGCCGCCATCCCGTCAAGATCCCGATGGTGGATGTCGTCACGGTCGGTGCGGGCGGCGGCTCGATCGCGTCTGTGTCGCCGGAAGGAACTCTCAAGGTCGGTCCGCGCTCGGCAGGGGCGGATCCTGGTCCGATCTGCTACGGCATCGGTGGCTCGGAGCCGACGGTCACCGACGCGGTGGCCTATCTCGGCCGGATCCCGCCGCACCTCCTCGGTGGACAGATTCCCCTCGATGTGTCAGCGGCGGCAGATGGTCTCGGCAAGCTGGCGGAGCGGCTTGGCCTGAGCACGGATCACGCGGCCAGCGGCATTCTCGAGATCTCGGCGTGGAACCAGGCCAACGCCATCCGCCAGGTGACAGTCAAGCGGGGTCTCGACGTTCGCGACTTCGTGCTTGCGACCTTCGGCGGTTCCGGTTCGCTGGTCGCCTGCCGGCTGGTGGACATCCTTGGTCTGCGGGGTGTGCTCGTGCCGCGCGACCCGGGTAATCTCTCCGCGTTCGGCCTGCTGACCGTCGATGTGAAGAACGACTACGTGCAGACATATGTCCGTACGCATCAGACTCTCGACCTGAGCGAGATCGGGATGGTCTACTCCGACCTAGAAGCGCGGGCTGCGGCGGCCCTCGACCGGGAAGGCTTCGACCGCACCGAGCAGGTCTACCTGCGATCGGTCGACTTGCGCTACTTCGGTCAGGCGTTCGAGGTCAGGGTGGACGCACCGGCCGGGTCGGTCGACAAGGACTTCGCGGCGAGAGTGCTCGCCGCGTTTCACGACGCGCACGAGGATCTCTACGGCTACTGCTACCGGCACGACCCGTCGGGCAGCCATCCCGTCGAATGGGTTAACCTGCGCGTCTCCGGTATCGGACCGATCACGCGTCCGTCGCTGACCCGGCTACCCGCAGCGGGGGGCGATGTCTCCCGAGCCCGTACGGGGCGCAGACCGGTGCGCTTCGACGACTGGCTCCAAACGCCGGTATATGACCGCGCTGCGTTGGCGCCGGCTGACCGGATCGACGGTCCCGCCGTCATCGAAGAGTTCGGATCGACGGTGCCGGTACACCCGGGCTTCACCGTCACCGTTGACGCCTTCGGCAACCTGAACCTCGCCCGCCAGCAGGTTCCTGCCTAACCGAACCGCCTGCGCGCCGACTGTTCAAGCTCGACCACCCGCCCATGCTCAGCGGGCCATGCAGGGGGCCAGGAAGCACCGGTCTGCTGTTGAATGCCGCTATGGCGGATCCGATGGGGGACAGCGGTCCGAGCCGTCCTCGTCCCGCGATCACTGGGCTCGACCCGGTGCTGGTGGAGATCGTGGAGGGGACCCTGGCATCGGTGGAGCGCGAGGTGGAGACGGCAATCGGCCGCACGGCACGCTCCCCGATGATCCGCGACGCTCACGACTTCCGGGCCGGCATTCATGATCGGAAGTTGCGCAAGCTCACCGGCCGGTCGTACTCGGCGCTCGTTCATCCGGTCGTTCGGGACTTCCCAAGGGAGACGATGCGTCCTGGCGACGTCTTCTTCCACAACGACGTGTACCTATCCGAGGGCGGTATCGGGCATCTTCCTGATCTGTGCGTGACGGTGCCCGTGTTCTCGACCCAGGCCGGGCCAGCGGCAGCCGATGGAGCAGAGCTCGAGGTCGTGGCCTTCGTCCAAGCATTCGGTCACCACGACGACATCGGCGGGGCGGTGCCCGGCTCGATGCCGTCGACGGCGACGAGCGTCTACGAAGAGGGCCTGATGGTCCCGCCCATTCGGCTGTGGGATCAGGGCGTCCCCAACCAGGCGGCGCTGCGGATCATGACCCGCAACTCGCGGATGCCCGAGTCCCTCGCCGGCGATTTGGACGCGGAGTGCTCGGCTTGCCTCATGGGCGCGCGCAGGCTCACCGACCTCTTCGAGCGCTACGGCAGGGCCCGCATCGAGGCCTGCTTCGACGCCATCGTGGCGAAAACGACCGAGACGTTCCGCCGCGAAATTCTCGCGAAGATCCCCGAGGGCACCTATATATGGGAGGACTACGCCGAGCACGACGGGGTCGAGCCGCCCAAGCTGCACGCCCAGCGGATCACGCTCACCAAGACCGACGCGAAGCTGGTGCTCGACTTCACCGGGACCTCGCCGCAGGCGAAGGGACCGATCAACCATGCGGGGGACTACGCCGACGGCAATTTCCTGGCGAAGTGGCTCGCGCCGATCCTGCGCAACCTTGCCGACACTCCAGAACGGGCGGCTCAGCTGGACGTCAACGAGGGGGTCGTGCCACTGCTCGAGCTGCGTTTCCCGGCGAAGGGCACGCTGCTTACCCCGGTCTTCCCCGCGCCGACGAATGCGCGGACCTTCGTCATCCTCCGCCTGCTCGGCGTTCTCGCCGGCGTCCTCGCCAAGGCAGTGGACGGCCGGATGCCGGCCGACCAGGAGACGATTCGCTACACCGGCGTGTACGGAAGCGACGCTGCCGGTCGCCCGTACCTCATGCGCGAGGTCCTCGGCGGCGGATCAGGCGGGCGGTGGTACGCGGACGGGGAGGACACGATCCACGTCGTGCCGGACTCACGGAACCTTCCGGCGGAGTTCACCGAGTCACGATTCCCGCTGCGGGTCGAGCGGCTTGGGCTTGCCGTCGACAGCGGCGGGCCTGGGCAGTTCCGTGGCGGCCTCGGCTACGAAAAGCACATTCGTGTCTTGCGCGACGGCTTCTTCATGTCGATCGCCGACCGATCGATCCTTTCCTGCTGGGGCGTGCGCGGCGGGCTCGCCGGACGTCCCTTCCAGGTCACGATCGACCCCGAAGGCCCGAACGAGCGGGAGGCCGACGCGCTAGCCGACGCTGAGCCGGTGCGGGCTGGGGAGATCATCCGGATCCGGACAACCGGTGGCGGCGGGTGGGGCGATCCGCTCGACAGGGAAGCCGAGTGGGTGCTGGCGGACGTACGTGACGGCAAGGTGTCCCCGCAAGGGGCACGCGAGGACTATGGCGTCGTGGTGATCGGCTCTGATGACCAGGTACGCGTGGACGAGGCGGACACGGCAGTACTGCGCAGCGAGATGCGGGCCGACCGCGAAGCGCGGTGGCCCGACGGCCGAATCCCGTTCTTCGATCGGGGTCCCGGCTACCGTCGGCTGTCCGGCCATACCCACTCCGACCTTGACCTCACCTGAGCCACCCCCAAGCCCAAGCCGCATGAAGGGCACCTTCACCCCATAGGTTCGGGTGAAGGTGCCCTTCATGCGGGCGGGGTTCGAGTCACCACGCCCCTCATGCGACCTGAACCACGCGAGGGTGTGCTCCTCGACCAGTGGCCCACTCAGGTGCACGTCCCAGATGAAGAGCCGATGCCCCCCATCCAAATGGCGGATTGCGCCAACGTCGAGATTCGGTCGCTGGATGGCCGAGGTATCGCGGCTTGTCGCTGCGGCACGTCAGGATTGACGACATGTTAATGCCGCCGAAGCTCACTATCTCGTTGTTGCCGGACGAGCTGGTCGTCTGCCGATTGCCCGCTGACGCTCCACCGCCGGCGGTGGTGACCGGCAGTCGGCTCTATTCGGTGACCGCCAGCGCGGATGAGATTTCGATTGTTTGCCGGGAGGATGAGGCGCCGGCGGGTGCCACGGTCGAGCACGGCTGGCGCGCGTTCGTCGTGGACGGGCCGCTCGACTTCAGCCTGGTGGGAGTGCTCAACTCCATGCTGACACCGCTGGTGGACGCGAAGGTACCGGTCTTCGCGATGTCGACGTACACGACGGACTATGTGCTCGTGCGCGAGCGGGATGTGCGGCCGGCGACCACGGCTCTCAAGATTGCCGGTCACTCTGTCCGCTAGCGCAGACAACGCTGACCTCATGGAAGGCGGACGTATTCCCGCTCGGGATCGCGACGCAGCGAGGAGTTGCCGTCGACCAAGAGGTCGGCCCGTTCCCACGGGCGCTGGTCTCCGAGGAAGATCGCTTCGGCGCGTACCCATTCGGTCCAGAATGCTGCGAGCTGGTGCCGCATCCCTTGGCCATGCTCGGTGATGTCCCGCTGCAGTCCGCGCGCGACCGCGGCGCTCAGGCTCGTCTCCACCCAGATCGTGTACGCCAGGTAGTCAGTAAGTTCCCGCCGCCCAGCACCGACGCCCTCCAGAACCAGAACCTTCACCAGCGGCACCTCGGCGCGGGTGTCGGCCCGGCGAGTCACCCAGTTATAGACCGAATGGACGCCGGGCCGACCGGCGCGCAGAGGTTCGAGCACATCGCTGACCAGGGTCGGCACCCAGCCAAAAAGGTCGGTATGCGAGGACAGGTCGTCCGTGTGCAAGATCGCGACCGGCGCGCTGGCCGATCGCACCGCACCGGCCAACCTTTCCGCGAAGCTCGTCTTGCCCGATCCGGCCCGCCCGTCGACTGCGACAAGCCGGGCCGGGCCGACCGACGGGTGCCGGCCGAGCACGCGAGCAGCCAACGCGCCAAACGTCTCCACCACCGGCATCCCAGGGACGCTATCCGTCGTGACAGCAGGCAGCGCCGCCTTGTCTAGCGGCTCGCCGGCCGGCGCACACTAGCCTGACGTGAGCGATCACGACACAGGAGGTGGGTCGTTGCCTGGACCACTCCACGGGCTTGTCGTCCTCGACCTCTCCCGAGCGCTCGCCGGCCCGCACGCGGCGATGATGCTCGGTGACCTCGGCGCGCGGGTCATCAAGGTCGAAGCACCAGACGGAGACGACTCGAGGCACTGGGGCCCGCCATTCGTCGGGCCGGACAGT
>JBKPTD010000008.1:0-6724 GCA_046735375.1 Actinomycetota bacterium | reverse complement strand
CCAACCGCGATGGTGTGGCCCCTATCCGTACAGGGCCTCCTCGTCACCGAGTCCGTTCGGGGTGACGGCGGCGTCCTGCGCAACTCGGAGGGCCGCCGCTTCATGTTCGACTACATCCCTGAGTTCTTCAAAGCGGAAACGGCCGACAGCGAGGGGGAGGCCGACCGGTGGTACGAGGACAAGAAGAACAACCGCCGGCCGCCGGAGCTGCTGCCACGCGACGAGGTCGCCCGCGCCATCAACGCCGAGATCAAAGCCGGCCGAGGGTCGCCGCATGATGGGGTATTCCTCGACATCGCCTCTCGCCGCCCCCCTGACTACATCAAGAAGCGACTGCCTTCGATGTACCACCAGTTCAAGCAGCTGGCCGAGGTCGACATCACGGTCGAGCCCATGGAGATCGGTCCCACCTGCCACTACGTGATGGGCGGGGTAGAGGTGAATGCGGACGCGGCGGCCTCGATCGTTCCCGGCTTGTACGCCGCGGGGGAGGTGGCCGGCGGAATGCACGGGTCGAATCGGCTCGGCGGCAACTCACTGTCCGACCTGCTTGTCTTCGGCAAACGAGCGGGTGACGCGGCCGCCGCATATGCCGAGGGCCTGCCCGGGCGGCCGGTCATGCCAGAGCGGGACGTCCAGCAGGCCGAGCAGGAGGCAAGCTCGCCGTTCACCGTGAAGGGCGGGGAGAACCCGTACACGCTCCACAAGGAGCTACAGCAGACCATGAACGACCTGGTCGGCTTGATCCGGACGGCAAGTGAGCTGGGCGACGCGCTCGATCGGATCGCTTCGCTGTCCGAACGATCAGAGCAACTCACCGTCGAGGGCGACCATCGCTTCAACCCCGGCTGGCACCTCGCCATCGACCTACGCAACATGCTGCTTGTCTCCGAATGCATCGCCCGGGCAGCGCTAGAGCGGAAGGAGAGTCGCGGGGGGCACACCCGCGACGACTACCCGATGACCGATCCGGAGTGGGGCAAGATCAACCTCGCGGTCAAGCTTGAGGACGACAAGGTCACGGTGACCCAGCAGCCGCTCCCCGAGATGCCGGCGGAGCTCAAGCAGTTCTTCGAGGAGAGGTAATGGACGTCCAGAGCCCAGCGGGGCAGCCCTCTGGAACCCCCGCCGGGGGAGGCACGGACGGCCAATCCGCCGAGGCCGCTGGGAGCCCGGCGGCGCATCCCGATGGTGCCCCCGGCGGGCAGAGCCCAAGTGGACGGCCGTCAAGCCGAGGCCACGCCGGGATACGGCACTTCCAGATCTGGCGGGGGTCCGCGGACGGCGGTGCGCTCGAGGACTTCGATGTCGAGGTCAACGACGGTGAGGTGGTCCTCGACGTCATTCACCGGCTGCAGGCCACGCAGGCAGGTGACCTCGCCGTCCGGTGGAACTGCAAGGCGGGCAAGTGCGGGTCATGCTCGGCGGAGATCAACGGCATACCGCGGCTGATGTGCATGACGAGGATGGGCATCTTCGCTCAGGACGAGACGGTGGTCGTCACCCCGCTGCGTACCTTCCCTATCATCAAGGACCTGGTCACCGACGTCTCCTTCAACTACGAGAAGGCAAAGGAGGTACCCGCCTTCATGCCACGCCCGAGGGAGGCGGACGGCACGTACCGGATGGCGCAGGTCGATGTCGAGCGGTCGCAGGAGTTCCGCAAGTGCATCGAGTGCTTCCTCTGTCAGAACACCTGCCACGTGATCCGCGACCACGATGAGAACAAGCAGAGCTTCTCCGGGCCTCGGTACCTCATCCGGCTTGCCGAACTCGACATGCACCCGCTCGACACCAACAACCGCAAGCGGCTGTCGCAGGAGCAGGCGGGCCTTGGTCTGTGCAACATCACGAAGTGTTGTACGGAGGTGTGCCCTGAGCACATCAAGATCACGGACAACGGCATCATCCCGCTCAAGGAACGTGTCGTCGACACGAAGTACGACCCCCTGGTCTGGCTGGGCAATAAGATCCGCCGCCGCCCGGCCTGATCCGGTCCCCGCTCCCATGAAGGGCACCTTGACCCAACCCCGCTCGCATGAAGGGCACCCTCACCCGAACTAATGGGGTGAAGGTGCCCTTCATGTCCGCGCGTTGGGTGAGTGGCACCTCCACCCGAACTAATCGGGGCGAAGCTGCCAATGATGTGCTGCGGAATGGGACCTAGTTGCCCTTCATGTCCGCAAGCTTGCGCAGGCCTCTGCATCTTGAGCGCTCGCGCGAAGAAGAGGTGAAGCGCGCACTATCGGCGGGCGAAGCCGGGCTAGGGAGCGAGCCGCTTGCCGATCTCCTCGACGATCGGGAGATCAGCGGGCAACCACGCGACGTCGTACAGCTCGTCAGGAGCTAGCCACCGGATCGCGCTGTGGTCGGCCAAGGCCATCGGCTCTCCGGAAACGATCTCCGCGAACCACACCCGTATGGCCAAGCCGGACCGCAAGGGCCAGTCACCATCAAGCCGATCAAGGAGCCGGACCTCCACGCCCAGCTCTTCGCGGCATTCGCGGACGAGGGCTTCCTCATCACTTTCGCCTGCCTCGACCTTGCCTCCCGGCAGCTCCCAGCCGCCGGCCAGGTGCGGAGGCTCGATCCGCTGTGCAGCGAGAAGGCGCCCGTCCCGGATGATCGCCGCCCCGACGACCGCCACGCTCATGCTGCCGGAGTCTGCCATCCTCGGCGTGCACGCCACCGCATCTAGACGTCCCTGTCGCGAAGATCTCTGGTTTGGTGGATACGTGCAGTTCGCTGCACGATCCCACCAAAACTCGCGATCAAGAACTACAGCTGCCCACGCTGGTGAGCAGCAAGCGGCGCTCGCCGAGCCTCGAGCCCCCTTCGAGCTCACCGGTCGGCCGATGAAGGACTGACTCAGCGTTGGGCCTGATGGATACGCGGACGATCGTGGCCCCGGTGAGGTGGGTCAAACGCCAAGGGGCCTACGCAAGCAGCCTGCCCGCGAAATAGTCCGGGTGGCTACCCTTGACATCCGTGCCACCACAGGTGCTCAGCGTCGACGAGATCGAGCAGGAGCTCAACGATCTTCCAGGGTGGACCGGCGACCAAGAGTCGCTGCGCAGAACCGCCGTCGCGCCGGACTTTCCCACCGCGATCCGCCTGGTGAACGAGGTCGCCGAGATCGCGGAAGAGATGAACCACCATCCAGACATGGACATCCGCTGGCGCCGCGTTCATTTCACCCTCAGGACGCACGTGTCCAAGGGAGTCACGCAGTACGACATTGAGCTTGCCCACCGGATAGAGCGAGCCGTGGGCGAGCTCCGCGCTGCCGGAGACACCGGCTAACGCACAGTGAGGAGCAGCGGAAGCGATCCCGATCCGGTCCAGCGACCCGCACCTCGCTGATCTTCACCGTCCGAGATCACTGTGCGATCCCGGCGTCGGCACTGCATACCGGACACGACAGCCACCGACTGCCGACACTTTCACGGGATAACCAGCGGTGAGATGACCCGTTAGGGCGGTTATCGGCAGCAATCCGGCCCGTCACTACCGCGAAAGTGTCGTCAGACCCACCGGCAGCATGTGCTGTCTGCCTGAGCCCTCGTCTGGTTCGCACAGACGCCTGGCTAGCTCAACGGCACTCCGTTAGGCGGCACCTGGACTTCCCACCTGACACGACCATCACCGACGCCGTCACGCGTGTGAAGTCGCCAGCAGAGTTCCCACGGGAAGCTCGTTGCGGTCAGTACGGCGTGGGGATGTACCGCAGCCGCATGTCCGGCTCTACGTAACCGCGGGCGCCCTGCCGTTTGGGCAGTGTGACGTCCTGATGGGCGAGCGGCGTGTACGGAACCTGGCTGAGCATGTGGCTGATGAGGTTGAGCCGACCCCGCTTCTTGTCGTCGGTGTGCGCGACGTACCAGGGCGCCCAATCGGTGTCGGTCGCGGCGAACATGGCGTCCCTGGCACGGGAGTAGTCGTACCAGCGGCTGTAGGACTTCAGGTCCATGTCGGAGAGCTTCCAGACCTTGCGCGGGTCCTCGATGCGGCTCTCCAGACGCCGGGTCTGTTCCGCGGGGCTGACCTCTAGCCAGTACTTGAGGAGCTGGATCCCGGAATCAACCATGGCCTTCTCGAACGGCGGCGCCAGCTCGAGAAACCGCTCGGTGTCCTCCGGTTTGCAGAAACCCATCACTCGCTCGACACCCGCGCGGTTGTACCAACTGCGGTCGAAGATCACGACCTCGCCGGCGGCCGGAAAGTGCGGAACGTACCGCTGCATGTACATCTGTGATTTCTCACGCTCGGTTGGGGCAGGCAGGGCGACGACCCGGAACACCCGCGGGCTCACCCGCTCGGTGATCCGCTTGATCGTGCCTCCCTTGCCAGCGGTATCCCGACCCTCGAATACGACGCAGATCTTGGCTCCTGACGCCTTGACCCACTCCTGCAGGGCGACAAGTTCGCCGTGCAGGCGCTGCATCTTCTGCTCGTACTCCTTGCGCTTCATCTTCGCGGGCAGGTTGGCCGTGGCCTCTCGGAACACGGCGGAGGACGACGCCGCGGCATCGGGGTGCTTCGTGTTCTTCTCCTTGGCCACGTCCCTCACCTCTCGGGCCGTCTCGTGGCGTCCGCGCAGGTCAGCGGAGCGTCGAGACACCTGGTAAGACGTTGAAACGACTCAAACAACCGTTCGTCGCGCATCAGGTCGTGTTCATCTCGCAGCCGCGATGGTCACGCCGACTGCAGCGGCTTGATGCCGTCGAGGGAGTCGCCGAGCGCGTCCTTCTCGACTTCGATGTCGTACCGGTTCTGCAGGTTGATCCAAAACAGGTCCGTGGTGCCGAAGTAGCGCGAGAGGCGAAGGGCGGTGTCGGCCGTGATGCGCCGCTTGCCGTGGACGATCTCGTTGATGCGCCGCGGTGGTACGCCGATGGCCACGGCGACCTTGTGCTGGGTGATCCCAAGCGGCTCGATGAAGTCATCCATCAGCACCTCGCCCGGGTGGATCGGAGCCAACCTGCTCATCTCTCCTTCACCTCCTTAGTGGTAGTCCACGATCTCGACGTCTTCCGGGCCAGTGTCTGTCCAGGTGAAGCAGATCCGCCACTGGTCGTTGATCCGGATGCTGTGCTGGCTCCTTCGGCCCCCCTTGAGCGCCTCCAACCGGTTGCCCGGTGGGACGCGAAGGTCGTTGAGAGTCAATGCGGCATCGAGGATCGCGAGCTTCCTCAGGGCTGTTCGGAGGAGCCGAGGGTCGAGAGACCTGACAAGCTCGCGCTGCCAGAGTCGCTCGGTCTCCCGGTCCCCGAATGACCTAATCACTGGGTCAAGTATAACGCGACACGTTAATAACGTCATACGTTAAAGCGGAACGTCTACCGGGCGACTCTGACCTGCGTCGATCGAGGATACCTGCAGTCTGACCTGGTCATATTCCGTTGGTGAGCGTTGGCCGTCGTTGAGTCTAGATGGACGTACTGCGGACTTTCTGCGGACTGTGATCTTCCTACCGGTCGTCCTCGTCGCCCTCAGCCGCGAGGTACTTCTCCAACGCGGTCATGATCAATCCAGACACGGGCATCCGCCGGGCCTTCGCATAAGCCTCAGCCCGCTCCCAGAGCGCGACGTCCTCGTCGCGGACGTACACAGCCTTGTGCATCCCCATGACAAAAGGTTGAACCCTATTACGTCCTTCACAGGTCGTTACATACGGCGTAACGTCACACAAACCAAAGCGGCCCCGGCCGCCGCGAGCACGGCAAACCGGGGCCTAACCCCTACCAAGGAGGGGCTGTGGACAGTTTCGCAGAGGGCGATCCCGCGGCGAAGCGCTACGCACAGCTGGTGGACGCGTTGGCCATCGGCCCGACGTTCACCGCGATCGAGATCGCCGTGATTGTGCGGCTGGTCTCATGGAGCACTGCCGACGACATCCTCATCCTGAGCAGGATCGTCAGGCGGTCGCGGCGGGATGCGTTCGAGGTTGGCAGGCTCAACGCCAAGGCTGAGACAGAGGGGGGCAACGCGGAGTAACTTCATCAACACCTTGAGCCCTGGCCTTCCCCCGTGGGCCAGGGCTCTTTTGCGCTATGCGGCACCCTCGTCGGGCGGCTCGCGGGGATCTGTCCTTGTGCCGGTTTGCTTTCCGCGAATTCGCGGTAAAACGCCCTACTCGTGGCCCGGCGGCAACCTGCACCGGGCCGCCCTATGTCACCTCGCCGCCGTCTCGATCGGGGGCCTAGCTAGCGCCCGCTCGGGGGGATCAGGCCGGCGGCGAGGGCCCTTCATAAATGGATCCCCGCGAGGCTCGAGGAGGAGGGCACCGGCTGGCCGATGCGGTGTCGGAGGTAGGCACGCCACCCGCCTACCAGCCACCGCCCCCGGCACGCGCTAGCAAAACTTCCCAAGCTCGGCATCGCGATTGAATCCCCGCGAGCGCAGAAGAAGGAAGGACGAACCGCCGCTCGCGAGGATTCAGCCGAAGACCTTAAACCCTGCCAGAAAGTCTGAGGCACACCACAATGGCGGGAACGCTTTGGGGGCGAGGGGCGAGGGGCGAGGGGCGGGGAAGGGTTACGCGATCGCGCCGCCTCCGTGTTCGCGGCCGAGCTAGACCGGGGACTTTCCGCGAGCCTGTCGACCCGTGCCAGCACTGCGGTCCGCGGCACGACGGGAGAATGAGAACGGCTTCTGCAGCCACTTCCCGAGTCGACCGGGCGCTTTCGCTCCCGCCCGCTGCCCGCTGCTGAGCGTTCTATCG
>JBKPTD010000007.1:0-67092 GCA_046735375.1 Actinomycetota bacterium | reverse complement strand
GTCAGCGGCAGGGACCAGGCAACGCGGCTGATGTTTCGATTCCGTGCTGCGGGAATCAACCGGCCATGGAATTTATTCTTTGGATCATCGCCGTGATCCTCGTGATATGGGGGATTATCACCCTCGTCCGAGGGTCGGTCTTGACCGGCATCATTCTCATTGTCGTTGGTCTGCTCGTCGGTCCCGGTGGTGTCAGCATCTTCACCTAACATAAGGGCGCACTCGGGGCAGCGACGGGCAGGGCAGATATTGGCCTGTCCGTCGCTCTTAATGCTCGAACTGCCCCAAGGTGGACAGACAAAGGCCGCCGGACAGGCAGCGGTCAGCCGGGGCGAAGCCGAATCAATGAGCCCGGTTCGGCGCCGAGAAGCGCACGGGCGTCGCCGCCATTAACGGCGATCGCGATCAAACCCGCAGAGTCCTCGAACACCACCACTTCACCTTGCGCGACGCTGCCGAAGGTCTCGCCGTAGCTCGCCTTCACGGTGCCGACGAGAATCGGCTCACCGGCTGTGCGAACACGCAGCGCGGACCGCAGCTGTGTCGCGGTTGCCGCAGTCTGGACGTTGCCGTACCCGTCGATGCTGATGACCTCTGCCTGCAGCCCATCCGCATCTACCTGCACGACCGGGTCAGGCAGCCTGACCAGCTCCTCGGGGGCGATCCGCGGCCCCACCGCGGTCGCCGGGGTGCCGGTCGCCAGCCGGGCGGCAACGGGGGAGAAGACGTCCCTGCCGTGGAAGGTGTAAGAGACCGGGGTGATCATGAGGTGGTGGTTGGTGATCTCGTAAGCTCCGCCGGGCCCGCCGAGCGCGTTCGCCGCCCAGACGAGCAGCCCATTGTCCGGTCCAACGAAGATGGAATGACCGGCGCTGATTGCGACGCCGCGCCGACTCGTGCCAACACCCGGATCCACGACCGCGACATACACCCCATCGGGCAGGTACTGCACCGCCTGCGCGAGCATCGCGGCTCCGGCCCGAACGTCGCCCCGTGGCACCTCGTGGCAGATGTCTATAACCCGCTCGTCCGGGGCGACTCGTGCCATTACCCCGTGGCAGATGCCGACATAAGGGTCGGAATGACCGAAGTCGCTGAGAAAGCCGATCACCCTCCATGTCTACTAGTTCGCCGGTCCAGATCAAGACACCCATCGGCCGGCCCGCATGACCCGGGCGACCGTGAGGTCGGCGTTAAGGACCACCAGATCTGCTCGCAGGCCCTGGGCAAGCGCGCCAGTTTGTGCCTCGAGTCCAAGAGCGCGGATCGGCGTGGTGGCGGCTGCCCGGGCTGCCGTGGCGAGCGGCATTCCCACGGAGTCCACGAAGCGACGCAGTGCCACATCCATCGTGAGGGTCGAACCAGCGATGGCTCCGCCGTCGACCAATCGGGCCACCCCGTTGTCGACGCGTACCGTCATCGACCCCAGCAGGTAAGTGCCGTCTCCTATGCCCGTGGCCGCCATCGCGTCGGTGACCAGCGCCAAGCGGTCGTGCCCGACGCCGTTTGCGACAAGGCGTGCCACTGCCTCGTGTACGTGGACTCCGTCGTTGATCAATTCGACGATGACGTGTGGCGCTTCGATGAGGGCTGGGATCGGGCCCGGCTCGCGGTGGTGGAGGCCGCGCATCGCGTTGAACAGGTGAGTGCCCACACGTGCACCAGCCGCGATGCCGTCCCTGGTTTGGGCGTAGGTCGCGTCGGTGTGGCCGATGGCCGCGACGACACCACGAGCCGTGGCCTTCTCAATGAACGGCAGCGCGCCAGGCAGCTCGGGTGCCAGCGTGAGCATACGGATCGTCCCGTGGCTGGCATCAAGCAGCCGGTCGAACTCGTCGAGGCTCGGATCCCGCAGGACGGCCGGGTCGTGCGCGCCGCGCCTGGCCGGACTGATGTATGGCCCCTCGAGGTGGATGCCTGCCACAGTGCCGTCTTCGGCGAGCGGAACCAGCGCCGTTACCTGGCGTACCAGATCCTCCATCGAGGCGCTGACCAAGCTCGCGAGTGACGTCGTTGTCCCGTGGGCGAGATGGAATTGCGCCACTGTGCGGGCCTTGTCCTCGTTTCCTGAACTGTACGAGGCACCGCCGCCCCCGTGCACATGGATGTCGACGTAGCCCGGAACGACCTGGCGGCCCGAGAGGTCCACGCGAATCTCGCCCGATAGGGGTCCTGCGGGCTTACCGGCCGCTGAGCCGACCGTGTCGGGTATGGACTCCGCCTCGGAGCGCGGACCGTCGACCGCGGTGATTCGTTCGCCCTCGATCCGGATGGATGCATCGTCCAGGATCCCGTCGAGTGTGACCACCTTGGCACCGGTCAAGATCATGACTGCCAACCTGCTCCGGGACGAATGCGACCGATCCAATGAAACCGCCGAAACCACCGAAACCACCGAAATCATTGGCGCCACGGCGATTCGGGGCTCACGTCATCATCCACGAAGGCGGGCCAGTTCATTCACGGGTTCCGCTAGCGGAAACTGCTGCGCCGACTGGTAGCGAGCCCGCTACGCTGCGTGGTTCAACGGGGGTGACATCGCCGAGCGTGTAGCGCGGTTGTGGCTGCGCTCGTAGGGTGTCCTCCTATGGCTTGGCAAAGGCGGAAGCCGACGACCAAGCCAGCAGTGCCCAGCAGCGGGTGCCGGATCGGGCGGCGTGGGTCACAAGACACGCGGGGGCCGCGAGTCGATCGACGTCCACAATGCCGGGTGCTGGATGCCGGACACGATGCTCGTCGTGGTCTGGGTCGACACGCCGTACTGACGGCAGGACACCTGGGGTGTCAGCTCGTAGCATGGCGTGGATCCGGGGCCGACGGGCGGTTGAGCAATGGAGCACGAGGGAGCCCGATGGACGCGGCCAACGCCGAGCGTGCACCGGCGCCAGGTTTAACGCCCGCGCCGAGTGACGCCGAGCTGTCCGATCGGGACCAGGCGATTCTCGCCTTCGAGCGGCAGTGGTGGAAGTTCGCCGGCGCGAAAGAACAAGCAATCCGCCTGCGGTTCGACCTCTCGGCCACCCGCTACTACCAGGTGCTCAACGCGCTCATCGACCGGCCTGAGGCGCTGGCGCACGACCCCATGGTCGTGAAGAGATTGCGTCGGCTTCGTGCCGCGCGCCAGCGCGCTCGTTCCGCTCGCCGCCTCGGTATCGAGGCCTAACCGGGCAGGGGTTCATGTCGGGAGAGGATCAGTACGGCGACTACTCGAGCCGGGGAGACTATGAGGGCAAGGACCCTTATCCCCGCCGCTCAACACGAGGCGCCGACCCGTACGCCGAGCTTGGTAGTGACGAGGCGAACCAGGCCGGAAGCAGCAACCCCGGCCATGGCGACGGGGCGGCTTATCCGCGCAGTTACGGCCGAGACTATTCAGGTCGCGGCGGCGACTACGCCGCCGGCGCAACCAGCCAGGACTACCAGCAGGCGGCGGGCGGCTATCCGACGCAGCAGGGCCAGAGTGCCAACGCCCAGCAGGCGGCGGGCAGCTACCCGACGCAGCAGCGGGGCCAGGGTGCCAACGCCCAGCAGGGTTATGGCGCCACCCAGCCGGGCTACGGCGCCGGCCAAGCCGGCTACGCCGCCGCTCAGCAGCAGGGCTACCGGGCCGGACAGCCGGGCTACGGAACCGGCCAGCAGGACTATGCCACGGGCCAGCAGGACTACGGGCAGGCGCGGGAGTATCGCTCGTACCGCCGCGGCGAATACCGACCGCGGTCGGAGGGCGGTCCTCCAGGGTCGGACGTCTACGGCGGCGGTGGCGGTGGCCGGGAGCCAGGGCGGAGTCGGCGCGACGTCATCGGTGTGATCGCGAGCTCGCTGTTCGCTGTGCTCGCCGTGCTCGCACTCGTTGGCGTGATATGGCTCATCGTCGGCAAGGATGGCGGCGGTGACGACGGCAGCCAGGCGAGCCAGCAGAACACCACGTCGACCAAGCCGAAGCAGTCGACCGAGCCGAGCAGCCACCCGAGCAGCAATGCGGCTGCGAAGGCGCCCGTCATCGTGCTGAACGGGACCTCCACGACGGGGCTGGCGAAGAGTGTCAGCGACCAGATCAAGGCGGAGAACTGGCAGACCAAGACGCCGGGGAACTATCCGAAGGGCGTTGTGAAGAAGACCACGGTCTTCTACCCGACTGAGGACATGAAGACGGCAGCGGAGAACCTGCAGAAAGCGTTCCCCGACATAGCCGCCGTCGAGCCGAGCGACCCCACTATGGCCAAGGACACGCTCACCGTCGTCCTTGCCACCGACTGGCCGACGTGAGGTCACGGCCGCCGGCACCTCGATTGGTCCGATGAGTGAGGCGGAGGCCCTGCCCGAGCCGCGTACCACGGCTGGGCGGCAGGGTCTCGCCGCGCTCCTGGGGGACCCTGCCTCAGCGCTGCTGGCAACGGACTTCGACGGCACGCTCGCGCCAATCGTCGAGGATCCCGCCGATGCACGGCCGTATCCGGGCGCCGTTGACGCGCTCGCTCGCTTGGGCCGGCGGCTGGCGGCAGTGGCCATTGTCACCGGTCGGCCTGCTGCTCAGGCCGTGGAGTACGGCAGCTTTGCGGATGTACCGGGCCTGGAGCGACTGGTGGTTTTCGGGCACTATGGGCTGGAGCGTTGGGATGCGGCGACGGGTCTGATCGCGGCTCCCGACGCAGCACCGGCAGTGACCGCGGCCCTGCAGGAGATCGCCGGCGTGCTGCAGGCGGCGGACGCGTACGACGGAACCTGGGTCGAGGACAAGAGGGCCTCCTTCGCGGTTCACACTCGCCGTACCGCCGACCCGGCGGCGGCGCTCGATGCGGTGCGCGACCCGGTAGAGGCCCTTGCCAGGCGGCATGGCCTCCATGTCGAGCCGGGACGATACGTTCTGGAGCTACGACCGCCCGGCATCAGCAAAGGAAGCGCACTCGCCGGCGCTGTCGCGGCGTACGACGCCCGAAGCGTCGTCTTCGCCGGGGACGACCTGGGTGACCTGGCAGCCTATGACGCGGTCGATCGACTGCGCGCTGAGGGAATGCCGGGCCTGCTCGTCTGTAGCGGCTCGGCGGAGACGACACAGTTGGCCGCGCGCGCCGACATCGTGGTCGATGGCCCGCCTGGCGTCACGGCATTTCTCACAGCGCTGGCCGATGCGCTGAGCTAGTGGTGGCGCCCGCACGTGCCACACGGCGTCTGGCGGGCCCGGCCGGCGCCTCGCCGCGTTGTCGTCGTCGCCGTTAGCGCCGCTAGCGGCCACCTCCTCCGCCTTGCGATGCATCCGGCCGGACTCCGCCATACACCGCGGGACTTACGGGCGCCACCACTAGTGGTTCAGCCAAGGGCGGCGAGCTGGTCGGCAAACCACTTCTGCGGCGGTAGGGCGGACGCGGCCGCTGTCAGCCGACGGCACCGCGCGGCGCGTTCCTCGGGATCCATGACGAGCGCGGAGTGCAGTGCTTGTGCCGTGCCGACGATGTCGTACGGGTTGATCACGATCGCGTCCGCACCTAGCTCGGAGAACGCCCCCGCCTCGCGCGAGAGGACAAGCGCGCAGCCGCCACCCTCGGAGAGGACGGGTGCCTCCTTAGCGACGAGGTTCATCCCATCCCGCACCGGGTTGACGAGGACGACGTCGGCAAGCCGGTACGCAGCGAGTGATCGGGCGTAGTCGTCCTCGACGGACAGGATGAGGGGTTCCCAATCCTCGGTACCGAACTCGTCCTCGATCTGCTTGGCGATGCGCTGTACAGATGCGGTGTATTCGCGGTACTCCGGCAGGTCGTGCCGGCTCGGGTAGGCCAACGCGACGTGGACGACGCGGCCTTGCAGCTCAGGATGCGAGCGGAGCAGTTCTCGGTAAGACTCCAGGCCACGCACGATGTTCTTGGACAGCTCGGTGCGGTCGACCCGCAGGATCATCTGGCAGTCACCGATGAGATCCAGGAGCGCGGCTCGCCGAGCTTCGACATCGGTCTCGCGAGACCGTTCCCTAAGGGAGTCGGCGTCAGGACCTAAGCCGTGGACCCCTAGGTGCGTCAACCTGCCGTCGTAGGACACGGTCATGGCTTCGCGGTCGACCTTCGCGCCGAGGATGACCTCGCAGCAGTCGGCGAAGGCGCTGGCCCATCGTGCTGTCAGGAAGCCCGCGTGATCGGCGCCGAGGATGCCGAGGAGGAGATCACGGCCGATGTTGTCAGGGAGGATGCGGAAGTAGTCCGGCGGCGCCCATGGGGTGTGTGAGAAGTGCCCGATTCGCAGGTCCGGCCGGCGCTCCCGCAGCAGCCGCGGCGTCATAGTCAGGTGATAGTCCTGCACGACGACCTTCGCTCCATCGGCGGCCTCAAGCGCTAGTGCGTCGGCGAATGCGCCGTTGTATGCGAGGTAGGACCGCCACTCGCGGAGGAAGCTCCCGTTGAAGGTGGGCTTGGTCGCGGTGTCGTACAGCAGGTGGTGGATGAACCACAGCGTCGAGTTCGCGATGTCGTTGTAGGCGCGGTGGAACGTGCCAGGGTCGATGTCGAGCATGCGGACCGCCGACCCGCCCGTGTCATAGCCCGACCGGTCCAATCGGCCGCCGGGGGCCCGTCGAGCAGCAACTCGGTCCGCTGTGGATAGCGCCGCGCACACCCAGACGACATCCGTCGATGCGCCGACGGCGGACAGTCCGGAGACGAGGCCACCGCCGCCCCGACGGGCGATGAGCGAGCCATCATCCTGAAAGGCGAACGAGACCGGTCCGCGGTTGGATGCCACCAAAACAGCGGCCGATCGAGCTCCATTCATGATCCGGAATCCTAGCGATGGCCAGCGGGGCCCGCCTCGGCTCGGCCTTTCCCGTTGCGGTCCGGTGGAATCCGCGTTGAGGCGAGGCTGGGTCGGGAGCCTGTCGGGGGAGGCCGGGCCAGGACGGTCCTGGAAGGACTCCCACGGGAGGCAGGCCGCGAGGACGCGCGGGGGAGGAGGTTCAGGGCGGCCGGGCGAGGGGTCCGGGACGGATGCTCAGGGAAGACGATCCGATGCGGGGGGTACCTCAGTCGCAGCCGCCGCATCAGTCGCGGCAGCCGCTCCCGGCGTAGCAGTCGCCTCTGGCACGGCGCTAACTTCGACCCGCCGCAGTCCTGCGCGCGACCTGCCGAAGAGCGGTCGTACCGGATGCTCGGTGTAGCCGCCGTCAGCGAGGCCGGCGAGGCGCTCGAAGATGTTCCTTGATGCGGGGTCACCTGTCCGGAGCCAGGACCACGCTGCAGCGAGGAGATAGAGCACCACCATCACGACTCCGAGACAGTAGGCGTACTGCGTGGAGTGTCGCTCCTCGTGGACGAGCAGCCTGGGTCGCCGCTGCAGGATCTCCGGCCCCTCGTGCCGCAACAGGACGACGTTGCCGAGGGTGAATGCGGGAGTTCGCCTCGGCGGGACCCGAAATCGGTAGCCCCAGCCAAGAATCAGTCCGTGCTGGCCGCGGGTGAGGCGAGCGCGGCCGAACGCGGCGGCGATGAGCCCCAGCAGTGTGGAGCAATTAATGATGTTGACGAACGCCCTCACCCAATAACGCGGCTGCACCCTCATAGTGTGGCCGCCGCCCTGCCGTCGGCCTAGCCCGCGGTCGGCTTACCTCCGCGCTCGTGGGTTCGCGCCCTCGTGCTCGTCCCATATGAAGGGAAGCCTTACTCCATCCGCCGAGACATGAAGGGGCACCTTCACCCCATGGGTTGGGGTGAAGGTGCCCTTCATGCGGACCGTCTCGGGTCGCGAGACGGACGCGCCAGGATCCGATCCGGACATTACAGTCGTACTTGCTCATCCAGAGGGGCAGAGGGACCGGCCCGATGAAGCCCCGGCAACCATCCGCCGCGCATGACGGCACCGCATAGTGGTGCATGAGGCGGGGACTGGTGCCAATTCCGGCCTGCGCGCCTGGAGCGCGTGGGGAAGATGAGGAGGAAGCTGCTGTGTCCGCCGCTCCCACCGCCACCCTTGATCTTGGTCCCGCCGTCGCGCTCTCATGTCGTGAGTGTGGCGAGCAGTACCCGCTCGGCGCCTCCTACGCCTGCATGGAGTGCTTCGGTCCACTCGAGGTGGCCTACGACTTCGCCGGCGTGACACGTGCGTCCATCGAGGCCGGTCCGCGTAACCTCTGGCGCTACAAGCAGCTGCTGCCGGTGCCCACCACGGTTGAGCAGACCCGCAACACCGAGCCGGGGCTGACGCCACTGCGGCATGCGGACAATCTGGCTAAGGCACTTGGTATGCGCAGTTTGTGGATCAAGGACGACACGGCGAACCCGACGCATTCGTTCAAGGACCGCGTCGTTGCGGTGGCACTGGCGGCCGCCCACGAGCTTGGGTTTGGGGTGCTGGCGTGTCCCTCCACCGGCAACCTGGCCAACGCCGTTGCCGCCGCCGCAGCCCGCGCCGGGATCCGGTCCGTGGTGCTCGTACCCGCCGATCTCGAGCAGCAGAAGATCCTCGCAACTGCGGTTTACGGAGGCACGCTGCTCGCAGTCGAGGGTACGTACGACGATGTCAACCGGCTTGCATCGGAGATCGCTGAGGAGCACGACGATTGGGCGTTCGTCAACGTCAACGTCCGTCCGTTCTATGCGGAGGGATCCAAGACGCTTGGCTATGAGGTCGCGGAGCAGCTGGGCTGGCGACTGCCAAAGCAGGTCGTGATCCCCGTTGCGTCGGGCGCTCAGCTCACCAAGGTGGACAAGGCGTTCAGTGAGTTGGTGGGCCTCGGTCTCGTTGACTCCAGAGTGGGTGCGCCAAGCGACCGCATCCCCGCTCACATCCGGTCTGCCGCCGCGAACGGATTGCACGATCTAACCAGCGACGGGCCACCAGAGCCGCGCATGGAGCATGGCGTGCGCGTGTACGGCGCTCAGGCGAGCGGCTGTGCGCCAGTCGCCGCGGCATACAAGGCCGGCCACGATGTCGTCCGCCCGGTGCGTCCGGACACCATCGCCAAGTCGCTCGCTATCGGGAACCCGGCGGACGGGCCCTATGTACTCGACGCCTGCCGGCGGACCGCGGGCGCGGTCGAGGACGTATCGGACGAGGAGATCGTCGAAGGGATCAGCCTTCTCGCCAGCACGGAGGGGGTGTTCCCCGAGACCGCGGGCGGGGTCACGGTAGCGGTGCTGCGGAAGCTGTTGAACACCGGCCAACTCGATCCGGAAGCCGAAACAGTGATCTTTAATACCGGTGACGGCCTCAAGACCCTCGACGCCGTTGCCGCCACCGCACGTCCGGACGCCATCATCAAGCCGACACTTGATGCCTTCCAGTCGGTCGTTGACCTGGGATAACGGGTCGCCCAACCGGCTCGAATGGTGATGTAGTTCGCCCGGGCCGCGGCTATGTGGTGACCCCGATCTTGTGGAATGCTCTTTGCTCGGAGCGCGGTGACCGATAGCCTCGCTCCGGTCGCACAGTGACGCGCGCCACAGTACGTTGCGGAACGTTCGCGGACGAGTCATCCAAGAGCGTCCGGCAGCGGGCTGGATCCGGGGAGCGAACCTCCGCACCCCGACCTCCAGCCCGGCAGCCGGGGCTCTAGGGCCCGGCAAGCGAGTGAGACCCGGGCTCATACAGTGTGGGCCCGATTTTGTAGCCCAGCACCAGGAGTGAAGGTATGGCTCAGGGCACCGTCAAGTGGTTCAACGCGGAGAAGGGTTACGGCTTCATCGCGGTCGACGGTGGCGCGGACGTGTTCGTCCACTACTCGGCGATCGCTATGGACGGCTTCCGCACTCTCGACGAGGGTCAGCGGGTCGAGTTCGAGATCGAGACCGGCCCTAAGGGTCCACAAGCGGGTTCCGTCCGAGTGATCTGACGATCCCCTTCGGCCGACACTCCGTCGGTCCAGGGACAGCCCCGGACTCTGGAGAACGGCCAGCAACCGTCCCACGGGACACGAAGCCCCCTGAATCGGTACGTCCGATCAGGGGGCTTCGTCACGCATGAAGGGCACCTTCACCCCGACCTCTCGGGTGAAGGTGCCCTTCATGCCCAGCCAGTTCGAGCAACAGCGCCCTCGATACCGTCGGCGTCGACCGTGGGCGTCGACCGTGGGCGCCTACGTCGGGGTCAGGTCGAGAGGCTGCCACCCCTGCGACGCACGCTCAGGCCTGCTCGGCCGTGCGCCATCTTGCGCGCACGCACTGCTGAGGTGGGCTAGGCGTTCTCGGCGTCGCGCAGGACGCGGATCGCGGTGAGCGTGGTGGGGACGTCTAGCTCGACGCCGTCCTCGCTGCGCCATCTCCCGTCGGGCTCCTGGAGCTGGATCAGGCAGTAGCGCGCCTCAGCGGTGACCGGTTCCTCGGGGATAGTCGCGGCTAGCCATGCCAGGGCGGTGGGGCCGAGGCCCGATAGCCGGAAGGCGAGAGCCCACAGCAGTCCGTCCGCTGCTGCGTCGAAGCCGGCCGCGCGGAGGACCGGGCTGGCCAGCCAATGGGTGTGAAGGAAGGAAGGCAGCCTCCCGTCGCTGCCGATCCTGCTGGCGAGGTGGGTTGCCGCACGGGCGACCGCGACGCTTGGCCGGCGCCGCGATGCAGACCCAGGTCGGAGCTGCAGCCCGGCCAAGATCGTGTAGGCGCAGTTCGCCGTGACATAGAGCAGGGCCGCCGGATCGCCGGGACGCGCCCACGCCGGCGCGTTGAGGCCCACCGTGTGGTCCTCCTCGAACGTCCCATTGCTGCGCTGGTGGGAGGCGAGGAAGCCGATCGCCCGATCGGTCGCGGCGCTCACGGCGAGGCCGAAGTCGGCGATCTGAGACAGGCGGTAGCAGGTCGCATCGAGGGAGCCGCTGCCGCTGCTCCACGGAGCCGGGAATCCGCCGTTGCCAAGTTGATCACATACCGCCAGGGCGACCGTCTTCTCGGTCACGGGCGCACCATCGACCAGCGCGGCTAGTCGCGCTCGATCGAGCTCGCTGCCGTGTGCCTGGACGTACTTAGTCGCGGCGCCTAGATCCGCCGCGCTGAGCCGGTCCCCCATGCTGGGCACGTTAGACGGTTACGGCGACATTGCCAGCCCCCAGTTTCCAGCCGCTGGGACCCTCCGCCCGTGTGCGCGGTCCCACACCAGCGCTCACGCCGTGAGCTTGCACTCGGGGAGGGAGAGTGCTAATGATTGGCGTTAGCACTCTGCCCCCGAGAGTGATAAGAGTCGGGCAGCAGAGAGACAGCATGCGGCCGAGCCGGCGAGGCTTCGGCTCCTGGGGCGGGACGGATCGCCGCAGGGGACGGAGTCGTCCGTCGCGGGCGTCGGGTTCGGTCCAATCCATCCGGAGTTCCGGGAGGAACCAACCACATGGCCAAGATCATCGCTTTCGATGAGGAGGCGCGGCGCGGACTCGAGCGGGGTATGAACCAGCTCGCCGACGCCGTCAAGGTCACACTCGGCCCCAGGGGCCGCAACGTTGTTCTCGAGAAGAAGTGGGGCGCCCCCACGATCACCAACGATGGCGTGTCCATCGCCAAGGAGATCGAACTCGAGGACCCATGGGAGAAGATCGGCGCCGAGCTCGTCAAAGAGGTTGCGAAGAAGACCGATGACGTAGCCGGTGACGGTACGACCACGGCCACCGTCCTTGCCCAGGCGCTCGTCCGTGAGGGCCTCCGTAACGTCGCTGCCGGCGCCAACCCGATGGCCCTGAAGAAGGGCATCGAGACCGCCGTCGAGCGGATCAGCGAGGAACTCGCCAACATGGCGAAGGATGTCGAGACCAAGGAGCAGATTGCTTCGACGGCCTCGATCTCAGCTGCCGACACCGCAATCGGCGAGATGATCGCCGAGGCGATGGACAAGGTCGGCAAGGAGGGTGTCGTCACCGTCGAGGAGAGCAACACCTTCGGCCTCGAGCTCGAGCTCACCGAGGGTATGCGCTTCGACAAGGGCTACATCTCGGCCTACTTCGTCAGTGACCCGGAGCGCATGGAGGCG
Source organism: Actinomycetota bacterium (assembly GCA_046735375.1). Classification (GTDB taxonomy): domain Bacteria; phylum Actinomycetota; class Actinomycetes; order JAKEEW01; family JAKEEW01; genus DASYTV01. The sequence continues at coordinate 55,170 of JBKPTD010000007.1, read as the reverse complement.
GTGCTCGAGGATCCATACATCCTCATCGCCAACCAGAAGATTTCCGCGGTCAAGGACCTGCTGCCGGTCCTGGAAAAGGTCATGCAGTCGGGTAAGTCGCTGGTGATCATCGCTGAGGATGTCGAGGGCGAGGCCCTGGCCACGCTCGTCGTGAACAAGATCCGCGGTACGTTCAAGTCGGCTGCAGTCAAGGCGCCCGGCTTCGGCGATCGCCGCAAGGCGATGCTCCAGGACATCGCCATCCTCACCGGCGGCCAGGTCATCAGCGAAGAGGTCGGTCTCAAGCTCGAGAACGTCGGCCCTGAGCTGCTCGGCCGGGCACGCAAGATCGTCGTCACCAAGGACGAGACGACGATCGTCGAGGGTGCTGGCGACGCCGAGCAGATCTCCGGCCGGGTCAACGAGATCCGCGCCGAGATCGAGCGGTCCGACTCCGACTACGACCGGGAGAAGCTGCAGGAGCGGCTCGCCAAGCTCGCCGGCGGCGTCGCCGTCATCAAGGCGGGCGCGGCCACCGAGGTCGAGCTCAAGGAGCGCAAGCACCGCATCGAGGACGCCGTCCGCAATGCGAAGGCGGCCGTCGAGGAGGGCATCGTAGCCGGTGGCGGTGTGTCCCTGCTTCATGCCTCGATGAAGGCATTCGAGAAGATCGACCTCGAGGGTGACGAGGCGACCGGCGCCGGCATCGTCCGGGTGGCCGTCGAAGCGCCGCTCAAGCGGATCGCGATCAACGCCGGCCACGAGGGTGGCGTTGTCGTCGAGAAGGTCAAGACGCTCGAGTCCGGTTGGGGTCTGGACGCTGCGACCGGTGAGTATGTCGACATGATCAAGGCTGGCATCATTGATCCGGCCAAGGTCACCAGGTCGGCTCTGCAGAACGCGGCCTCGATCGCCGGCCTGTTCCTCACGACCGAGGCGGTCATCGCCGACAAGCCCGAGAAGGAGAAGGCCCCCGCCGGCATGCCCGGCGGCGGCGACATGGACTTCTGAGCCTCAGGCTCGGAGTCTCTCCAGCTCGATAAGCGAAAGGCGGGGCGGTCCCAACCGGGACCGCCCCGCCTTGTCGTGACAAGCGCCGATGTCTATCGGACTGGAGCCACCCAGCCCTCGAGGTCACCGAGGGCGGCCAGCGTGACGCCGTACTCCTCACAGGTCCACTGTGGGTCCTCCCCAAGCTCGGGCGAGATGGTCAGCTCATGGTGGAGCCCGTCGTCGCCGTGCAGCGGGCAAATCGGCCATCGGCCGTACACCTCGGCAAGCGTCTCCTGCACATCCTGTGCGACCTGGCCGGCGAGATAGGGCGCGCCCTCCGGCCATTCCTCCACCCACCACCGTCGACCGCTCACAGCGGACTCGACGACGGAGACCGTTTGGGCGTCCGCGCAGCCCGCCGCGGCGAGGTCGCAGACGACGAGAGCTCTGATCGTGAGCAGCATCTGATCGAGGTTCATCGCATTGGTGTCTACCCACCCCTCGTAGGCCTGGCAAACATCCATTGGCGACCATGGGCGACGATTAGTCGGTGACGATCCTTGTCGATCCGGCCTCGTGGCCGGGCCGCGGTCGGCTGTGGTGCCACGTCGTCAGCGACGTCTCGCTCGTGGAGCTGCACGCCTTTGCCGAACGCACAGGAATTCCGCGGCGAGGCTTCGATCGCGACCACTACGACGTCCCTGAGGAGCGGCGCGCGGACGTCATCGCGGCGGGGGCGTTGCCGGTCTCGTCCCGCGAGTTGGTACGGCGCCTTGCCGCTGCCGGTCTGCGCCGTCGCAAGGATCGCTCTTCGCGACCGTCTGCATGACTCGGCAGCACGAGGGCAGCAGCGCATCCCGGCGCCAGCGTCATCGGCTCACTGCGACAGCCGAGTGTGTGGGACGACCGAACGGGCCCAGCTCGTCTCATGCTCTCCGCTGCGGTGGCCGGCATCATGGCGCATTCAGTTCTTGGAGCTCCCGGGCGATGTTGCCTCGAGCCGGTTGCTCCCATGCGGCCCAACCGTGGCCGGTGTGGAACAGACGCGGCCGCGCGGTGAGCGCGCCGAGAACGGCGGCGCGCCCAGCGCGATAATCCTGCTCAGAAACGTATGAGTACTCGGCACGGATCGCCGCCGAGTATGCGTCGTAGATGTCTGCCGGCGTCGCGAGGATGGCGAGGTCCGCGTCGCAGAGCAGCGCGCCAGCGCGGTCGTGCTGAGCGGGCGCGTGGCTCTTGGTGAGGAGCACCAGCCGGGAGACCTCTCCGACGATCCCCTTCGCTACGTCGAGCTGTGCGAGCTGCCTGCGGGCAGCGGCAGCACTTTGCTCCTCATTGTCGGAGCGGGTCGGCTCGTACACGGCGTCGTGATACCAGGCCGCGAGGGCAGCGAGGTCGCCGAGGTCAGCCGACCCTGAGCTGGTTTCCCCACCTTCGTCGGCCGCCAGCTGCCGGAGCGTAGCCAAGACCCGGTCCAGATGGCTCCTGTTGTGGTAGCGCCGGTGTGGTTCACTCCAGCGTTCGAGCAACCCTTCGGCCGCCGAGCGAAGTCGAGGTTCCGGCACAACGGCGCCGACACGCCGACAGAGGGCGACCCACCCGGACACAGTCGCGGCGACAGGACGCGCGGTAGGCGGCCGGCCGACGTTGCCGTCCGTCCCCGGCCTCGTCACGAGCCGAAGTCGAGCATCGGGGGCAGCACACCCTCGTGCGCGAGCAGCCAGCGCTTCATATCCAGGCCCCCACCAAACCCGCCCAGGCCGTCGTTCGCCACGACACGGTGGCATGGGACGACGATCGGATATGGATTGGCGGCCATCGCCTCCCCGACCGCCCGTGCCGCCGTGGGATCACCGGCTCGTGCACCGAGATCGCCGTAGGAGATCAGCGAGCCGAAGGGCACGCCGCCATAGAGCGCCGACAGCACTCGCCTGCGGAACCCGTCGACGCGGGACCAGTCGATCGGCAGCGTGAAGCTGCGCAACTGTCCGTCGAAATAGGCGCCGATCTCCTCGACCGCCGCAGCCAGCCCGCCGGTCGGTTCGCTGCTGATATGGCCGACGGGAGCGCATGAACCGGGCAGCTTCACGCCTCGCACGCCCGCTTCTGTGGTGCTCACGAACACCATCCCGAGCGGCGTATCCACGGCCCCCCAGTCACGCTCTTCCACGCCACCCAACCTATTCGCCCGGTCTGACATTCGGCGGCCTCGTGCGTGGGACCTCGCCCGCGATCGGATGGATGGGCCTGGTGTTCTTGGACCCAGAACACGGGGAGGTCGGGGGCGTCCAGCCGACTAGGCAGCGCTCGGCGTAGGAGCCGGCGCAGCTGCCAGCTCCACCGGCAGAGGCTCGGCGTGCAGCACGGTCAGGCGGGATACCGCGCGGGTGAGAACGACATAGAGGCGGCGGAGCCCCCGCAGCTCAGCCGCCACGATCTCGGCCGGCTCAACGACGATGACGTGGTCGAACTCGAGCCCTTTGACGAGGGAGGCGGGTACGACCGTCAGCCGGGTCTCCAGGCCCTCGTCACCCAGAACCGTGTGCTCGATCCCCGCTGAACGCAGTGCTCGAGCCAACCGTGGCGCGCGCCCGTCCGCGCAGATCAGCCCGATGGAGCCCGGCTCCGCGAGAGCGGTATCGGCAGCTTCGGCTGCCGCGGCGTCGAGGCGCCGGGAGGTGTTGAGGCCGGTAACGACCAAAGAGCCCGCTGCCTGCCGTACGGAGGTCGGGACGGCAAGCCCGAAACCGATCGCCGGCAACAGCCGGCTGGCGAAGTCGATGATCTGCCGAGGCACCCGGTAGCCCTCTGTCAGCTCCTCGATCTTCGCTTCGGGCTTGCCGAGATGCGCCAGGGCTGCCTCCCACTGAGCGGTAGCCCAAGCTGTGGTGCCCTGGGCGAGGTCACCGAGCACCGTGGCCGACCCCAGCGCGCAGCGCCGCCCGACGGCGCGATATTGCATCGGCGACAAGTCCTGCGCCTCGTCGAGGATGACGTGGCCGACGCCGCGGATCCGCTCGACAAGGTCAACCGCTTCGTCCACGAGCACCGCGTCCGCGAGGGTCCAGCGCAGCCCGCGGGGTCCGCGAGATGGGGCAGGCTGCAGCAAGAGCAGCTGCTCAGACGGGTCGAGGATGCCCCTGGCAGCGGCCGCGAGAAGATCGGGCTCGGTGAGAAGCCGCCCGACGAGTGCCGCGGGATCGACCTTCGGCCATACCGAATCGACCCACGTCCGAACCTCGCGTGATCGCGCGATCGCGGATTCAGTCCGGTCATCCGTCGCGATCCCGTCGTACTCGATCAGGGTGCATATCGCCGCGGCCACTGACTGGGGGAGCAGCGCGCGCGCAGAGCCGTACCGCAGCCCGCGGGTCCGCAGGTTGTCGACAAGCTCGGCGAGGCGATGGGCCGCAAGACGGTACCGGCGCGACCCACGAGTGAGGACCAGTCCTTCGGCTGGGGCGCGGACGTGCGACCACAGAGCAGCGGCGAGGACTGCGGCCATCCTCGCGTCACCCTTGAGTTGGGCGACGTCGTCGCTGTCGACTCCGCGGATCGGCACGTGCCCGACCAGCTCGCCGACGGTCACCTGGGTGACGTCCAGCTCACCCAAGGCCGGGAGAACGTTGCCGATATAGCGAAGGAATGCCCTGTTCGGGCCGACGACGAGCACCCCAGACCTGGCGAGTCTCTCCCGGAACGCGTAGAGGAGGTAGGCGGCTCTATGCAGACCAACCGCGGTCTTGCCGGTCCCTGGCGCTCCCTGTACGCAGAGGGTGGTGCCGAGGTCCGCTCGCACCAGGTCGTCCTGGTCGGGCTGGATAGTGGCCACGATGTCGCGCATCGGACCGACGCGCGGTCGCTCGATCTCCTCGGTGAGGATTCTGCTTCTCGCGCCGGTCATAGCGTCATCGGCGAAGTCCTCGAGGTGGTCGAGCTGCTCGTCCTCGTATGCGGTCAGCTCGCCGCCGGAGAAGCCGAAGCGGCGACGGCGGAGCAAGCCCATCGGATCGCGGGTGCTGGCGCGGTAGAACGCACGCGATACTTCCGCCCGCCAGTCGAGCACCATGGGATGCCCGGCCGCGTCGTGGACGTGGCGGCGCCCGACGTAGTGGGTGGCGTGGTCCGGGGGACTAAAGTCGAGCCGGCCGAAGAACAATGGCGTGTCCGGGTGGTCGACGAGCGCAGCAGCACGGTGATAGAGGGCGGCTCTGAGGAATTCGGTGTTGAGTCGGTCCGCGCCCTGCGCCTCGAGTGAGAGGACGTATTCGCGCATCCGGCGCAGCGCGGCGCGAGAGTCGGCCAGGTGCCGCCGCTCAGCGGCGAGTTCCGGCGGCTCGGTGGCGTCAGAGCCGGCGCCTGAGTCGGCATCGGGTCTCGGTGGATGGCTGGTTGTTCTCCTGTCGTCCTGGGTCATCCGGCGCCTCCAGCGGGTGCGGCTGGTGTCTGGTCAACGGTGGCAGGAGGGCGGCTCGGGACGATCGCCGCGCGACCTTAGGCCCGCACAGACATGGCTATACGGGCTGAAGTTCATGACGGAAGGGGGGACGGGCGACATTACCAGCGCAACCAGCCGATCGCACACAGGTTTCGCCGGCCTGGACGGCGGGGCGGTCCGGCTGCCGTGGTTTGATCGGTATGGCGGGGGGGGCGTGAGTACGCTCGCCGAGTATGCGAGCCAGGGAGATCGCCGAGCCGTACCCGCTCGTCACAGTCGATACCGAGGCGATTGAGGCGGCCCGACTGCTCGCCGGGCGCCGGTTGCCAGGGCTGATCGTTCTCGATCGAACGGGTAGGCCGTACGCGATTCTTCCCGGCTCGCAAGTTTTGCGCTTCATGATCCCCGGATACATCCAGGAGGACCTCTCTCTCGCCCACGTTCTCGACGAGCGGCACGCGGACAGGCTCAGCGAAGCCTTGATTGGAAAGACGGTTCAGCAACTCCTGCCGCCACGCCGCGATGAGCTCCCAGTCGTCGATGGCGACGCGACCGCAGTTGAGATCGCAGCCGTGATGGCGCGATGGCACAGCCCCCTCGTGGCCGTGGTAGAGCGGGACCAACTGGTGGGGGCGGTGACTGTCTCGCAGCTACTCGTCTTGCTGTTGCCGCGCTCGGTGCGTCCTGCCGACGAGGGGCCGTCGCGCCCAGTCGAGCCTCCCACCGGCCGGAACCCCACCGATCTCGGACGAGCGGACCCCGGTCGCGGGGATGTCGGTCCTGCCGAGCCTGGACCGACTAAATGACGCCCGCGTGACCACTGCACTCGTCATTGCCGTCTTCGTCGGCGTCTATGCGCTCATCGCAACCGAGCGGGTCCACCGGGTGGTGGCCGTTCTCGGCGGTGCCGCGATCGTCCTCGCTGTCGGCGTCGTCGGCGCGAACGACATCTTCTTCTCGCAAGAGACGGGCATCGACTGGAATGTCATCTTCCTGCTGTTCGGGATGATGGTCATGGTCGGTGTGCTCAAACAGACCGGGCTGTTCGAGTACCTGGCAATCTGGTCGGCAAAACGTGCGCGCGGGCGCCCGTACCGGGTCATGGTGATGCTCTGCCTCATCACCGCCCTCGCGTCGACTGTCCTGCCGAACGTGACGATCGTCCTCCTGGCGGCTCCGGTCACCCTGCTCGTCTGCGACCGGTTGGGCTTACGACCCGCGCCGTTCCTCATTGCTCAGGCATTGGCGTCCAACATCGGAGGCACGGCCACACTCATCGGGGATCCGCCCAACCTCATCATCGGCAGCCATGGTGGGTTGTCGTTCAACGATTTCTTGGTGAATCTCGCGCCGATCGTCGCGGTGATCCTCGTGGTGTTCCTGGCGCTCTGCCGGTGGCTCTTCCGCAAGGAGTACGTCTTTGACGCCGCCCGGGCCGAGGAGGTGATGGAGCTTACCGAACGCGAGGCGATCAGCGATCCTCGGCTGCTCGTCCGTTCACTGGTCATCCTCACGCTGGTTATCGCCGGCTTCGTACTGAGCGGTCCACTCGACACCGATCCATCGATCGTCGCGCTCCTCGGCGCGGGGTTGCTCGTCGTCACCAGCCGGCTCGACGCCAGCGACTACCTCGAGGAGGTCGAGTGGGAGACGCTCGCGTTCTTCATGGGTCTGTTCATCCTCGTCGGTGCGCTCACGAAGGTCGGCGTGATCGAGGATCTGGCTGACTTCGCTGCCGACGTGATCGACGGTCGGCTGTTCTATGCCTCGATGCTGTTGCTGTGGATCTCCGCCGGCCTCTCGGCGATCGTGGACAACATCCCATATGTGGTCACGATGGCTCCCGTCGTGTCTGAGCTCGTTGCGCACGCCCCGGCAGGCTCCGATCCGACGGTGCTCTGGTGGGCATTGGCCCTGGGCGCCGACCTCGGCGGGAACGCTACGGCGGTTGGCGCCAGCGCGAACGTCGTCGTGGTCGGGATCGCGAAGCGCAACGGCTATCCGATCGGGTTCTGGGAGTTCACGAGATATGGCGCCGTCGTCGCGGCGGTATCCCTCCTCGTCTGCGTCCCGTACATCTGGCTTCGTTATTTCGTGCTTGCCTGAGCCTTTGAGCGTCCTTGTCTCCTGTCGCCAGTCGGCGCTTCGGCGTGACGGACATGCGGTCCTGCGCAAGTATGAGGTTGCCGTGCGGGGTACGCCGCAGCCAGGAGCCGACTTCATGACCATCCAGGACGACCAGCTCATTTACGAATACCTTGGCCGGGTCGCCGACGCTGCTCAGGGCCGCCTCGCTCCACTCGACCGTGTCCAACTTGTCGAGGATGTCCGGCTGCGGATCGAGACCGAGCGCCAGCGCGGTGCTCAGATCCCGCGGATTCTCGCCCTGCTGGGCTCTGCCGAACTCCTGGTGGCCAGGTCGGTAGGGCGGGCGGACCATTCGGGGACTGGTGACCCGCGAACGGATGACGAAACGATGGTCTTCAACGACGGCACCGGGACCGACCGGGCGGACGATCCGGCCAGGCAGGCGAATCAGCCCGCCCCGTACATCGGTTTGGTGGCCCCGACGGTGACGCCAGTGCCGGGCACCGGCGGCGAACGAGAGGGTTCGGTCTGGCGGCGCGGAATACTCGCGCGTAACGGCGACCGCTCCTGGGCGCCCGCGACCCTGTCGGAGGCACCGTCCAAGGCGACCGCTCTCGTCAAAGGCCACAATCTGCTCGAGATCGGCGCGCTCCTCTTCTACACCATCGGCACCGTATTTCTCAGCTACCTCGGCTTTCTGATAGGGGTCGCGCTCACGGTGCCTTCGAAGGTCTGGAACTACCGGGACAAGTCGATCGCATTCGTCATCGTTCCGGCGGTCACGCTAGGCACCGGAGTCTTCATCGTGTGGGTGACGGAGGCCCAGGATCGGACCGGTAGCACCGACCAGCGGTTCCACCGGGCGATGGGCGCGCTGGGCGATTTCTTCTCTTACTGGCCGTGGGTCGCCGGGTTCCTTTCCGCCGGCTACTTGCTGCTGCGGCTGGTCAGCGAACGGCGCAACCGTCGGTAGACGCCCCCGGACAGCTGGACACCCCCTCTCGGCGGCGGCGAGCGGGGTGTCCAGTTCGTGAGCGCTGCGCGCTGGTCTTACACGCGGTTCAATGCGCGAGCGGCGACACGGCCGACTGCGAGATAGACCACTGCGGCCAGGCCATAGTTGAGGACGATCTCGAGCTTCCTGTTGGCGACGTTGAACAGGTCACGGAAGACCCATGCCAGCTTGTTCGCGACGTCGCTGATGAAGTTGACGAGATCATTGCTTGGGTTGGCCTCGAAGAGAACGAGGATGATGTAGAGAACTAGGAAGGCCGCGGCCACGACGGCAAGCAGCCAGACGAGCGAAGCGATGCCCCATCCGACGTCGTCCGCGGTGCCTCGCGTGCGAGATGCGTACCTAACCATGCGTCCGGTGTGCCCAAACGATCGCATTCCACACTTCGGACCATCACAGCTCAAGCCACTTGTCGAGTCGCTCGCACCCCTCTGACCTGCGTCGCTGCGCCGCCGGCCCCACGGATCACTCGCTGCGACGCCATCGGTTGAAGTTGCTCCGGGCGAGTGCAGGTCGGTCGCGGAACAAGTGAGCCTTGCAAGCATCTTGTCCGGCGTACGGCGCAACCACTTTGCTGCCGTGCAAGAGAACACGGTCAATCGACGCGCCGCCTCCCTTTACGGCACCCAATGCCGGCTATGTCCGATCGTTGGCCGTGCTGATGTGTACGCGAGCAGTACCACGCGCCGTATTCACAGGCCGGCTCAGGGCCCCGTTCCCATGCCAACATCGCGATCATGCATCCGATCGACGCGCTCGAGGCACGCGGTGGTGTTGCTAGATGGCAGGGTCTGGCCGCCGCGGGCGTTTCGCGGCGCGCATTAGGCGCGGCTGTCGCTGCCAACGATGTTGTGCGAGCGGGTCGAGGCGTCTACGCGCTGCCAGGTACGCACCCCGTACATGTCGCCGCTGTTCTCGCCAGCGGCTATGTCTCTCATGCCTCGGCGGCATCCTTCTGGGGAATGGACCTTGTCGACCTGCCTGGGGCGCATGTGGCCGTAGCCGAGAACCACAGCCGGATCCCGGCCGTCGATGCGATCGTCCATCGGGTTTCGCTCGGCCCAACCGATACCGTTTGCGCTCCGATTCCTGTCACCACGCCCTTACGTACGGTCTTGGACTGCGCGCGGACGATGGCTGCTCATGAGGCGCTCGTCATTGCCGACTCTGCGCTCAGAATGGGCCTTGTCGACGAGAGCAGTCTTCGTGAATCGGTCGGTTTGAGCCAAGGCCCTGGCTCCCGCGGTGCTCGGCGGGTCAGCCTCGCAGCCAGCGGCCTTGCCGAGTCACCTGGCGAGAGCCTCGCGAGGTATGTATTCATGACCGACAAACGATTACCTCAGCCGAGTCTGCAGCACGAGATCCGTCGCAATGGCCACCTCGTGGCACGGGTAGACCTTGCAGTCGTTCAATGGCGCGGTCGCCCTGTCCGGCTCGCGATTGAGCATGACGGCTTCGCCCACCACGCCGACCACGGTGCTTTCCGCAAGGACCGTCGCCGCCGGAATGCGATCGAGCGCGCGGGGTGGGCGCTGCTGGAGCTCACCTATGAGGATGTGCTCTACAACCGATCGCGGTGTGCCGACCTGATCTTGGCGACCCTGCAGGGGCGTTGGCAGGCCGATCGCACGTCTTAGGAACCCGGCGCACCGACCAAACCCTGCCGGCGGTACAGCGCAACACGGTCAACGGGCCTACCTCTTGCCCTTAAGCACTGCTTTATCCCATCTGAGCGTCGATTGACCGTGCTGATGTGTACGCACGCCGCCAAAGCTCGACCCCTCCGCACGGCCTTGTCCTCCGCGTCGGGCCCTGCATTGCTCATTGCGGCCCGCTTCGGCACACCCAAGCCGACATAGGCTGGCGGCCGTGCGAGAGCTGGTGGTGGGATTCGACCTCGACATGACGCTGATCGACAGCCGATCCGGGATCGCCGCGACCTGGGCAGAGCTGGCTCGGCGGACCGGGGTACCGATCGACGTGGAGGCGACGGTCTCCCGGCTGGGCCCGCCGCTGGAGGTTGAACTCGCCAACTGGTTCCCCACCGACGAGGTTGGTGCGCGAGCGGGCGAATTCCGCGCCCTGTATCCCACCTTCGCCATCGCCGGCACATCGCTCCTGCCGGGGGCGCGCGCCGCGGTCGACACCGTCCATCGGCATGGCGGCCGAGTGGTCGTGGTCACGGCGAAGTACGAACCCAACGCGCGACTCCACCTTGATCATCTCGACATCCCGGTGGACGACCTGGTCGGTTGGCGATGGGGTCCCGCCAAGGGAGCGGCCCTTGCCGAGCACGGGGCGACGATCTACGTGGGCGACCACGAGTCGGACATGGTCGGGGCGAAGGCCGCGGGTGCGGTCGCCGTTGGCGTGACCACGGGTCCGGTCTCCGCAGCTGACCTAACCGCCGCCGGCGCCGATGTCGTGCTCGCGTCACTGGACGACTTTTCCTCTTGGCTGGACGGCTTCGTCCTCGACCAGAAGGTTGCCGATCTCGATGCACACCTGCACCGCCTCGGTTCCGTTCTGGTCGCGTTTTCCGGCGGGGCCGACTCCGCCTTCGTCCTTGCTGCCGCCGTCCGCGCGCTCGGCCCTGGGAATGTCGTCGCGGCGACGGCCGTTTCGGCGAGCCTTCCCCAGTCCGAGCTGGACCAGGCGGCCGCCTTCGCTCGAGATCTTGGCGTCCGCCACCTGAGGCCGCGCACGGAAGAGCTCGACGACCCGCGCTACCGGGCGAACGCGGGGAACCGCTGCTACTTCTGCAAGGCAGAGCTGCTGGATGTGCTCGTGCCGCTGGCCGCCGAGCACGGCCTTGCCTACGTCCTCACCGGGACTAACCAGGACGACGCCGTTGCCGACTTCCGCCCGGGTATCCGGGCCGCGGCCGAGCGCGGCGCCGTCACGCCGCTGCGGGACGCGCGCTTCACTAAGCCGGAGGTGCGCGAGGCCTCCCGTGCGTGGGGACTGAGGACCTGGGACAAGCCCGCGGCAGCCTGCCTTTCCAGCCGGCTCGCTTACGGCATCACGATCACATCAGCCGGTCTCGCCCGGGTGGAGCGCGCGGAGCAGGCGCTGCGTGCCGCCCTGAGCGGGGCGGGCATCGACGTCCGTGATCTTCGTGTACGAGATCTCGGCGAGGATCGCGCCAGGATCGAGGTCGATGCCGGCGTCGTCGATCGAGTCGCCGACATGGGGGAATCCCTTGCGGCGGTGCGGGCGGCGGGCTTCTCCGAGGTAGCAGTCGACCCCCGTGGCTTCCGGTCTGGCTCCATGAACGAAGCCCTTCGAGCTCGCTGGCACGCCTAGGGCGCCACAGTTTGCTGGCATTGATGCGCGACCCAGGGGCGAGCAATCCGTGATCCGTGATCGCCGGCCGTTTCAGCGGCGTTGACACCGTGGTTCATCTCGCAATGGACATGAGCGTTGCCACCGACCATCACGCTCGCACGACGCTAAAACGTGCGTGGCATGAAAGGGGGGCACCGTGAGTGTTGGCGGGATGGCCGGTTCTGGTACGGCGGCGCGTGCCAGCCCTCCAGACCGGGTTCATTGCCTCAATCGGCAGGCCGGATCCGGGTTGGGCGGTTCCAGGGCGGTCGGTAGCCTAGATGGGCCGTCGGCCGGTTTGGCCGGCAGCAACGGTGCGGCCCGCCGGCCGCAGTTCACTTCATGAACGAGGTTTTGGTGCCCACCGGCAAGGTCAAGTGGTTCGACAGCGAGAAGGGCTTCGGCTTCATCTCGCGCGACGACGGCTCGGACGTCTTCGTACACTCCTCCGCGCTCCCGGAGGGCGTGCCTGCACTGCGGCCCGGACAGCGAGTTGAGTTCGGAGTCGCCGAAGGTCGCCGTGGCGACCAGGCGCTTGCGATACGCGTGCTCGAAGCGCCACCGTCGATCGCGAAGGCCAAGCGCAAGAAGCCCGACGAGATGGTGCCCATCGTGGAGGACCTCATCAAGCTGCTCGACGGACTATCCAACTCGCTGCGCCGCGGCAAGTATCCGCCGGATGCACCGAAGATCGCGGCTGTCCTGCGCGCCGTCGCCGACGACCTCCAAGCCTGACACGCCAACGGGCCGTCTCGGTCAGCTTCCCGCGGTGCTGTCAGTGGGCTTGGGAGCCGGGGACCGCGGCCGCCTCGAGTGTGCCGTCGGCTGCGGAGCGGCGGCGCCGCGATCGGGCAAGTCCGCGGATGACGTAGACGAGTGTGAGGAACATCAAGATCGCGGCGGCGCCGAAGCTGATACCGCCGCCGGCTCCGCGCCACAGCGTGAGCACGATCCCGGCGAAACCGCCGAGAACCCAGGTGAGTTGAAGCAAGGTCTCCACGCGCGCGAAGACAGACGCGCGAATCCCCTCGTCGACATCCCGCTGCAACAACGCATCCAGCGCCAGTTTGCCCAGCGACTGACTGAAGCCGGCAACTGCGGCAAGGCCGACGACGCTGACCACTCCGTACCACAGGGCGCTCACGGCAAGGGTGAGCGTCTCCAGGATCATCAGCAGCATGATCACAGGCTCGGGCGAGCGCGCCGGTAGCCGCGAGCCGAGTGCGGTGCCGAGGAAGCTGCCGATGGCAGCCCCGGTGGCGACGAGCGCATACATCGCGGTCGTGGACATCCCCTCGAGCGGCTGGCTCTTGAGCAGGAACGCCAAATAGATGATCAGGAAGCCGGAGAACGCGCGGAAGGCCGCGTTTGCCCGCAGGGCCATGACGACGCCGCCGCTGACACCGCGCGGCTTGCCGACGATCTCACCGATGGCCGTTCGCTCTGGCTCCTCCTGCTCGCCGTCGTCAACGGGAGCGTCCACCCGGTGGGGGAGCTTGAGGGCGAGCACCATGCCGATCGCGAAGACGACGAAGGCCGCCCGGAGCGACCACTGCGGGCCGATCCATGCGAGCGCGGCCCCGATCGGTCCGGCGACGAGCATCGCGATCGTGCCTGCCATCGAAACCCGGGCGTTGGCACGGACGAGTGTGGTCGACGGCGGAAGCATCCGGGGTACGAGGGCACCGCGCAGGACACCTTGTGCCTTCGAGGCGACAAGCGCGCCGAAGGCTGCGGGGTAGAGAGCGAGGCCACCCGTCACGGCGTCGGCCATGACCCAGGCGAGGAATGCGCGAGCCAGCATCGCCGTGGCGAGCGCCCAGCGTCGGCCGTGGCGTAGTCGGTCCAGGAGGGGCCCGACTACCGGTGCCACGATCGCGAACGGCGCCATGGTGATCAGGAGGTACAGGGCAACCTTTCCGCGCGCCTCGCCCAGCGGTACGTCGAAGAACAGGGTGCCGGCCAGGGACACCGCGATCAAGGTGTCCCCTGCGGCGTTGAACGCTTGCAGCTCGATGACCTTGGCCAGGCCCGATTCTCCTGCGCCGCCCGCGTGGGTGGCTCTCCTGATTCTGCGGACGGTGCCCTTGGCGGCGCCGCTGCTGAACCGGGCCATCGAAGCCGCCGTCGACTTGGCCGCCTCCAGCGCACGCTGTGCGCTGTCGGTACCCCCTCGGCCGAAGTCGTCGCTCACATCACAATCCTGCCCGACCCGCGGCACGCCACAAGCCATGTTTCGGCGCGGTCTGCACCCCTTCTCCCTTCCCAAACGGGTCAGGTGATCGATCGAATTCGCCCGAGCGGGGGTACGTACGCCAGAATCGGGGCGGTGAGCAGCGGGCCTCGAAGTCGATCAAAGACCGCGGACGCGCAGTGCGCGGCCGCGGTCGATCTCGCGCGTGCTGCCGCCGTCGAGGTCGCCGGCGCCGATCATGTCGGTGTCCACCTCGGCGTAACACCTGACGCCGACCGGGTCGTCACTCATTACTTCGACTGCCTGTCCGCCGGCTATCACGGCTGGCGGTGGGCGGCCACCGTCGCGCGGGCCTCGCGCGCCAGGTCGGTCACCGTGGACGAGGTGGTCCTCCTGCCAGGTGCGGAGGCGCTGCTGGCGCCGGCCTGGGTGCCGTGGAGCGAACGGCTACGTCCGGGCGATCTGCGGGCGGGCGACCTGCTGCCGACAGCGGAGGACGACGAACGGCTCGATCCCGGCTACACCGGTGCCGAGGAGGAACCCGACGAGTTCGTCCAGACCTCGCCGGTGGCGTACGAGCTCGGCCTGGGCAGGTCACGCGTGCTCTCGCAGTACGGTGCCGAGCTCGCCGCGAAACGGTGGTATTCCGGTGAGGGCGGCCCGCATTCGCCGATGGCCGAATCGGCCCCGGCCCAGTGTTCGACCTGCGGCTTTCTGATGAGCCTGCGCGGTTCGCTGCGGCATGCTTTCGGCGTCTGCGCGAACGAGTATTCGCCCAGCGACGGGCGAGTTGTCTCCCTCGACCACGGGTGCGGCGCGCACTCCGAGGCAGCCGTGATGGGGACGCCGGCCGGGGCGGCATCCCCGATCGTCGACGAGTTCGGTTACGACGACGTCTGACGAGGCGTAGGCCGCTCGTCACGGGCTCTGATCCGGTTGCGACGGCGACGGCAGTAGCTGATCCCCCACAGGCCCATCGCGACCCCGGCGAGGCAGGTCCACAGCCACCAGTCGATGTTGTGATCGGCTAGCCGGCTGCGGAACGGCAGCAGCGCGACGAACGCGATCGCCCACAGGATGGTGCCGACGGTGACGATTGCGACGCCGTCGACATCCACCGGCTGTGGTGCCGCCGAAGCGGCTTGGCCGTGATCGCCCGGCTTGGCCGGCTCTGGACGGCCTCGCCTGCCGCTCACTGGTCCAGATTCATCCGAGGCGGAAGCGTCAGGCGTGTCTTTCGCATGCGACCGGGCATGTCGCGCCTGCGTTGCGGCATCGGGACGCTCAGGCGGCTGGTACGGCTCAACGCGGTCGTACCTGGGACGCTTCCCCATGGCATGAGGTTACCGAGATCTCGGCGAGCCTCTGGTAAAGACGGGACATGATCTGCCACGCTCGCACCGCTCGTCACGGTCGCCCCGAGCTGGGTGACTCTTCTTGGACGCGTAGACGTGCTCCCTAAGGAGCGCGATAGCAGGTACCGAACCCCCACAGAGGCTGACTCCAACCGACCTGGGCCCGCGCAGAACGGCCTAACCGCTACTGCGTTCTCGCTCGCCCGCGCAGCGCCGCTACGACGGCTCGCAGACCCGACTCTGGCTCGCCATGTCGCCGAAGGATCGCTAATTATTTGTCGTGGTGGCTGTCGGTGATGCCGAGCACGACCTCCAGTTCGGCGGGCAGCCACTGCGGGCAGACAAGCAGCCCGGTGAGCCTCTTTGGTACGTTCCATGTGAGGGGCATTCGGGGTTTGCAGGTATTACAGTTCGTTAGGTAAACTAACGATATGCAGACTGTGGCCGCGCTGTCATCAGCGGATCTAGTGCAGGGGAGCGCTCTGCGATTCTCCGTTCTGCGGCTTGCGCGCAGGCTTCGCCAGGAGCGCACCGATCTGACGCTGTCGCTGACCCAGCTCGCCGTCCTCGGCACGCTCTACCGACACCTTGAGCTCACCCCGCGAGAGCTCGCCGACCACGAGAAGGTCAGCCCGCCCTCGATGACGAAGATCCTCGCCAGTCTCGAAGAGCGTGGCCTTATCACGCGCAGTCCCCATCCGACCGACCGGAGGCAGCAGCTCGTCCGCCCAACCAAAGCTGCGGTTGCGATCTTGCGTGCGGATCGCCGCAAGCGCGATGCCTGGCTGGCCAAGCGACTCGCGGAACTCACTGCCGAGGAGCGAGCTGTCCTGCACGCCGCCACACCCATCCTGGAGCGCATCGCAGCATCATGAGTCCAACGTTTCGATCACTGACCATCCGCAACTACCGGCTCTATTTCGGCGCGGCCGTCATCTCGAACATCGGAACATGGATGCAGCGCGTGGCCCAGGACTGGCTGGTGCTGCAGCTGACCGGGTCGGCCTCCGCCCTCGGTCTGACGGTCGCGCTGCAGTTTCTGCCCTTCCTGCTGTTCGGTCCGTGGGGCGGCATTGCGGCCGACCGCTATTCGAAGCGGCGGCTTCTTGCGATCACCCAATCGACGATGGGGACCCTGGCGTTCATGCTGGGCGTGCTGGCTGTGACCGGCGCGGTGCAGGCCTGGCACGTCTATGTCCTCGCGTTCCTGCTGGGCACAGTCACCGCGTTCGACAACCCCGCGAGGCAGACCTTTGTGTCCGAGATCGTCGGGCCCGAGCGGCTCCCGAACGCGGTCGCTCTCAACAGCGCGTCGTTCAACCTCGCCAGGCTGGCCGGGCCGGCCGTCGCAGGCGTCCTCATCGCTGCCGTCGGCACCGGGCCTGTGTTCATGCTCAACGCGTTCTCCTTCGCGGCGACGCTCACCGCGCTCAGCAAAATGCGATCGGCCGACCTAACTCCTGCGCCGCCGCAACCCAAGGGCAAGGGTCAGCTGGCTGCCGCTGTGCGATACATCGCGCGGCGCCCTTCACTCATGCTCACCGTCGTCACGGTGTTCTTCATCGGAACCTTTGGGCTCAATTTCCAGCTGACCATGGCGCTGTTCGCTAAGCAGGTTTTCGAACGGGGTGCGGACTCCTTCGGCCTGCTCTCCAGCGCCCTCGCGACCGGCACGCTGGCGGGAGCCCTGGCAGCCGCCCGGCGTGGCAGGCCAAGGATCAGACTCGTCGTGGGCTCCGCGATTGCCTTTGGTGCACTAGAGGTCCTCTGCGGGCTCATGCCGTCGTACTGGACGTTCCTGGCTATGTTGATCCCGACCGGCTTCGCGGCCATGACCTTCATCACCGCCGCGAACTCGATCATGCAGCTGGGCGCGACAGCGGCAATGCGGGGCCGGGTGATGGCGATCTACATGATGGTTTTCCTCGGCGGTACTCCAGTCGGGGCCCCGATCATCGGTGCGCTCGCCCAGGCGGTCGGACCGCGATGGAGCCTGCTCGGCGGCGGCGCGATCTCGCTGGGCGCGACGATAGTGATCGCTTATGTCATCGCTCGCCGCACGGGCCTGTCCATTCGACCGCGAGCCCGGCGACCCTACGTGGCGCTGCGCCCCGTCGCCGATCGCCTCGACATGGCTTCGACTGGCTGAGACCCTGCCCGTCATGCGGCTGTTCGTGGCGTTGGTACCGCCTGCGGCCGTGCTCGACGAGATCGCGGCGGAGATCAACCGACTGCGCCAGACGGCACCCGACCTCCGCTGGTCCAAGCGTGATCAGTGGCATGTCACGCTGGCATTCCTCGGCGAGGTCGAGGAGCGTCGCACGCCCGGACTCGCCGAGCGGCTAGGGCGGGCCGCACACCGACACGAGGCGTTCGAGGTGTCGTTCAGCGGCGGCGGGCGTTTCACCCACAGCATCTTGTGGGCAGGTGTGGGGGGCGATCGGGACCGCCTGCGCGCTCTCGCAGTGAGCGTTGCAGCCGCAGCCAGACGCGCAGGTGTCGATCTCGCCGATCGCCCGTACCGGCCCCATCTCACGCTTGCCAGGAGCCATGCCCGCGGTGACGCCGACCTCCGCCCGTTGGTCACTTCCGTCGCCGATTTCGCCGGCGCTACGTGGACGGCAGACGCGATTCACTTGATCCAGAGTCGACTCGGCGCTAAGCCGACGTACACAACCCTCAACAGCTGGCCACTGGGCGCTGCTCGGGCAGGCGGCGGGCCAGCCACGAAGACCGGTTAGCCTCGGCCCTTGTGGACCCCCGTACGCGGCGGTACCTGATCCCGGCCGTCCTCGCCCTCCTCATCCTCGTGGTCGTGATCAGCGCGCTGACATGATGCGGCCCCCGCCAGCGGCGTCCACCGAGCGTCGATGGTGATCGCTCACCACCATTCCGCCGTCCACAGGTGCGAAGCTTGACGGTATGCAGGTGGCACTCGACGAGGCCCTGGCCGATATCGGTCGCATGGTCCTCGACGCAGACGGGCTCGTCCGCGCTGTCGCGGCGGGGACTCGGCGCGGTGCTGACCCGCCGCGCTGGCGGCGCGCGGAGCTGAGGCCGGTCGACCTGCGCTCCGGTCGCCGCCTGCAGATCGTGCGGTACGACGAGCGCCACGCGTTCACCGAGAACGTGGAGTACGGGCCGGACGCCGCGATCGCGGTGAAGGAGCTTCTCGCCGAGCCGTTCGGTAGCTGGCATATCGACACTGTGGACACGACCGTCCAGCTCCGGGTGACCAAGAAGGGGAATGGGCAGCTGCACCGTGCCGCTTCCGACCCCCGTCAGTCAGCGGCGCCGCCGCGGGACGCGGAAGCGCCCGGTGGGCCAGGAGCCGGCACCACATCACAACCGGCGGTGGAGTCCCCTCTGGACCGTCCCGATCACACGGCGTCGGTCGCTCGGCCCCCGACCGCCCGCGCCCACGACCGGATCAAGCCGCGGGTGCTACCGCTGGACGATCCGATGCTGTATGCGGTGGGCATCACGACGGCCGATGGTGCGGTGAAGCCGTCGAAGCGCGACAAGTACCGGCAGGTGGAGGAGTTCCTCCGGGCACTCGAGCCGCTCTTGACTAAGCATGGCGGGCCGCAAGAGGAGGAGCCCGCGCCTTCCATCGGGTCAGCCCTTGGCATGCAGGCGGACGGCCGACCGGGCCGGGCGCTACGGGTTGTGGATCTTGGTTGTGGGAACGCCTACCTCACCTTCGCCGCGTACAGCTTCCTGATCGGACGCGGACTACCGGTTGAGCTGGTCGGCGTCGATGTCAAGGCACAGGCGCGGGACCGCAACACGGCAATCGCCCGCCGGCTCGGCTGGTCGGATCGGGTTCGCTTCATCCAGGGGACGATCGGCGACGCTCAGGTCGACTTCTCCGATGGTGACGGAGACGCCGACCTCGTGCTCGCCCTGCACGCGTGCGACACCGCGACCGACGACGCGCTTGCCCGCGGCATTCGCTGGCAGGCCCCGGTGATCCTGGCCGCACCGTGCTGCCACCACAACATTCAGGTTCAGCTGCGGCGGTCCGCGCCACCGCGGCCATACGGCCTGGTGACCCGGCACGGGATCCTTAGGGAGCGGTTCGCCGACGTGCTCACCGACGCGTTGCGCGCGGCACTCTTGCGCCTGGCCGGCTATCGCGTCGAGGTTATCGAGTTCGTCCCGACCCAGCACACACCGCGTAACGTCCTGATCCGTGCCGTCCGCACCGGCGCACCGCCGACGGCTCGGCTGATCGAGGAATATGCCGACCTTGTCCGCGAGTGGTCTGTACGGCCTTATCTGGCTGATCTCGTGGCCGACCACCTGCCGCAACAGCTGCGGTAGAGCAGCCTAGGGGGAACGTGCCCGCTGATCCAGCCTGCAGCTTCCGGCGATCACACTCTTCGACCGGCCGAACCCGCGTTGGTTCGAGGAGGGGGCCTCGTGTCTCAGGTAGCCTGCCGCCGGTGGAGATGAGCGGATCGCGATCTCCTCGTATCGCGAGGCAGCGGGCCGTTGAACGCCGGACGGTCGCGGGCGCCGTCATGTTTGCCGTCCTGACTCCGGCGATCCTGCTCTCGCCCGCCCTTCCGGCCTCAGCTCAGGAGTCGGGTCCGCGACCGGTCTTCAGCTATGCGGACGACCGCATCACCGAGTCCAGCGGGCTCGCATCGAGCGCCGTCCACCCCGGGATCGTCTATACACACAATGACAACGAAACGGCGGCGAGGGTCTACGCGGTTGACCGCGAAGGCCAGACCAGGGCCGTCTACACCCTGCGCGGAGTGACACCCAGGGATTGGGAAGGCATCGCCATCGGCAGGAGCCCTTCCGGCGCCCCCGCCATCTTTGTCGGCGACATCGGGGACAACTTCGGCGGCGCATGGCCTGAGGTCTGGGTTTATCGCTTCTTGGAGCAGGACACGCTCGCGACGAAGACGCTGACCGCGACGAGGTTCCGCTTCAAGTACGAGGACGGACCGCGCAATGCAGAGGCGCTGCTTATCGACCCGCGCGAGAACCGCATCTACGTCGTCTCGAAGGAGTCCCAGGACGCCGGGATCTACATAGCCCCGCCGATGGACGAGCTTAGCGAGGACAAGGTCAACATGCTCCGCCGCATCGCCCCGGCGCCACCGACGATCACCGACGGTGCCTTCTCACCGGATGGGCGCCGTATGGTCCTGCGCGACTATGTCTTCGCCCACATTTACGCCGAACCTGACGGGGACAGGCTGGCGCGCATCACGCTGCCGCTGCAGCCGCAGGGCGAGGCCGTGACCTTCACCAGGGATGCCAAGTCGCTGCTCGTTGGTTCGGAAGGTGTCGGGAGTCAGGTCTGGCAGGTCCCACTCCCGCCGAGCGCACTGCCCCAGCCGTCAGGGTCATCGTCACCCAAGCCGACCAAGGAGACATCCGAGGACGGCACCGGGGAGGAGTCGCCGTGGGCGTTCGGCGGCAACCTGCTCGCCCTCGCCGCCTCAGGCGTCGCCTTGTTCGGGGTCTACCGTGTTGTGGCCGCGCGTCGCAGCAAGAAACGTTAGGCGTGGCGCTTCTTCGTACGAGGGCGACACGAGACAGGAGCGCACGGACGCGCTCCATGGAGCGGAGGCCCGATGGGATCAAAACCGTTCGCGTCGTCGGCCGATCTCGATGCCAAGACCGAGACTCTCGAAGTCGTGGCCGACGGCGTTTGGGCGCTGACCGCGCAGGGCGATCCGAACGTGGGCGCGGTCGAAGGCGAGGATTTTCTGGTCTGCATCGAGGCCCGCGCGACACCTGTCGCCGCCCGCGAGTGGCTCGCCAGACTGCGAGAGCACACCGACAAGCCCATTCGCTATCTAGCGCTCTCGCACTACCACGCCGTTCGGGTTCTGGGCGCGTCGGCTTTCGACGCCGTCGCCGTCATTGCGCATGACATGACCAAGCACCTCATCGCCGAGCGCGGCGAACAGGACTGGGCCAGTGAGCTCGCCCGTATGCCCCGACTGTTCAAGGAGCCGGCGTCGATCCCAGGCCTGACCTGGCCGACGGTGACCTTCAACGACCGGCTCACGATCGACCTCGGGGGTGATCGCGGCGAGCTTGTCCTCGCCTACTGCGGCCGAGGCCACACCGCCGGCGACATCGTCGCCTGGCTGCCTCGTCACGGGGTCCTCTTCGCCGGTGACTTGGTCGAGGCGCAAGCCGCGCTGTACACAGGTGACGCCTTCCACTACGACTGGGCCGGTGGCACGCTCGATCGGGTGGCCGATCTCGGGGCACGCGCGTTGATCGGTGGACGGGGAGCGGTCGTGTACGGCGAGGAGGCTGTCGGTGCCGCCATCGCCCAGACCCGCGACTTCCTCGCGGTGATGCAGCGCGAAGTGGGCGCAGTCCACGCGGCGGGCGGAACCGTCAAGGGCGCCTTCGAGGGGACACACGCAACCCTCGCCCCAACGTACGGATCATGGCCGATCTTCGAGCACACCCTGCCGTTCAACGTCCAGCGGCTGTGGGACGAGCTCGACGGTATCGACTGGCCGCGCATCTGGACCGCCGAGCGTGACCGCGAAGTCTGGGCCGCTCTCCAGGACTAGTGGTCGCGCCCGTAAGTACCGCGCGGGTATGACGGGCCCGGCCGGCGCCTCGCCCCGTTGTCGTCGTCGCCGTCAGCGCCGCTAGCGGCCGCCTCCTCCGCCTTGCGATGCATCCGGCCGGACTCCGCCTACACCGCGGGACTCACGGGCGCGACCACTAGCGGCACTAACCTGCGTCAGTGAGCACCGCGGAGTACGTTCCCACGGCCGGGCGGCCGGTCGCCGTCGTCGGCAGTGGACCGGTGGGGCTAAGTGCGGCCCTGCTGCTCGCCCGGTGGAACCTGCGCGTCGTGCTGCTCGAACGGCGGACAGCCCGCCATGTCGTCGGGTCACGCTCGATCTGCCAGCACCGGGACGTGCTCGACATCTGGGCGGCGGTGGGCGCAGGCGAGCAGATCGCGGCCGAAGGCGTTACCTGGCGGACAGCACGAACCTATTGGCGTGAGCAGGAGCTCTTCGCGCTCACACTCGCGGACCCAGGTCACTCGCCTTTCCCGCCCTTCGTCAACATCTCCCAGTCGCGTACGGAAGAGATCCTCGCCGAACGGGTGGAGGCGTCTCCTTTGATCGAGACGCGGTGGGGTCATGAGGCAGTCGCCATCGACCAGCACGCCACCGGGGTGTCCATCACCTGCCGCACCGATAGCGGTCTCGCGACTGTCCTCAGCAGCTTCGCGATCGTCTGTGCCGGCGGGCGCGCCGACGAGCTCAGGAATTCTCTCGGCCTCGCATTCGGCGGGCCGAGCTTCGACGACCAATTCCTGATCTGCGACATCAAGGCTGACCTTCCCGGCTGGGAGGTCGAGCGGCGGTTCTATTTCGATCCAGCGTGGAACCCGGGGCGGCAGGTTCTTATCCATCCATGCCCTGGGTCGACGTACCGCATCGACTGGCAAGTCCCGCCTGGGTTCGACCTTGATGCCGAGGAACGCAGCGGCCGGCTGGACGAGCGGATCGGGCAGATCGTCGGCGACAGGGCGTACAAGGTCGTTTGGCGGTCGGTGTACAGCTTCGCGTCCCAACGGGTCGACCGGATGCGGGTCGGCCGCGTGTTGCTCGCCGGCGACGCCGCCCACGTCATGGCGCCCTTCGGCGCTCGCGGGCTCAATTCGGGCGTCCAGGATGTCGAGAATGCGGCGTGGAAGATCGCGTTCGTCCGCTATGGATGGGCGCCCGAATCGCTGCTCGAGTCCTATCACGAGGAGCGTCACGCGGCAGCCCTGGAAAACCTCGAGGTGACCGGCGCCACCATGCGGTTCCTGGTGCCGCATACCGGCGACGAGCTGATGGCTCGTCGCGATGCTCTGGAAGCCGCATCGCATGATCCCGCAGCGGCGTCCCGGGTCGATTCCGGCCGCTTGGCGGAACCTTTCTGGTACGCGGGGTCGCCGCTCACGACTCCCGATCCGAGCCGGCCGGCGCCGTCCCGACCGCCGCGTGGGCAGCTGCCTGCCACCGCGCCGGGTGTGATCGTCCCGGACACGCCCATCAAGCTCGTGGACCGGCCCGCGGTGACCCGGCTGCGCGAAATCGCCAGGGACGGCTTCTTGGCGCTGACCTCGGCCGAGGTCGATACCCGAGCGACAGAAGCAACCCTGCAGGATGCCGTGGCCTCGCCCTGCCATGCGTGCTCGATTCCCGAGATCGACATCGGTGGCCAACTCAAGGACGCGCTCGGTGCTCGGGTGGGTGAGACCTTTCTCATCAGGCCCGATGCCCACCTTGCGGCCATCGTCCCGCCAGGTGCCGGCGGGCCAGCGATCGCGGCGGCCGCCCGCCGGGCTGTCGGCAACGCCGAGGACAGCGAGCCGGCCCCGTGGTCGTAGCTACCAGCCGACCTCGTCGCATCCGGTGTGGTCGCTCGGCTCGAGCTGCAGCGTTGCATGCTTGACCCCATGACGCTCGCGCAGTCGCTGCTGTGCCTGGTCCAGCACCGCGTGTGAGTCGGTGCTTGGGCCGATCATGACGTGCGCTGTCGCCACCTCCATGTCCGAGGTCAGAGTCCAGACGTGGAGGTCGTGTACGTCGAGCACGCCAGGGATGTCGGCCAGGTCCGCCCGTACTCCGGCGAGGTCGATGTGCTGTGGGGCGGCCTGCAGCAGCACCCGCAGCGCCTGGGCGGCCAGGCGCGCGGTCCTCGGCAGGATGAATATGCCCAGCCCTATCGCGGCCACCGGGTCGACCCAGTCCCAGCCGGTGATACTCCAGACGCCGGCCGCGACGAGGACGACCGCCGAGCCGACAGCATCAGCGAGGACCTCGAGGGCAGCTCCCCGAACGCTCAGACTTTCCTCGGCGCCCCGCCGAAGCAGTACATAGCTGACCAGATTAAGGGCGAGTCCGACGGCGGCGACGGCGAGAACCGGCGCGGCCGGTACGTCAATAGGATCGCCGAGTCGCCGGACCGCCGCCCACAGCACATAGCCCGCCACTCCGAAGAGCAGGAAGGCGTTGGCGAGCGCCGCGAGAACCTCCAAGCGGTAGAGGCCGAAGGTCTGGCGCCCTCGCCCACCACCTGCTCTCGAGGCGACCGTGATGGCCGCGAGCGCCATACCGACGCCGACGACGTCGGTGAGCATGTGACCTGCGTCGGACAGCAGCACAAGCGACTGGGTGACGAACGCCACGATGGTCTCGACCACCAGGAACATCGCGGCGAGCGTGAAGGCGACGACGAGCCGGGGCCGATAGCGCTCGCTTGCTCGCGCGGCCGCGGTGCCGTGTGCGTGATCTTGCCCCATTACTCCATCGCTTGCTGACCAACGTGAGTCGGTGGCTCAGCCTCGCCTCTACAGCATCGTCCATGCTCCGTGGTTGAGACGCATCGTGGCACGGTCGCCGTGGTTCAACCCGCAGCCCGCAGCGGGTGGTACTCACCTGTGGTGATCGCGGCGTCCCAAGCTGCCTGCGATGATCCGGGTACTGGATCGTCGGTGGACCTGCTTGGCGCGTGCGGGCTATCTCGTTGGTGGCGGTCTTGGTTGGCCCGTCGCGAGCCAGCAAGGTGATCGAGCTTGCCCGGCTGTCCCTGCTCGTCCCGCGCCGCGCGCCTGAGAGGCTGATCACAGGCGTTCAATGACGTGATCGATGCACGCAGTCAGCGCCTCGACATCGTCCGGCTCGATCGCCGTGTACATGGCGATGCGCAGCTGGTTGCGGCCGAGCTTGCGATAGGGCTCGGTATCCACGATCCCGTTGGCGCGCAGCACGGCAGCAACGGTCGCCGCGTCAACCCCGTCGAAGTCGATGGTGCCGACGACCGGGGAGCGCTGAGCCGGATCCTTGACGTACGGCGTTGCGAAGGACGACTTCTCCGCCCACGTGTAGAGCCGGTGCGCCGAGTCGGCCGTCCGGGCCGCGGCCCAGGCCAAGCTACCGTGACCGAGCATCCAGTCGAGCTGCGCCGCGAGCAGGAAGAGCGTTGCCACCGCCGGTGTGTTGTAGGTCTGGTTCTTCCTGATGTTCTCGATCGCCATCGGCAGGTCAAGGAAGGCTGGCACATAGCGGTCGGTCGCCGCGATCTCGGCCGCGCGTTCGAGGGCGGCCGGCGACATGATGGCGATCCACAGCCCGCCGTCGGACGCGAAGGACTTCTGCGGCGCGAAGTAGTAGACGTCGCTCTCCGCGATATCAACGGCCATCCCACCCGCGGCTGAGGTGGCATCGACGATCACGAGACTGTCTGGCGCAGTTGTGCCCGCCGGGCGTTTGATCGGCATCGCGACGCCGGTCGACGTCTCATTGTGGGTTAGCGCATAGGTGTCCACGCTCGCATCGGCCTCTGCTTGCGGGTGGCTCCCGGGCTCGGCCGTGATCCGCGCCGGCTCTGCCAGCCATGGCGCGGCAGCGGCTGCGGCCGCGAACTTGGCGGAGAACTCGCCGAAAACCAGATGCTGTGACCGCCGCCTGATCAACCCGAAGGTCGCGATATCCCAGAAGGCGGTCGTGCCGCCGTTCGCGAGCACGACCTCGTAGCCCTCCGGCAGGGCATACAGCTCCCGAATGCCGGACCTGACTCGGCTCACCAGCTGCTTGACCGGCGCCTGGCGGTGGGACGTACCGAGTAGCCGTTGGCCCGACTCATAAAGCGCTCGCACCGCCTCCGGACGAACCTTGGACGGTCCCGAGCCGAATCGTCCGTCGGCGGGCTTAATGTCAGCCGGAATCGTGATCTTCGGTGCGTCGGTCACGCTGTGTCCTGTCGGTCTGTGTTTGGGCGATGTCGCCGGGGTCGCCGCAGCGGGCGGCCTTCGGCAGCCGCGCGGTTGGGCCCCCCGAGGAGGTGGCGATGCTGCCAAGCTGCCATTCTGCCCGACTGGCCTGACTGATTCGCTGGTGCTGCCTGGGCCTCGATCTCCCGTAGCGCGACGGAGCTCAGCCGGGCCTCGAGGGAACATTCCGGGGAGAATGCCGAACGTGGGTGTGGATCTCCGGGCGCTGGAGCAGCGGCTGCGTGAGACCGTCACTGGGGTTGTCGCGTTCGACGCAGGTACGAGGGCGCTTTATGCCACCGACGCCTCGAACTATCGGCACGTACCCGTCGGGGTCGTCATCCCGCGTACCACCGAGGAGGTAGCGGCGGCCGTCGCTGCCGCTCGTGAGTGCGGTGCGCCGGTCGCGCTGCGCGGCGGAGGCACCAGCATCGCCGGCCAGGCGACTGGTCGCGGCCTCGTCATCGATACGTCGCGGCATCTCCGCCGAATCATTGAGCTCTACCCGGATCGGCGGATCGCCCGGGTCGAGCCCGGCGTCGTGCTCGACGATCTGCGCTCGGCAGCGGCTCGTTACGGTCTGACCTTCGGCCCCGATCCCTCGACGCACAGCCGGTGCACGATCGGCGGCATGATCGGTAACAACGCCTGCGGTGCCCATTCGCTGGCGTGGGGGACGACGGCGGACAACGTCGAAGAACTTGATCTTCTGTTGTACGACGGTCGGCGGATCAGCGTCGGCGCCGGCCTGGAGTCCGTTCGGCATACCGGCGGAGATTTTGCACAAGGCGGTAACAACCAAGTCTCGGGAGTCTTCCGCGGAAGACTCCCGGACAACCGTCGAAATCCTCAGGAACGCCGCGGGAGTCGCGAGGACTTCCGCGGAAGTCCTGCCGGCGCCGACACCGTCGACGGCCTGCGCGACGCACTCGCTCGATTCCAGCAAGACCACCTCGCTCTGATGCGGACCGGTCTGCCGCAACTGCCCCGCCGCTGTTCCGGCTACCTGGTCGACTGGCTTCTCCCGGAGCGCGGCGCCCATGTGGCACGGGCGCTGGTCGGTACCGAGGGGACTTGTGTGGTTGTCCTCGGCGCGACGGTCCGCCTGGTCGACGCACCGGCCGCGCGATCCCTGCTCGTGCTCGGCTACCCAGATGTCTGCATCGCGGCGGATCACGCACCGGGCTTGCTGGCCAGCCGACCGCTGGCCGTCGAGGCCATGGAGCGAGCGCTGATCGCACGGGTGAGCAACCCGCCGGCCGAGCTTCCCGATGGGGGTGCATGGCTATACGTAGAGTTCGGCGGTGCGGACGAGGCTGAAGCCACGGCACGCGCCAGTGAAGCAGCGGCCGCTGCGGGCGCGACCTCGTACACGATCGTCACGCAGCCGGACCGCCAGCACGCACTCTGGCAGTTGCGCGAGCATGGCGTCGGCTGGGCGACCCGGCCACCTGCCAGCGGCCTGGACGACCAGGCTCGACAGGAGAAATCCGGGCTCCCGGCCGCCAGGCCTGGGGCCGCCGAGTACGAGGCCTGGCCGGGCTGGGAGGATGCGGCAGTCCCGCCGCCGCAGCTTGGCGCGTACCTGCGAGCCTTCAAGGCGCTGCTCGCCGAGCATCAATTGCGCGGACCGACGTACGGACATTTCGGCGAAGGCTGCGTACACATCCGGGTGGATTTCGATCTGCTGACGGCCGCGGGCCGGGGGCGCTTTCGGCGGTTCGTCGAGGAGGCGGCGGACCTCGTCGTGGCGCACGGGGGCGTCCCGTCCGGCGAGCATGGCGACGGGCAGGCGCGAGCCGAGTTGCAGGCCAAGGTCTTCGGTACACCTGTTGCGGCGATGTTCGAGGGGTTCAAGTCACTGTGGGACCCGACGGGACAGCTGAATCCAGGCGTTGGAGTACGTCCCCGGCCGCTGGACGAGGATCTTAGGGTCACCGGACCGACGCCCGCGTTGAGACGCCACGGCGGCCTCGCACTGGCCGCTGACGGCGGCGACCTCGCCCGGGCCACCCGGCGGTGTGTCGGCGTCGCCGCCTGCCGTACGGAATCGGGCGGCGTGATGTGCCCGTCCTTCCGGGTCACGCAGGACGACCGGCACTCCACCAGGGGACGGGCCCGGCTACTGGCGGAAATGCTGCGGGGGGACCTTGTTACCGAGGGCTGGCGGTCGCCTGAGGTTCGCGAGGCGCTGGACTTGTGCCTTGCCTGCAAAGGCTGCCTGTCCGACTGCCCGGTGAATGTGGACATGGCGTCCTACAAGGCCGAGTTTCTGCACCAGCACTATCGCGGCAGGCTTCGGCCCCGCTCGCACTACGCGTTGGGCTGGCTGCCGTTGTGGCTGCGCATTGCCGGCCGGATGCCGCGTGTTGTCAACAGCCTCACCGGTCCCGGCGCCCGGGTCATGGCAGCGCTGGCCGGCATCACTCGCGAACGACCGCTGCCGCGGCTGGCGGCCCAATCCTTGCTGGCCGAATACGGCCCAGGAGGTGACTCCGACGGACCCGACGTGCCCGCCGACCATCGCGTCGGCGGGGAAGGACTCGGGCCGGATCGGCTGGAACACGTCGGCAACGGCCAGCAGCACCTGCTCGACTCGGAAACCGTCGGCCGGCCGGTGTTGCTCTGGCCGGACACGTTCACCAACTACTTCGCCCCATCAATTGGCGGGGCCGCGTGGGGCGTTCTGACCGATGCCGGGCTCCGCCCGCAGCTCCCCGACAGCGCAGTCTGCTGCGGCCTCACCTTCACATCGACAGGTCAGCTCGGCATGGCAAGACGCATCCTCCGCCGCTCGCTCGACACGATCGAACCAGCACTCGACGACGGCCTACCGATTGTCGGGCTCGAACCGAGCTGTACCGCATTGCTGCGTGCCGACGCCATCGAGCTCCTGCCGAAGGACCCGCGCGCCCGCCAGCTCGCGAGCTCTGTGCGGACGCTGAGTGAGGTGCTTGCGCTGTACGCCCCCTCCTGGCCAGTCGGTTCGGGACCAGCCAGCGACCGGCATTCAACTCGAGATGGCGGCAAGTCGGATGTGGTCAGCGCCACCACGCCGCCGACGCCGGCGGTCGTACAGCGGCACTGCCATCAGTACGCGGTGCTCGGTTTCGACGCCGACATCGATCTGATGCGACGTGCTGGCATCACCGCGGACGTGCTGGATGCCGGCTGCTGTGGCTTGGCGGGGAACTTCGGCTATGAGCACTACGACATGTCGATGGCCGTGGGGGAGCTGGCCGTCCTCCCCGCCGTTCGAGCCACCCCAGCGGACGCGCTCGTCATCGCGGACGGCTTCTCCTGTCGGCTGCAGATCGCGCATGCAACTGGCCGTCGCCCGATCCACCTCGCCGAGGCGCTCGCGGCAACCGTCCGGACGAGCAAATGAACGGATGACCGCGGGATGCGCCGACAGCCTCGGCGCCGCGGTCGCATCCACGCATGGAACCGAGAGAGCCGGAGGCGTGGATGACGCCGGCCGGGCGCCTCGGCTTGCGTGCCTCAGATCGAGCCTTCAACATCCTCGGGCTTGCGCGGACCGGGACCGATGTAGCGGGCCGACGGGCGGATCAGCCGGCCGGTCTCCTTCTGCTCGAGGATGTGGGCACTCCAGCCTGCCGTCCGCGCGCAGGTGAACATCGCCGTGAACATGTGCGGCGGTACCTCGGCGAAGTCCAGCACGATCGCCGCCCAGAACTCGACGTTGGTTTCGAGAACGCGGTCGGGTCGCCTCGCGCGGAGTTCGTCGAGTGCTGCCTTCTCCAATGCGACTGCCACCTCATAGCGGGGGGCGTCGAGCTCCTTGGCCGTGCGCCGCAGAACCCGCGCTCGCGGATCCTCCGCGCGGTAGACCCGGTGACCGAAGCCCATCAGCCGTTCGCCGGAGTCCAGCACCTGTTTGACGTATCCGACCGCGTCACCGGTCCGCCCCACCTCCTCGATCATCCCGAGCACACGCGACGGCGCGCCACCGTGCAGCGGGCCGGATATCGCGCCGACCGCGGCGGACATGCACGCGGCGACGTCGGCGCCGGTAGAGGCGACAACACGAGCCGTGAACGTCGAGGCGTTCATGCCGTGCTCGGCGGCAGAGGTCCAATAGGCATCCACAGCGCGCACGTGGCGCGGATCTGGCTCCGCCCGCCACCGGATCATGAAACGCTCGACGATGGTCTCCGCCTTGTCGATCTCGCTCTGCGGCACCATCGGTACGCCGGTCCCGCGCGCCGACTGCGCCACGTAGGAGAGCACCATGACGGCGGTCCGCGCCAGATCATCCCGCGCCTGCGCCTTGTCGATGTCGTATAGCGGCCGCAGGCCCCAGGCCGGAGCGAGCATCGCGATCGCACTCTGGACATCGACACGGACGTCGCCCGAGTGCACCGGGATGGGGAACGGCTCGGCCGGCGGCAAGCCAGGGTTGAACTCGTTGTCGACGAGAAGTCCCCAAACGTTGCCGAACGAGACCCGGCCGACGAGATCCTCGATGTCGACGCCCCGATAGCGCAGCGAGCCACCCTCCTTGTCCGGCTCGGCGATCTCGGTCTCGAAAGCGATCACGCCCTCGAGTCCGGGCTTGAAGTCGGACTCAGTCATCGTCGGCTCCTTTGCAAGATCAAGCGGTACGCGACGGTGGTGGCAGCTGGAAGCGGAGCTTTCCACATCGCGGCCGTGACCATTCTTAACGCTGAGCTCCGCTGGCGGCAGCGGCTGGTCGAGTATCGAGCATCTCCGTGGGCGATCCGTCCGCTCAACGGTGGATCATGTACCGGTATAGATCCACCCCGATCCAACATTCATGGACCGCTACGCAGCACGGATCCGCCAACGCCTGCATCAATGGACCGTTGCCCAGCAGCGATCCGCCAACGCCTGCATCAGTGGCCTGCCACCCACAACGAATCGGCGGTTTTGTCTGGCTCACGGTCCACTAATCCTGGAGTGGCCACGGCTCGGTCGGGGTGAGGGTCCGTCGATAGCGTCCGAGGTGGCGCGAGATCATGATGCCAAGCGACTACGACGGTGCCCCGGGGGAATCCGCCCCCGCAGCGCGAGGAGCGGTTGTGGATACCACAGAACTGGCGGCGATGCGGCGGGCCTACCGGCGCATCGGCATCGCCGAGGCAGACCTCGAGCCGGATCCGTTCACCCAATTCACCGGCTGGCTCGCGGCCGCGGTCGCGGCCGAGCTGCCGGAGCCGAACGCCATGGTCCTTGCGACCGCTGACGAGCGCGGGCGGCCCAGCCTGCGCACCGTGCTGCTCAAGGGTTACGACGCGACCGGCTTCGTCTTCTACACAAACTACGGCTCGCGCAAGGCGCGAGATCTCGCCGTGAACCCCGAGGCGTCGCTGCTTTTCCCCTGGCACGCCGTGGACCGCCAGGTGATCGTGTACGGCTCAGCGTCCAGGCTCAGTCCCGAGCAGAGCGCGGCGTACTTTCGCACCCGCCCGCGAGACTCCCAGCTTGGTGCCTGGGCTTCCCGCCAGTCGTCGGTCATCGCATCGAGGTTGGAGCTGGACAGTGGCTTCGCGATGCTGGCCACACAGTGGCCGGTCGGCGTAGAGGTCCCGGTCCCTGACTTCTGGGGTGGCTTTCGCGTGCGGCCAGAGGCGATCGAGTTCTGGCAGGGACGCGAGAACAGGCTGCACGACCGGTTGCGCTATCGACGGATCAGCGGCGCAGTGGCGCCTGACGGCACTGGGACCGCCACTGATGCCGGTACGGACGAGTGGATCGTGGAGCGGCTTGCCCCGTGATCCTCGCGGACATCGAACCGCTGCGGGTTTCGGCCGACTACCGCCGACTCTGGTTTGGGTTCACCGTCTCCCAGCTTGGTCAGCAGATGACATCGATCGCCGTGGCGATCCAGGTGTACGCGCTCACCAGGTCGAACTTCGCGGTCGGCTTGCTGGGACTCGTCGTGCTCGTACCCATGGTCGTCGGCGGTCTCTACGGCGGCGCGATCGCGGACGTGATGGACCGCAAGCTGCTCGCGATCGCCGCCTCGAGCGGGCTTGCCGCGACGAGCCTGATCCTGGCGATTCAGGCGTACGCGGACTGGCGTTCCCGCTGGCTCATCTATGCGATGGTCGCACTGCAGGGGCTCTTCTTCGCGGTCAACAACCCCACCAGAAACGCGATGATCCCCCGGCTACTGCCCGCCGAGCACATAACTGCGGCCAACGCGCTCGCGCAGCTCAGCTTCCAGCTGAGCTTAACGATTGGGCCGCTGGCGGGCGGAGTCCTGATTGGCTGGCTCGGGCTGGCCGCGGCATACACCGTCGACGTTGTGACCTTTCTCGCGGCGTTGTACGCGCTCATCCGGCTGCCGTCGATGGCTCCCTTGCGCGTGGAGCCGGGCGAAGCCGTCGATGCCACGGCGGTGCCTCAAGCCGCGGACGACCCGCCAGACGCGAAAGCGCTGCTCGTTCGACCCCGAGCCGGCCTCGCCTCGGTGCTCGAGGGACTGCGATTCCTCAGGACCCGCACGAATGTGCTGATGACCTTCCTGACTGATCTGTGCGCCATGGTCTTCGCGATGCCCCGAGTGCTCTTCCCGGCGCTCGCGGCGAACGTGTACGGCGGCGGCTCCCGAACCGTGGGGCTCCTCGCGGCGTCAATAGGGTTCGGCGCCGTGATCGCCGCGTTCTTCTCCGGATGGACCAGCCGGGTGCGCCGGCAGGGACTCGCCGTCGTCCTGGCGGTGTCGGCGTGGGGGATCGGGATCGCCGCTTTCGGTGTGTCACCGTGGCTATGGTTGGCCGTTGGCTGTCTCGCTGCCGCGGGCGCCGCGGACCTGGTGAGCGCCGTGTACCGGAACACGATCTTGCAGGTCGCCACCCCAGATGAGCTCCGTGGCAGGCTCCAGGGGGTCTTCATCGTGGTCGTTGCCGGTGGCCCTCGTCTGGGCGACTTCGTCGCCGGCTCGGTGGCGTCGCTGCGGTCGGAGAAGTTTGCGGCGGTGATGGGTGGTCTGCTCTGCGTAACCCTTGTCTGGGTGCTCGCGGCCCGATACCGCGGCTTTCTGCGGTACGACGCCCGCCACCCGGAACCGTGACGGTAGGGGGACGACGGCTAGTGCACCGAATTTCTGGCGAGGGACACTAAGGGAGGGCGGCCGCGGCGACGCGGAGATCGGCGAGAAAGGCCGCGTACGCGGTGTCCTGGTCGTCGGCGCGCAGGACCGCCGATGGATGAACGGTCGGCACCATGAAGCCGCCCTTACGCGCGAAGTCCTCATCGTCGCGACCCGGCATCGGGATCAGGGTTCCGCGCTGTTTGGTCACCCGGAAGCTCGGCCCGAGCAGCGCCCGACCGGCGATAGCACCGAGGATGACCACGACCTCCGGGTCGAGAATCGCGAGCTCGGCCTCGAGCCATGGTTTGCATGCATTGATGTGGGCGACGTCCGGCGTCTGGTGCAGCCGCCGCTTGCCTGGTCCTGACCGGCTGAAACGGAAGTGCTTCACCGCGTTCGTGACGTAGGCGTCGGACCGGTCGATCCCCGCTTCCTCAAGCGCGCGGTCCAGCACACGCCCAGCCGGACCGACGAACGGAATGCCCTGCCGGTCCTCCTGATCACCTGGCTGCTCGCCGACGAACACGACACGGGCGGTCGGAGCTCCCTGGCTGAAGACAGTCTGGGTGGCGTCCTTGTACAGCTCGCAGCCCCTGCAGTCCCGCGCGGCCGACCGTAGCTGATCGATATCCGCGCCCGCCGGCACCCATTCCTGCGCGCCCGGCCGTTCAATGTCGTTCATCCGGCCACCGATGCTCGAAGGTCACCAGCACGCCCTCCACTCCGCCCGGCCCAACCCTTCCCTTGACCTCCGCCGCAGTGATCGCCTTCAACTGCCATCCCTGCGAGGCATGTTCGTTGAGTACCTTCTCAAGCTTGTCACCGGACATCTTGCCGCCGAGCAGTCCATCTCTGAGCTGGATCACCTTGTCCTCGTAGCGGTCGGTCATGCCAAGGAGCGTAATCGTCGGCGGCCAAGCTACTTATCTGCTGCAGGGCGAAGCGTGGCCGAGCAGATTGGCCGTCCTTTTCACGATGACGTCGCCTCGCGCACCTGAGCGCTCGCGTGCGTGGCCCGTCTTGTTGACTCTCCGGCAGCGGCGGAGCACACTCCGCAACGACGAAGGGGGACAGACCGGCTCTCGACGGGGGCAAACGTACGCAGTCGGTCCGCCGTACTACGGAGCTCAACCGCACTGCTTGCTTCGCAGGGAAGCGGCGCCGCTGGCCGCGCACCTCCGCCGAGATTCTCGCTTAGAAATCGCCGGGATCTCGAAAGGAGCAGGGCATGCGCAAGCTTGCGATTGCCGCCGGTGTCGCCGCAACCGTGCTGACGGTCACGGCGGCAGGGAAGCCGCCGGCGACCGTCAGCGGAACCGAGACGATCACGAGTGCGAGCGCCACGGTTGTCCGGACGGCTGACGGCAACACCATTACTGCGAATACCGCGATGGGAACCATTGCGGGGAGCTTCACCGGGACGTTTACGGTGGAGTACACGACGATCGTGCATCCCTCGGGACTGGCGAATGCCGTGAACGGCACGTACATCTGCGCCTGTTCGATCGCGGGCAGGTCAGGCTCGGTGACGTTCCGATTCGAAGGCACAGGTTCAGCCGCCGGGCTCGAGCTCCGTGCTGAGACGATCAATGCGACCGGGGGCCTAGAGGGTCTGCACTCGAATCTG
This sequence comes from Actinomycetota bacterium, assembly GCA_046735375.1. Lineage (GTDB taxonomy): Bacteria > Actinomycetota > Actinomycetes > JAKEEW01 > JAKEEW01 > DASYTV01. Next base: position 20,302 of record JBKPTD010000007.1, on the reverse strand, counting down.
GCGGTCGAGGTCGTCGGGGCGGCGGTTACATATTCGGGGATCGCCCACTTCGCTCCCTAGTGCCGTCGCAAGTGTGGTGAGGCATGGTCCGTCGAGCCGCCCGGGCTCGAGCGTTGCTGGGACCCCGTTGCTCTCCCAGTCCGAGCATCCGTTAGCGCGGGCCCCGGCGGCGTATCTGCACACGTTGGGGCGCTGTGAGTAACAATGAAGATCCCGCATGAGCTACCCGGCTCGACGCCGGCCAACCGACCCCTGAGCGAGCGAAGCCCGTGAGTGAGCTGATCGACACCACCGAGATGTACCTCCGGACGATCTACGAGCTGGAGGAGGAAGGCGTTGTGCCGATGCGGGCCCGCATCGCCGAACGGCTCCAGCAAAGCGGCCCGACTGTGAGCCAGACGGTCGCCAGGATGGAACGAGACGGACTGGTCGGCCTTGCGGGCGATCGCCATCTTGAGCTGACCGATCTTGGCCGGGCACACGCAACGAGGGTCATGCGTAAGCATCGGCTGGCCGAATGCCTGCTGGTCGACGTGATCGGTCTCGAGTGGGAGCAGGTGCACGCCGAGGCATGCCGCTGGGAACACGTGATGTCCGAGGCGGTCGAGCGGCGGCTGCTCGAGCTGCTCGGCCATCCGAAGGAGTCGCCCTATGGCACGCCGATCCCGGGGCTCGATGAGCTCGGGGAAGCCGGCGCGGCCAGCGAGTTCCTGGACGGCGTGGCGCCGTTGTCCGACGTTGCCGATGAGAGCGGGGTCAAGGTGACGGTGCGCCGTCTCGGCGAGCCCATCCAGACCGACGAGCACGTCATGGCCGCGTTGCGGCGAGCGGGAGCGATGCCAGGTGAACGGGTCACGGCGACACTATCCCCTGGCGGGATCTTGGTGGGAAGCGGCGGCGAGACCGCCGAGCTGGCCAGCAGCATGGCAGCCCATATCTTCGTCAAGGTCGCCTAGTGTCGCGTTAACGGCACTAGCCACGTCCTCCTCGCGTCGTGTGGGCGCGTCGGACGACCCGGTTGCCAGTCGTGGTGGCGGCGGGGTTAGTGTCCAGACCGGAGCGCCGCGGCTGTGACGTGCCGTGTGGTCCCGTGACTGCGGCCGGATGACGGTTTCCCACCTACGAGGACGAACCCGTGGATCTTTTCGAATACCAGGCAAGAGAGATCTTCGCCAAGCATGGCGTCCCAGTCCTCGACGGCGACGTTGCGGCCAGCCCGGAGGAGGCACGGCAGGCCGCGCAGCGGCTAGGCAAGAGTGTCGTCGTGAAGGCTCAGGTCAAGACCGGCGGACGCGGCAAGGCCGGCGGAATCAAAGTGGCCACCAGCCCGGACGACGCAGCCGCGAAAGCAGCCGAGATCCTCGGCCTGGAAATCAAGGGCCATGTTGTCCGCAAGGTCATGCTCGCCGAGACCGCCGACATCGCCGCCGAGTACTACGTCTCTTACCTGCTCGATCGTGCGAACCGCACCTTCCTGGCGATGGCGTCGGTCGAGGGCGGTATGGACATCGAGGAGGTGGCGGCCACCAAGCCTGAGGCGCTCGCCAAGATCGCGGTCGACGCGCTGACCGGAGTCGATCTCGCCAAGGCACGCGAGATCGTGGACGCGGCGAACTTCCCCGCCGACATCAAGGAGCAGGTGGCGGAGGTCCTGGTCGCCCTATGGGGGGTGTTCACCGCCGAGGACGCGACACTCGTCGAGGTGAACCCGCTGGTCAAGACCGGGGACGGCCGGATCCTCGCCCTGGACGCAAAGGTCACCCTGGACGACAACGCGAGCTTCAGGCACCCGGAGGTATTCCAGGAGTACGCGGACACGCACGCGGTGGACCCACTCGAGGCGCGGGCCAAGGAGAAGGACCTCAACTACGTCAAGCTCGACGGCGAGGTCGGCATCATCGGAAACGGTGCGGGCCTCGTCATGAGCACACTCGATGTCGTTGCCTACGCGGGGGAGGAGTACGGCGGGGTGAAGCCGGCCAACTTCCTCGACATCGGCGGCGGCGCCTCCGCCGAGATCATGGCGAACGGCCTGGACATCGTGCTCTCCGACGAGTCCGTGCGGAGTGTCTTCGTCAACGTTTTCGGTGGCATCACCGCCTGCGACGAAGTCGCGAACGGCATCGTCCAAGCGATCGAGATGCTCAAGTCGCAGGGCGAGGAGATATCCAAGCCGCTGGTCGTACGCCTCGACGGCAACAACGCCGCGGTCGGCCGCCGGATCCTCGACGAGGCGGAGCACGACATCATCGAGATGGTGGACACGATGGACGACGCCGCGCACCGCGCGGCCGAGCTCGCGAGCAACGCAGCGGCGCGATAAGGGCGGGAACACAGTGGCGATCTTCCTCACCGAGAGCAGCAGGGTCCTCGTCCAGGGCATCACCGGCTCCGAGGGCCGCAGGCATACCCAGCGGATGCTCAACGCCGGCACCCGAATCGTCGGCGGCACCAACCCGCGCAAGGCTGGCCAGCACCTCGACTTCGGCGGTACGTCCCTCCCCGTCTTCGGCACTGTTAAGGAGGCCGTCGCGGAGACCGGCGCCGACGTCTCGGTCATCTTCGTCCCACCGCCGTTCGCGAAGGGCGCTGTCGTCGAGGCTGCCGACGCCGGGATGCCTCTGGTCGTGGTGATCACCGAGGGCATTCCGGTCCACGACACCGCTGAGTTCTTCGCGTACGCCCAGAAAGCGGGGACCACCCGGATCGTCGGCCCCAACTGTCCTGGGGTCATCACGCCGGGTCAGTCCAACGCGGGCATCATCCCGGCCGACATCACCAAACCCGGGCGGGTCGGGCTGGTGAGCAAATCGGGCACGCTGACCTACCAGATGATGTACGAGCTGCGCGACATCGGTTTCTCTACCTGCGTCGGTATCGGTGGCGATCCCGTGATCGGCACGACGCACATCGACTGCCTGGCGGCCTTCCAGGACGACCAGGACACGGACGCGATCGTGCTGATCGGTGAGATCGGCGGCGACGCCGAGGAGCGGGCGGCGGACTTCATCAAGGCCAACGTCACCAAGCCGGTCGTCGGCTATGTGGCCGGCTTCACCGCGCCGGAAGGCAAGACCATGGGCCACGCAGGCGCGATCGTGTCCGGCTCGGCCGGCACGGCGCAGGCAAAGAAGGAGGCATTGGAGGCGGTGGGGGTGAAGGTCGGAAAGACTCCGTCCGAGACCGCCCGTCTCATGCGGTCCATCATGACCAGATAGCGGGACCGACGAGGGGGGAGGTTAGGGGAAGTACACCTCCTCGATCTTCGTGACCTCACCAGTGGTCTTGTCGTAACGCAGGTAGACCGGCAGAGGTGGCTCACGATGGCTGCCGACGTAGTCGAAGACCTTCTGCGGATCGATCGTGGTCGGGTTGGGCTGCCCGGTCAGGATCTGGCTCCCGGTTGCTGTCACCTTCGCGGCGACCACTCGATCGCGCAGGCGCTTATTGTCGTTGGTGATGAGGTAGTCGTTCGTGAGCTCGATGCCCTGCTTCCTCGCCTCCTCCTTGGCGGCGTCGCCGGTGAGCAGGATGGCACGGTCAAAGACGAGCACCGTGTGGCCACTCTCGTTCTTGAGGTCGCGGAGGAAGCCGAAGTCGTTGTCCGGATAATCGGTCGGATTGATGGTGGGCACGGTCGAAGCCGTGGAGGTAGCGGTCTCTGACGTGGCCGGCGCGGACGAAGGACTCTGTTCGGCGGCCTGGCCGGTCGAGCCGCCGCCGTTGTCGTCGAAGACGCCGAGCAGCATGCCGAAGACGAGCCCGGCCGCTGCCGCGGCGCCGAGCGCAAATAAGATCCTGCGGTCCCGCCAGTCCATCGGGCCGTTCTCCTTACCCTCCGACCCCGTAGTCAATCGCTGCGGGGCCAACGGTCCCGGCGCCTGCGTCGCTACCCGGTCGGTTGGGCCGGGTGTGACTACGGGCCGGCCGTGACTGCTCAACCGTCCCGACGCCGAGAACCAGCGGCCGGCCGCTGACCAGCGTGCGGCGCTCGCCGTGGGGTGAGCGACGTCGTCTGGGCGGCCGGTGCTGGCGCGCTGGTCGGTACCGTACTGGTCTGGGGAGTCAGGACGGTAGCGGCCGCGGGAACCACAAGTGTCCTGGCCGCGCCGCGGTCTGGCCTCGCCTGGGGACGTAACACGACGCGGCCTCAAGGGCGCTTCGAGGGCTAGTTCCGGCTCGTCCTTCCGTATGAGGCCATGATCACGTGGCTGGTGGCAGCGAAATCACTGCACCTCTGACCGAAGCTGGCGATCTTGTCGGCTAGGTGTCGTCGGTTGTCATCCAGTCGGGGAGTTTGTCCTTGATGCAATCCTCGCGCTGCTGCGAGGTCGAAAACCTGTCTAGACAGTCGTCGACTCGCGGCCAGTACGTCACGGCGAAGCCGATGAGGAGGGCACCTAACACAAGCCCGACCGCCGAGAACACAACGCCCGCGATTGCCATCCCGTTGTTTGTGGCCTCGCCTTTGGAGGCCAGCCGGATGCCGAGGATGCCGAAAATGATGCCGAGCAGTCCGAGGATGATCCCGAGCCCTGGAAAAAGAAGGATCGAGACGATCCCAAGGACCAGCGCAGCGATGCCAAAGCCGTTGCGGGGGCCGGGGCGCCAGCTGCCGCCGTCGCGGGTCATCGGCCCGCCGTAGTCACCAGGGCTCGGGCCCTGGCCGTATGGTGCTGGTTGCTGTGGTGGCGCCTCGTACGGCCGTGCCGCATAGGGATCCCCGGGCATGGTCGGAGGTTCGTTGTCCGGCGGGCGCGTGGCGCCTGGGCCACCAGCAGCGTCGTCGTTCGGCTCGGGGCCTGAGGTGGTCATGTGGCCCTCCCCTCCGTGAGGCCGCGCCAAGCTGAGGCGATCGTTGCAGACACAGTGCTCATCGCTCGGACTTGATCTCTCTATCCCCACTCGGGATGATCATCCCACCTCATCGTGATCGCGACTTTGGTTGCTCGATCAAGGCTGCTACGCAATCTCAACAGAACCGGAGATCTTGGCCGCGTGGCCGGGTCGGTTCGTGCTGGCATGACGGCTACGTCACGCTGCAGATATCGTGAGTGAGCTGTACCTGGGTTTGACCTGCTGGGTCTTCCGAGCCGAGCCGCACACGCCTGCACGGCAACCGGCACCCAGTACTCGCAGCGGCGCGCGGTGATGGGAGTAAGGCTGACTTTGGCCGGGTCGATGGTGCTGCCGGCACGAGTGGTCGTCCTTGCATCAGGGGTGGGTTCCCTCCTACAGGCACTGATCGATGCGATGGCCGAGCCCGCATACCCTGCGCGGGTGGTCGCGGTCGGCTCAGACCGCGAGGGCAGCCCGGCCCTCGACCGCGCCGCCACGGCGGGCGTTCCAAGCTTTGTCGTGCAACTCGCGGACTACCCGGGTCGTCCGGCGTGGGACGCGGCCCTTACTGCGGCCGTGGCCGCGCACGACCCGGATTTGGTGGTGCTCGCCGGCTTCATGCGTCTGGTGGGGCCGGCGTACCTGCGCCGCTTCGGCGGGCGGACGATCAATACTCATCCCGCCCTACTGCCGGCATTTCCCGGCCCGCAAGCGGTCAAGGACACGCTTGATCACGGCGCCAAGATCACGGGTGCCACCGTGATCCTGATCGATGAAGGCATCGATACCGGGCCGATCGTCGCCCAAGCAGCGGTGGAGGTCAGGCCCGACGACGATGAGGCGGGCTTGCATGAACGCATCAAAGAGGTCGAGCGCCTGCTCCTTGTCGACACGGTGCGCAGGTTGGTGGCCGACGGCTGGACCGTGAACGGAAGGAAGGTGTCCGTCCCTTGAGTGCACCGCTGACCCAACCTGATCGCAGCTCCGGCCAATCCGGACGACGCCCCATCAACCGCGCGCTACTCAGCGCGTACGACAAGACCGGACTTCCCGAGCTGGCCCGCGGACTGCACGTGAACGGGGTTCAACTGGTCTCGACCGGATCGACCGCGGACGCGGTGGAGGCGGTCGGGGTACCGGTCACCCGGGTCGAGGAGCTCACCGGCTTTCCCGAATCCCTGGGCGGCCGGGTGAAAACGCTGCATCCGGCCATCCATGCTGGCCTGCTCGCCGATGCCGGGAACCGGGAGCACCGGCGCCAGCTGGCTGAGCTCGGCATCGAGCCGTTCGACTTGCTCGTCAGCAATCTGTATCCATTCAACGACGCGGTCGCGTCAGGTGCCGAGCCGGCCGAGTGTGTCGAGCAGATCGACATCGGTGGACCGGCGATGATCCGCGCGGCGGCTAAAAACCACGGCACGGTCGCCGTCGTGGTGACACCGCAGCGATATGCGGACGTGCTCGCAGCAGTTGCTGCGGGTGGTTTCGACGGGAACGCGAGGCGGGACATGGCGGCGGAGGCGTTCGCGCATACCGCTGCCTATGACGTCGCGGTGGCCTCCTGGTTCGCGGAACTGGACGAGTCACCTGCTTCGCCGTGGCCGAGATTTCTCGGCCGCACCTACCGGCTTGCAGGTCGACTGCGGTATGGCGAGAACCCGCACCAGCCGGCGGCTCTCTACAGCGAGGACAACGCGCAGGCCGACCTCACCCAGGCCGCGCTGTTGAGCGGCAAGGCGATGTCCTTCAATAACTACGTCGACACGGAGGCCGCACGGCGCGCCGTTGCGGACTTTGCCGAGCCATGCGTCGCCATCATGAAGCACGCTAATCCATGCGGGATCGCGATCGGATCCGGTGTCGCCGATGCCCACCGCAAGGCTCATGCTTGCGACCCGGTGTCCGCCTTCGGCGGAGTGATCGCCACCAACCGTTCGGTCACCGCGGCGCTTGCCGAGCAGGTAGCTGCGGTCTTCACCGAGGTGGTCTGCGCTCCCGACTTCGAGCCCGCCGCGCTGGAGCAGTTGAGGACGAAGAAGGGTCTGCGGCTGCTTCGCTGCCCGGTCCACGACTCTCGCGCGGTGGGGGTCGAACTGCGGCCAATCGGTGGCGGTCTTCTGGTGCAATACCGGGACACGCTGCACGCGCCTGGCGATGATCCGGCGACGTGGGAGCTGGCGGCGGGAGCCGCCGCCGATGACGACACGATGCGAGACCTTGCCTTCGCCTGGCGGGCGGTCCGGTCGGTGAAGTCCAACGCGATCCTGCTCGCGGCGGGCGGTGCGTCGGTCGGCATCGGAATGGGTCAGGTCAATCGGGTTGATGCGGTACGCCTCGCCCTTGCCCGGGCGGGCGATCGTGCGAAAGGCGCGGTCGCCGCATCCGACGCATTTTTCCCCTTCGCGGACGGCCTTCAGGCGTTGATCGATGGCGGCGTACGGGCCGTCGTCCAGCCGGGTGGTTCGGTCCGCGACGCGGAAGTGATCGAAGCCGCCCAAGCCGCCGGCCTCAGCATGTACGTCACCGGAACCCGCCACTTCCTCCACTAGCTGCTTTCGCAGGGGCGAACTAGGTGCCCGTAGACATCACTTCGTGCCCTGGGTGCATCGAGGAGACGAACATTCCGGACCGGATCTGATGCACCAGGGAGCGGAGTTCCGCCGCCCGGCCAAAGACGCACGACCTGGTCGCGGACCCGGTGGCGCTGAGGCGATCGAGGGCTTCCATCCGGCGGCATGGAAGACTGGGTAGCTGTGGGAGCCCGAGTTCTCGACGGTCGCTCGACCGCCGCCGCGATCCGCGGCGAGCTGAAGGATCGGATCTCCCGCTTGACGGCGATGGGCGCGACGCCCGGCCTGGGGACGATCTTGGTGGGTGATGACCCCGGCAGCCGCGTCTACGTCGCCGGTAAGCATCGCGACAGCGCCGAAGTGGGCATCGCGAGCATCAGTCGCGAACTCCCGGGTGAGGCGAGCCAGGCCGAGGTCGAAGTGGTGGTACGTGAGCTCAATGCCGATCTGGCCTGCACGGGCTTTATCGTTCAGCTGCCCCTCCCCGATCATCTCGACGCCAACCGGATCCTTGAGCTGATCGATCCGGCCAAGGATGCCGACGGATTGCATCCGGTCAACCTCGGCCGGCTGGTCCTCGGTGTGCCGGCGCCACTGCCCGGCACTCCACGCGGCATCGTCGAGTTGCTGCGCCGTTTCGATGTCACGATCGCCGGCGCCGACGTGGTCATCGTCGGGCGTGGCATCACGGTCGGCCGATCACTCGGTCTCCTGCTCACCCGCCGCAGCGAGAACGCGACCGTGACGTCCTGCCACACCGGGACAAAGGATCTGGCGGCCCACACCAGCCGCGCGGACATAGTGGTCGCTGCCACCGGCTCGCCGGGACTTATCACAGCCGACATGGTCAAACCGGGCGCCGCCGTTGTCGACGTTGGGATCACGAGGACCGCGAACGGGCTCGTCGGGGATGTGGCACCCGCCGTTGCCGACATCGCGGGATGGCTATCCCCGGTACCCGGTGGCGTCGGACCAATGACCCGCGCAATGCTTCTCACGAACGTGGTCGAAGCCGCGGAAAGGCACGCCGACGGGCGCGGGTAGCAGTCTCTTATCGCCAGGAGGAACACCAATGGCCGACAAGCCGACTCGGGGTTTGGCCGATGTCGTGGCGGCGTCGACCGCTCTGTCCGACATCGACGGCGCGGCCGGCCGCCTGTCGTACCGCGGTTATGACATCCACGACCTCGCCGGGCGCATCTCCTTCGAGGAATGCATCCACCTTCTCGTCCGAGGCAGCCTCCCCACGCGGGAGCAACTGGACGGACTTGTTGCCGAGTTGGCGGCCGCGAGGCAGATCGGCCCGACGCCGGAGGCGGTGCTGCCCTATGTCGTCACGTCGGGCACGCCCATGGAGGCACTGAGAACGCTGGTGTCCTCGCTCTCCACGGACGATCCGGATGCCGCGGACTCCTCACCCGACGCGAATCAGCGCAAGGCGGTACGCCTCATCGCCCAAATGCCGATCCTCGTCGCCAAGTACCACGCGACTAGGACAAGCGGTGACGCGGCCAAGCTTCCTGAGCCAGACCCATCCCTCGGCATAGCCGGCAACTTCCTCTTTCAGATCAGTGGCAGCCCACCGGAGCCGCGGGCGGCAGAGATCTTCGACGAATGCCTGGTCCTGCACGCCGACCACACGATGAACGCGTCGACCTTCACCGCACGCGTCGTCGCGGCCACCCTCTCGGACATGCACTCGGCGATTACAGCCGCGATGGGCGCGCTGCGCGGACCGCTCCACGGCGGTGCCAACGAGGCGGTGATGAACACGCTGCTGGCCATACCGGGCGGCGTCGACGGCGTCGAGCCGTGGGTCAGGCAAGCCCTGGACGGCGGACAGAAGATCATGGGCTTCGGGCACCGGGTCTACAAGGCTGAGGACCCGCGGGCCAGCCACCTGCGCCGCATGTCGGAGGAACTCGCCGATATGCGCGGCGACCGCACCTATTACGAAATGTCGCGACGGATGGAGCAAGTCGTGCTCGACGCCAAGGGGCTGCGGCCGAACGTCGACTTCTTCGCCGCCACCGTCTATCACTATCTGGGGATCCCGACCGATCTCTTCACGCCGGTCTTCGCCGTATCGCGCATGTCGGGCTGGACCGCCCACGTGATCGAGCAGCACCTGGACAACCGGCTGATCAGGCCGGACAGCGAATACATAGGAGAGCGGGACCAGAAGTGGACGCCGATCGAGGCTCGGTGAGTGAACCTCCCGCTCCCCGTCCGACTCCGGAAACAGCGAGGCACGCGCAGCGAGCCCGGCGCTCGCTTCCGCGCGAGTGGCCGATCACGCTGATCCTCCTCGGAGTTGGGGTGTCGCTGCTCGTCGTCGCCCTCAACCACTTCCGCCGCGGTACGGTTCTGCTCGCGCTCTTCGTCCTCCTTGCGGCGGCCCTGCGGCTGGTGTTGCCCGCACGTGAGGCCGGCTTGCTTGCGGTCCGCAGCCGCCTGATCGACGTCCTCACGCTAGGGGGCCTTGGCGCCGGGCTGCTCTTCTTCGCCCTGATCGTCCCGCCACCCTCGTGAGCCGCTCGGCTGCCCTCTCCGACGGCTGCCCGGGTACGGGTGGCCGCGAGGGTGGTTTAGGCTCGTACCCGGGTTTCTCTTGATGCCAAGAGACATGGACTCGACGTTGTGATCTTTTGCCGGCGTCGGGCGTACACCATCGAACGCGACAAGGAGAGGGCGACCGCATGGCGCGCAAGGGGAAGGTGACCGTCGTCGGTGCCGGGTTCTACGGTTCGACGACGGCGATGCGGCTGGCCGAATACGACATCTTCGAGACCGTCGTGCTTACCGACATCATCGAGGGCAAGCCCGAGGGCATCGCGCTTGACATGAATCAGTCACGGCCGATCGAGAGGTTCGAGACCAAGGTGGTCGGCAAGACGACCGGCCAGGACGGCGAGGGATACGAAGCCATCGAGGGCTCAGACCTCATCGTGATCACCGCTGGTCTGCCACGCAAGCCTGGCATGAGCCGGATGGACCTCATCGAGATCAACGCCAAGATCGTCAGGCAGGTGGCGGAGAACGTCGCGAAATATGCCCCGAACTCGGTCGTGATCGTCGTCTCGAACCCGCTGGACGAGATGACCGCCCTTACCCAGCTGGTGACCGGCTTTCCCAGGAACCGCGTCATGGGGCAGGCGGGGATGCTCGACACGGCGCGCTTCAGTCATTTCGTCGCGGAAAGGCTCGCGGTGCCTATTGCGAGCGTTGAGACGCTGACGCTTGGCTCGCACGGAGACACCATGGTGCCGGTGCCGTCGCGGTGTTCGGTCGACGGCCAGCCGCTGATCGATCTGCTCCCCGCCGAGGAGATCGAGGAGCTGGTCACGAGGACGCGCAACGGCGGCGCCGAGGTTGTCGCCCTGCTCAAGACGGGCTCCGCCTACTATGCGCCGTCTGCAGCCGCGGCTCGGATGGCGCGTGCGGTGGCCGAGGACTCCGGTGCCGTATTGCCGGTCTGCGCCTGGGTTGATGGCGAGTACGGAATCAGCGGCGTCTACCTGGGTGTCGAGGCTGAGATCGGCGCGACCGGTGTGCGCCGGGTCATCGAGACGGATCTGACCGACAACGAGCGTGCGGGGCTCGCCGAGGCTGCCGAGGCCGTCCGCGCCAAGCAAGCCGACGTGCAGAACCTCTAGTGGTCCCGGCGCCCCCGACGTAATCACTGAGCTAGTGTGCCGAGCCAGAAATTCGGTGCATAGATTCGTGGCCAGGTGGATGCATCGCAAGGCCGAGGAGGAGGCCGCTAGCAGCGCTAGCGGCGACGACGAGAACGCAGCGAGGCGCCGAATGGGCGCGGAGATATGCGGCGAATTTGTGGTGAGGGACACTAGGAGCAATGGTGAGCAAGATCAAGGTAGCCGGTCCAATCGTTGAGCTCGACGGCGACGAGATGACCAGAATCATCTGGGCGTTCATCAAGGAGCAGCTGGTCCTGCCCTACCTCGACGTGGATCTGCGCTACTTCGACTTGTCGATCCAGAATCGCGATGCGACCGACGACCAGGTGACCGTCGACGCCGCTCACGCCATCAAGGAGCACGGCGTTGGGGTGAAGTGCGCGACGATCACGCCCGACGAAGCGCGGGTGGCAGAGTTCGGCCTCAAGAAGATGTGGAAGTCGCCGAATGGCACCATCCGCAACATCCTGGGCGGCGTCATCTTCCGCGAGCCGATCGTCATGTCGAACGTGCCGCGGCTGGTCACGAGCTGGACCAAACCGATCGTGGTCGGCCGTCACGCCCACGGCGACCAGTACAAGGCCACGGACTTCGTGGTGCCCGGTCCTGGCAGCGTGACCATCACCTACACGCCGGCCGATGGTGGCGCACCGATGGAGATGACCATCGCCGACTTCAGTGGCGGCGGCGTTGCCATGGGCATGTACAACTTCGACGACTCGATCCGTGACTTCGCGCGCGCTTCGTTCCGGTACGGCCTGGACCGCGGCTACCCGGTCTACCTCTCGACGAAGAACACCATCCTCAAGGCCTACGACGGGCGGTTCAAGGACCTGTTCGCCGAGGTCTTCGAGTCCGAATTCAAAGGTGAGTTCGAGGCCACAGGTCTCACCTACGAGCACCGCCTCATCGACGACATGGTCGCTTCCGCACTCAAGTGGGAGGGCGGCTTCGTCTGGGCCTGCAAGAACTACGACGGCGACGTCCAGTCCGACACAGTCGCCCAAGGCTTCGGTTCGCTCGGCTTGATGACCTCGGTCCTGATGACCCCGGACGGTCACACCGTGGAAGCCGAGGCGGCTCATGGCACCGTGACCAGGCACTATCGCGCCCACCAGCGTGGCGAGAAGACGTCCACCAACCCGATTGCCTCCATCTTCGCGTGGACGCGAGGGCTGACCCATCGCGGGCGGCTCGACGGTACCCCCGAGGTCGAGGCCTTCGCTCACGCGCTCGAGCAGGTGTGTGTTCAGACGGTCGAGGCTGGTCAGATGACCAAGGACCTGGCCCTGCTCGTCGGCGACGGCACACCGTGGCTGACCACTGAGGAGTTCCTGGCCGCCCTGGACGAGAACCTCCAGAAGCGGATGGCCTCGTAGCTAGTGGTCGCGGTTGTAAGGCGATTGCCGCGGGGCCACGCGCCTAGGGTGGTGGCTTCGTTGGTGGACTCGGTTGAGAGACTTGGCCCGTGCCGTACCCGTTCGACGCCCCGGCGTCTGCCGCGCTGTTCGCCCGGGCGCAGGGCGTGATCCCTGGCGGGGTGAATTCGCCCGTTCGGGCGTTCGGAGCGGTGGGCGGCACGCCGAGATTCATGGCGACCGGCCGTGGGCCATACCTCACCGACGCCGACGGGCGAGAGTACGTCGACCTGGTGTGCTCGTGGGGACCACTACTCCTCGGCCACGCGCATCCTGAGGTGGTCGGCGAGGCACGCCGGGCTCTCGACGGCGGTACCTCCTTTGGCGCGCCGACGGAGCACGAGGTCCTGCTGGCTGAGGAGATCACCAGGCGAGTGCCGCCCGCGGAGCAGGTTCGGCTGGTCAACTCCGGCACCGAGGCCACGATGTCGGCGCTGCGGCTAGCTCGCGGAGTCACCGGCCGCAGCAAGGTCGTGAAGTTCTCGGGCTGCTACCACGGTCATGTCGACGCGCTGCTGGCCAGCGCCGGATCCGGCGTCGCCACCTTCGCCCTACCGGACAGCCCAGGCGTCACGGGCGCGCAAGCGGCCGACACTATCGTCCTCCCGTACAACGATCGCGACGCGCTCGCGGCGCTCTTCGCCGAGCGCGGTGGCGAGATCGCCTGCGTCATCACCGAGGCGGTCCCCGGCAACATGGGCGTCGTCCCTCCGCTGCCCGGCTTCACCGAGGCGATCGCGCAGGAGTGCCGGCGACACGGCGCGTTGTTCATCTCCGACGAGGTGATGACCGGGTTCAGAGTCGGCCGCGCCGGCTGGTGGGGATTCGACCCGGTTACCCCAGATCTGTTCACTTTCGGCAAAGTGATGGGGGGCGGGTTCCCTGCTGCCGCGTTCGGCGGCCGCCGCGATGTGATGGAGCACCTGGCTCCGGCTGGTCCGGTTTACCAGGCGGGCACCTTGTCAGGAAACCCAGTCGCTGCCGCGGCTGGCCTGGCCACCCTGCGACTCGCCACCGGCGAGGTGTACGACCATATCGACCGGGCGGCCCTTGAACTGCGTGGCGCGGTCGGCGATGCGCTTACCAAAGAGGGGGTCGCGCACCGCGTGCAGCATGCGGGGAACATGTTCTCGGTGTTCTTCACCGACGAGGAGGTCAGCGACTTCGCGACGGCCAGGCGCCAGGACACCGGACGTTTCGCCGCGTTCTTCCACGCGATGCTCGCCCGTGGTGTCTACCTTCCGCCGTCGGCGTTCGAGGTGTGGTTCCTGTCGTACGCCCACGACGATGGTGCTCTGGCAAGAGTCGTTGACGCGCTGCCAGATGCGGCGAGAGCAGCGGCGGAGGCAGGCGCGGAGGCTGGGTGGGGCGTGGGATCCGGGGGGAAACAGTGAGCGCGGATGGTCGTAGCGAGCGAGGGATAGAGGCGTCCCACCTGGCCGGCAGTGGGCGAACTGTTGTGCACCTGCTCCGGCACGGTGAGGTGCACAACCCGGAGGGGATCTTGTACGGCCGACTCCCCGGCTATCACCTGTCCGAGCTGGGCAGGAAGATGGCAGACCGGGTTTCGGAGTATCTCAAGGATCAGCAGCACGACATCGCCGCTGTCGTGTCCTCCCCGCTCGAGCGTGCTCAGGAGACGGCAGAGCCGATCGCGGCCGCCTTCGGCCTGAACGTCCGCACGGATGTCCGGCTGATCGAGGCTGAGAACGTCTTCGAGGGCCTGACCTTTGGCGTTGGCGACGGCTCGTTGCTCCGGCCGACCTACTGGCGTTATCTGCGCAACCCCTTCCGGCCCTCCTGGGGAGAGCCGTACACGCATCAGGCAGGCCGGATGCTTGCTGCGATGGCGGACGCCCGCGAACTGGCGCCGGGACGCGAGATCGTGTGCGTGAGTCACCAGCTGCCTATCTGGGTGACCCGCTGCCGAGTGGAGGGGAAGCGCCTCTGGCACGACCCCCGTGGGCGCCAGTGCACGCTCGCGAGCCTGACCAGCTTTACCTACGAGGGTGCGGCGATCGAGAGCGTCTCCTATGTCGAGCCGGTGAAGGACCTCCTGCCGGTCAAGGGATCGCGCACATTTAGCGCTGGAGCATGACGATGCAGTCCCGTGTGCGCACCATGATCATCGCCACGATCGCCGCTCTGAGCGTCGCGTCGCTGGCTGCTTGTGCGGACACAAAGGTCACACCGAGTAGCAGCAACGGACAGCGGTATGTCGCGGGCAACGGCACCGTCCAGGTCATCGACCCGTCTGACCGGAAGCCGGCGCCCGAGCTGACCGGCACGACCCTCGACGGCAGCTCGTTCAGCCTCGCCGACCTGCGGGGCAACGTCACCGTCGTGAATGTCTGGGCGTCGTGGTGCTCACCGTGCCGGGCGGAGGCGCCAGGGCTTCAGAAGGTGTCCACCGAGCTCGCCACGCAGGGGGTTCGCTTCGTCGGCATCGACACCCGCGACACCAACGACAATGCGAAGGCATTCGAGCGGCGCTTCGGTATCACCTATCCCAGCATCGTGGACCAGGATGGAGCGCTGCTGCTGAGGTTCAAGGAGACCCTGCCTCCACAGGCCATCCCGACCACGCTGGTCATCGACAAGGATGGGCGGATGGCAGCCCGTGCGCTCAAGCCGCTCACTGAAGAGCAGCTGCGCGATCTCATCCGGTCCGTCCTCGATTCCGGTGCCACATGACCGCGTCTGCAACCGCTGACGTTGTCACCGACGGCTCCTTGCTCGTCGCGCTGCCGGTCGCGCTGATCGCGGGGCTCGTCTCGTTCGTGTCTCCGTGCGTGCTGCCGCTCGTGCCCGGCTATCTGTCGTACGTCACCGGCATGTCGGGGGCCGACCTCGCAGAACAGCGGCGCGGCCGCATCCTGGCCGGGACTGCGCTCTTCGTCCTCGGGTTCACCGTCGTGTTCGCATCATTCGGTGCGTTCTTCGGCTATGTCGGCGCGGATCTGCTCGAGCACCAGACCGCGATCAACCGGGCGCTCGGCGTGCTGATCGTCGTCTTCGGGTTGGTATTCATCGGCTTGATCCCAGGCCTGCAGCGTGACTGGCGCATCCATCACGCGCCGACGGCCGGTCTCGCCGGCGCTCCGGTCCTCGGAGCGCTCTTCGGGATCGGCTGGACGCCCTGCATCGGGCCGACCCTCGGCGCGGTCCAGACACTGGCGTTCACGAGCGCGAGTGCCGGGCGCGGCGCCATGCTGACGATCGCCTACTCCCTCGGGCTAGGAGTGCCTTTCGTGCTCGCCGCGGTCGCGTTCCGGCGTGCTCTCGGCGCCTTCGGCTGGGTGAAGGAGCACTACGTGTGGGTCATGCGGGTCGGCGGCGGGATGCTTGTCCTGCTCGGTCTGCTGCTCGTGACCGGGCTGTGGAATGACCTCTCCGTCCACCTGCGGGTGTGGGCGTCGAGCTTCGAGACGGCGATCTGACGCATGTCGTCGACATCCCCGCGCCAGGCCCAACAATCGGCGGAGCAACAGGTGTCCCCGACGGAGCTTGGTCGTGATGGGCCGCCTCACGAGGCGCTCGACGGTGCAGGTGGGAGGCAGGAACTTGGCATCGGCCAGGCCGGCTATGCCAACCCGCGCGACTACATCCCGTCGCCACCCGCGCGGCTCGGCACCGCGGGCTGGGCGCGGTGGTTCTGGCGCCAGCTCACGTCGATGCGGGTCTCCCTGATCCTGCTTTTCCTGCTGGCCCTCGCGGCGGTGCCGGGCTCGATCTTTCCGCAGCGAGCGGTCAACCCGATCGCAGTCACCGACTATTTCCGTGAACACCCCGATCTGGCGCCGATCCTGGACCGGCTGTCGCTTTTCAACGTCTTTGCCGCCCCGTGGTTCGCGGCGATCTACCTTCTGCTGTTCATCTCGCTGGTCGGTTGCGTCATCCCGCGCATGATCCAGCACGTCCTGACGGCCCGCGCGCGCCCGCCGGCCGCGCCACGGCACCTCGACCGGCTCCCGGTACACCGCAGCTGGATCGCGGCTGCGACACCGGGCCAGGTCCACGCAGCTGCGCGCGAGGTGCTGCGCGACCGGCGCTTCAGGGTGGCGGACAGTCCAGCGCGGGAGAATCCGGCTGACGGGCCCTTCACTGCCGCCTCCGGAGCCGCTGAGCAGTCCAGGCCGGCCACGGCTGCGATCAGCGCGGAGAAGGGTTACCTTCGTGAGCTGGGCAACCTGCTCTTCCATGTCGCCCTGGTCTTGCTGCTCATCGCCTTCGCGATGGGCAAGCTGTTTGGCTACCGAGCCAGCGTGGTCGTTGTCGAGGGGCAGGGCTTCGCCAACACGGTCACGCAGTTCGACAGTTTCAACCCCGGCCGGCTGTTCGACACATCGTCGCTGCCACCGTTCTCGCTCCGGCTGGATCGGTTTATCGCAGACTACGATCTGGCGACCGCGGCACCGACCCGCTTCGTCGGCCAGGTGACGTACAAGAAGGATCCCGATGCGCCGGCGCAGGCCCGCGAGATTCGGGTGAACCATCCGCTGAAGGTCGCAGGCACGAAGGTGTTCCTCGGCGCGCGCGGGTACGCGGCAGTCGTCAGCGTACGCGATGCGAACGGCGAGGTGGTCTTCAGACAGGCCGTCCCGTTCCTGACCCAGGACGTCACCACGATGACCGGGCAGGGGGTCATCAAGGTGCCTGACGCCGGGCAGACGCAACTCGGCTTCCAGGGATTCCTGCTGCCGACTGCCGTGGTAGACCCGGTGCGCGGACCAATGTCGGTCTTCCCTGCCGTGAAGCATCCGCAGCTCTACATCACCGGCTGGAGGGGTGATCTGGGGCTCGACTCCGGAATCCCACAGTCTGTCTATCGGCTCGATACCAAGAAGATGACGCAGCTGCGTGACGCGAAGGAGCCAGCCCAGCCGTGGGCTGTCGCTCTTTCCCCCGGGGATTCGGCTCAGCTCCCCGGAGGCCTTGGGTCGGTCACCTTGGATGGGGTGCGGCCGTGGGTCAATCTCGACATCGCGGACGACCCCGGTCTGGCACCGGCGCTGAGCGCCGCGGTCCTCGCATTGCTCGGCCTGGTGTTGTCCCTCGGCATCAGGCGGCGCCGCGTCTGGGTACGCGCGACGGCATCCGACGGCGGGCGTACGGTAGTCCAGATCGGCGCGCTCGCGCCCACCGAATCGGCCGCCCTCGGCCCAGAGGTCGACCGGCTCGCAGCAGCGTTGCGCGCCGGCCTGCCCCGAGCCGAAGACGCCGAACTGCACGGTCGCGACGAGACGCCGGACCCGCGGGTCCGGCCCAACGACGGAGATTGACTCGATGCCAGATGCAGACACGCTCGCCTGGATCAGCTACAACCTGATCGTCTCGGCTGCGGTCGTCTACGCACTCGCCATGGTGATGTTCGCCGCTGAGTGGGCGTTCGGCAGGCGCGGTCTCGCGGCCCGCAGCGTTCGTGCGCAGGCATCGGCCGTTTCTGGGTCAGTGGCCGGGGGCGTCGGGGTTCCCGCGCAGAGCATGCGGTCGGCCGAAGCCTCTACCGTCGCTGTCCTCGCGCCTCCCACGACCGCGCGCGACCCGGGGCCGAGTTCGTCCGGCGCGCCACCGGCCGGCGGGGGAGTACCGGATGATCTCGATCGCGCGGTCAAGTACGGGCGGATCGGGCTGTCGCTGACGGTGCTCGCGTTCGCGCTGCACATCGCCGGGCTCGTGACGCGGGGGATCTCAGCCGGCCGGGTCCCGTGGGGCAACATGTACGAGTTCCTCACGTCGGGTTCGGCCGTTGCCATGGCGGTGTTCCTGTTCCTGCTTTGGCGCGGACAGGATGTCCGGTGGCTCGGCGCGTTTGTGGTCACCCCTGTCTTGCTGGCATTGGGGCTCGCTACCACGGTCTTGTACGTCAGATCGACCCAGCTGATGCCTGCGCTGCATTCGTACTGGCTCGCGATTCACGTGGTCGCCGCGGTCATCGCGACCGGTCTGCTGACCGTGGGCACCATCGCGACTGCCTTGCACCTGTTCGCGGCGCGGCGAGAGGCCAGCGGGCGTCCGTTGCCCTACGTTGGCACCCGCCGACTGCCCGGGGCCGCGGTTCTCGACCAGCTCGCCTACCGGATCTATGCGTTCGCGTTTCCGATCTGGACCTTTGCCATCATGGCGGGCGCGATCTGGGCGGAGAGTGCATGGAACCGCTACTGGGGCTGGGATCCCAAGGAGACCTGGTCGTTCATCACCTGGGTTGTGTTCGCCGCCTACCTCCACGCCCGCGCCACCGCGGGCTGGAAGGGCCGCTCCGCCGCGATCATCGCGCTGGTGGGCTACGGCTGCCTGATCTTCAACTTCATCGGCGTGAACATCTGGATCGTCGGCCTCCACTCCTATGCCGGCGTCTGACGCTCTCGCATGAAGGGCACCTTCACCCCATCTGATGGGGTGAAGGTGCCCTTCATGCGCAGCGGGATGGAGGAGGAGCGCCCCTCACGATGGACCCGTGACGATGGAACGCGTTGAAGATCCAGCCAGCTTGTTGACCTGGCTTGCAGATCGTCCTGATGAAGAGGCAGTCACCGGCTATGATGCCGCCGGCTGGAAGTCGTCGACCTGGGTTATTCACGCGATGTACGTGAACGCCGACCTCAAGGGGCTGGGCACGCACGATGAGCTGCACCGCAGGCTTGATGCGGGCGATGTCGCGCCGCTGCTCATCGGAGACGTCGACCTCGACCGACAAACCACCGTGACCGGTACGCCGCTGGGCTTCGTTGTCCGGCCCGGGAGCCCTTGGCGTCGCGTGCTTTGGTCGGATTATCTAGCCGGTGCGCCCCGCGCCAACCTCAGCGTTCAGCCGACTTCACAATCCGCGGCACCCATGAGGGCGCGGATGTCAAGCGGGCGTACAGACCTGGCCCAGCGGCCCTGTTTGTGTCACCGGGGTGGCGATGGTCTTTGTTGTTGGTCGTTGCTCGTAGTTGCTGGTCGCGCAGTCGTGTGGGAGGTGTCCAGTTGGAGCGCCCGCAGCCGGTGAGGAACGAGCGGGCGAGGACGTACGAGCTGGACGCCGACGAACGGCGGCGCATCATGGGCCGCGAGGACGACCGCGTCGGCTTCTGGGTTGGTGGGTTGGGGGTGGTGCGTGCCCCCGGCGTCTTCGTGGCGGTCGGAGTGGTCTCACAAGCACCCATTCGGCTCCGGCCTGGTTGGCGCGGCGCCATGACCGTGTGTCCGGGGGGCGGGGCTGCTCAGTCAAATGATCGAGCGCGGCTTGGTGGCCGGCTCATGCCGCTGGGGCGAGCGCGCCCGGGCCTGGTGACCCCCTCCCTGTCTATGCGCGGGCTTCGGTCCGGCGCGGGCCACGCGCATCGTGTTCTGGTTCTTCTCAGGAGCCGTCGGCTGCGCGTCGGCGAGCAGGTGGTAGGTGCGGGTGAGCAGTTTGCGCGCGACCGCGACGGTGGCGATCTTCGTGCCGCGCCGTTTCGCGATCCGCTGGTAGGTGGCGGCGAACTCGGGGTGCCGGTTGGCGATCTGCGCCGCCTGCACCAGCACCCACCGCACGTACGGCGAGCCCTGCTTGGAGATGTGCCCGTGGTGCACAGCTAGGTCTGACCCGCGCACTGTCGGGGTCAGCCCGGCCCAGGAGGCCAACCGGCGGGCGTTGCCGAAGCGGGAGATGTCGCCGATCTCGGCCAGCAGCATCATCGCAGTGAACTCGCCCACTCCGGGTAGCGCGGTCAACACCGTGACCCGTGGGTCGGCCTTCGCTCGCACGTGCACCTCGCGGTCCAGGTGTCCGATGGTGGGCGCGATCGCGTCG
>JBKPTD010000006.1:0-14179 GCA_046735375.1 Actinomycetota bacterium | reverse complement strand
GGTGACGGCGCGCCCCTAAGCCCGGGTCGAGCCGGATGCACCCTCATCGAACGCCAGCGTTCATGCAGGGAAGCTGATCCGCGAGCACTCGGTGTCATGAATGTCCCCCTCACCCCAAGCCCCGAGATATGAAGGGCACCTTCACCCCGATCCATCGGGTGAAGGTGCCCTTCATGCGAATGAGCTGGTGGTGAGCGTCGGGTGTTAGTGAGCGTGGCCGTGGGAGTGGCCGGCAGGCTCCTCCTTCGGCTCTGGCTTTTCTGCAACGAGCGTCTCAGTTGTCAGCAGCATGCTGGCGATCGACGCCGCATTTTGCAGTGCCGACCGCGTTACCTTCACCGGATCGATAACGCCTGCCTTCACCAGGTCGACGTACTCGTCGGTGGCCGCGTTGTAGCCGTGGCCTTCGCCGAGCTCACGCACCTTGGACACCACGACGTAGCCCTCGCGGCCAGCGTTCTCGGCGATCCACCGCATCGGTTCGACTGCGGCCTTGCGTACCACGGCGACACCGGTCGCCTCGTCACCGGTGAGCCCGAGGTTGTCCAGCTCACTCACCGCGTGAACGAGCGCCGAGCCGCCGCCGGCGACGATGCCCTCCTCGATGGCAGCCTTGGTAGCGGACACGGCGTCCTCGACGCGGTGCTTCTTCTCCTTGAGCTCAACCTCGGTGGCGGCGCCGACGCGAATCACGCACACTCCGCCGGCCAGCTTGGCCAGCCGCTCCTGCAGTTTCTCGCGATCCCAGTCGGAGTCGGTGTTGTCGATCTCCCGCTTGATCTGGGCGATCCTGCCCTGGATGTCAGCTTGGGAGCCGGCACCGTCGACGATCGTCGTGCTGTCCTTGGTCACGACGACCCGCCGTGCAGTGCCGAGGACCTCGAGTCCTACCTGGTCGAGCTTGAGGCCGACCTCGGGAGCGACCACGCGGCCGCCGGTGAGGATGGCCATGTCCTCGAGCGTCGCCTTGCGGCGGTCACCGAAGCCAGGTGCCTTGACCGCGACTGAGTTGAAGGTTCCGCGGATCTTGTTAACCACCAGCGTAGAAAGCGCCTCGCCCTCGACGTCCTCGGCAATGATCACGAGCGGCCTGCCGGCCTGCACCACCTTCTCGAGCAGCGGCAGGAGGTCTGCGATCGCGGAGATCTTCGCCTGGTGGATCAAGACATAGGCGTCCTCGACCACGGTCTCCATGCGGTCGTGATCGGTGACGAAGTAGGGCGAGATATAGCCCTTGTCGAACTGCATTCCCTCGGTGAACTCGAGCTCGAGGCCCATGGTGTTGGACTCTTCGACGGTGATCACGCCGTCCTTGCCAACCTTGTCGATGGCCTCGGAGATGAGCTCCCCGATCTGCTCGTCCTGGGCCGAGATCGCGCCGACGCTCGCGATGGCCTCCTTGGTCTCGACCGGTTGGGCCACCTCGAGGAGCTTGGCAGTCACGGCCTCGACTGCCTTGTCGATGCCGGTCTTAAGGTCCATGGGGGCGGCACCCGCGGCGACATTGCGCAAGCCTTCGCGCACCATCGCCTGGGCCAGGACGGTCGCGGTGGTGGTGCCGTCGCCGGCGATGTCGTTGGTCTTGGTGGCCACCTCCTTGGCGAGCTGCGCCCCGAGGTTCTCGGCCGGGTCGTCGAGCTCTATCTCACGGGCGATGGTCACACCATCGTTGGTGATGGTCGGGGCGCCGTATTTCTTGTCGATGACGACGTTGCGGCCCCGAGGACCGAGGGTGACCTTAACCGCATCCGCGAGCGCGTTCACGCCACGCTCCAGGGCGCGGCGGGCGTCCTCCTCGAATTCCAGAATCTTCGGCATGAACTGATGCCTTTCGCGTTATCAGCGGCTCGTGTAGCGCAGCGAAACCGCCCCGGCTTCGGTTCGGCATGAACGCCGGGGCGGGTTTCGCGTATGCATGCGTTCTTACTTCTCGACAATCGCGAGCAGGTCGCGCGCCGAGAGAACGAGGTAGTCCTCGTTGTTGTACTTGACCTCGGTGCCGCCGTACTTGCTGTACAGCACCACGTCGCCAACCTTGACGTCGAGCGGGATCCGCTTTTCGCCGTCCTCGTCGAAGCGCCCGGGGCCGACAGCGAGGACGACGCCCTCCTGGGGCTTTTCCTTCGCCGTGTCCGGGATCACCAGGCCCGACGCAGTGGTCTGCTCAGCGTCGAGCGGCTGGACCACGACACGGTCCTCGAGTGGCTTGAGGGCAACCTTCGTGGCGGTCGTCACGATCTTGACCTCCCCCTCCGGAGATGTCTTTGGTGGGTTAGGAGTCGACCGGCCGGGTCTGTCGTCGCGGGTGCCAGACCTGCCTCGTCGTGTTGGCACCCTCAGATGGAGAGTGCCAATCCCGAACACTAGGCCGCGGATTAGCACTCAGTCAACACGAGTGCCAATTGCATGGGTCCGGCACCCCAAAGTGCATCCCTCGCCGTCCTTCACCGGCCTGGACAAGCCGCCGGGATACGTGCCTCGCCGGCGCTCCGACGCGCGTGCTCGCCTGTACGGGACGTGACGCCGGTCCCGTACAGGCGAGGTTGGCCAGGCGGGCTAGTGCCGGGCGAAGTAGATGAACTGCGAGAAGCCCGTTCCGAAGGGTCCGTTTTGGACGAAGTCGCGCATATCGGTCCACGCGAGGTTGGCCACCCCGTCGCTCCCGTAGGAGACGCCGATGTAGTCGCCATGGAAGGTGGCGCACTTCTCGCAGCCGACCGCCCCGGCCTGGAAGAACAGCGAGTCGGTCGGGTTCGACGGCTCCGTGCTCACCGTCGTCTTGACCAGCGAGCCGGGTGTGCCCTCGGCCAATGCGGTCGTGTAGAGCGGGCCGTTGGCCCCGCCGCGGTCGTGGTAGATGACGCCGATCTTGCCGGTCGTCGGATCGACATCGACCCAGGGGAACCATTGGTCGCCGCCGCCGGTGTCCACTGCGACAGGGCTGGTCCACGTCACGCCGCGGTTGGCCGATGACATGACGAAGACGTCGGTGTTGGTCACCGGGGTTGCCGAGTTGTGCACACCGTTGCGGTTGTCCGAGAACGCGAGGTAGAGCGTTCCGTCGGTCGGGCTCGCAACGATGTTGCCGACCGAGTTGACGCGCACCTGGTATCCCGTCAAGGTCTGGCGGCCATCCACGTTGATCGGGTAGTCGTTCGAGCCGTCCTCGAGTCCGACCACGAAGGTTGGGCTCGACCAAGTTTCGCCCCCGTTGGTCGACCGGACCAGGAGGTACTGATTGTCGAACATGCCCGGCGCTTCCCAGAGAGCCTGGTTCTGCTCGTTCTCGAACGCCACGTAGATGCTGCCGTCCGGGCCGACCGTCGGAACCGAGAACTGGTTCTGGTCGCAGTCACCGGCCGGGCCGCTGCGCTGGAACGTACAGAGTGCCGGGTTCGAGCCGGAGATCTCGTGTGGCGCCGACCAGGTCTCGCCTCCGTCGTCGCTGTGCGACTCGAAGATCGCCGACGAGGCGTAGACGCCATTGTGCGACTCGAACTTCGACCAGGTCAGGTAGGTGCGTCCGTAGAAGGGCGAGGCTGGGTTGTTGTCGGTGACGATCCACTCCTTGTCGTTGAACAGCTGAGTCTTGCTGAGGTCGCATCCCTGACCGTCGTCGACGGTGACAGGTACCTCCCAGACAAGACCACCGTCCCGAGAGATCGACACGACGAGGTCGCCGTCACAGGCCTGGGTGCCTGCAGCGTGCTGCAAGTTGTAGTTGAGCGACGAGTGGATGGCGACACCGTGCTTGACGTCGAACACGGTCACCGGGTCGCTGCCGGTTTTGCCGGGGTTCTTCCGCGACATGTTCCCGGTCTGCCAGCTCTGGCCCCTGTCGAAGGAGGTATAGAACTCATCGCAGCAGGTGCCGTAGTCGTTCGAGCTCGCGATCATGTGGCGTGGGTCGGCGGGGTCCACCTCGATGTCCGGCTCGTTGTTCGGCACCGGATCATCACAATCGAGCTTCACGTTGGCGGCGCCGTTCGCACTCGCCACGCATTCGAGTTGCGAATGCGGCCCGTGCTGCTTGTCGAACCCCGCTGTGTCGACACTCACAGACCGCTTGTTGGCCATGCCCCCCTCGGGCAGGGTCGGCTTGGCCTCGGCTGTGCTAGCCATCGCCGCGCAAAGGGCAAGTGCGGCTAACAATGTGAGGACACGTGCTGCTGTCTTCATGCTTCCTCCTGCTGATGGGAGGTGCGCTACTCCTCGGACATGGTCGTTTGCCGCCCGCTGTCCGATACGCGTCAATCTAGCCCGAGCCTCTTGTCGCGAAAACTGATCGTCGTATCCCAGCCACCTGCCCTGACCCGAAGGATCGTCACCTTCGTGAAGTGATCGTCGAGAGGAACAGGTCGCGGTAGCGAGGCCTATCGACCTCGAGAGCGATGTCCACATGGCCAGGATCGCGGCGCTGGTGGTCACCGGGCTGGGCCGCAGGCTGGGCCGGGTCCACGCGGATTTGGCCGCGAAGCCCGCCTGCCAGCTCGACCTGGATGGATCCGCGCTCGGTGCGCAAGCCGTCCGGCGACAGCACTGACATCATCGCCCCCGCGTCGCCGAGGGTCGCGGCATGATCACCGAACCTGCGGGCCTGATGCAGGATCAACTGGCCGGCCAGCCGCGCCGCAGGGTCCGGCGATGCGGCGATCCATCCGCCGTCGTCCCTCGTCATGGTCACGTCATAGAAGACGTCAAGCCCGTACATCGTGATCGGTAGGCCACTGCCGAAGACGATCGCCGCCGCCTCCGGATCGGCCGCGACGTTGAAGTCGACGGCACGATCGGGGTAACGGCGTCGGGCTGTGCCGCCCACCAGGACGAGCCGATCGATCCCGGCGGCGGCCTCGGGGTACATGCGCAGCAGTACAGCGACGTTTGTCAGCGGTGCCAGGGTCACGAGGACGGCGGGGTGCGCCGGCGGTGCAAGTGTGGCGCGGAGGAGCTCGACCGCATGGACATCGGCCGGCCGGCGCGTGGATGCCGCCAGGCCCAGATCGGCCAGCCCGTCCGCGCCGTGGACGCTCCGACCGCCGGCGACGGGCTCGAGCAGCGGCTGCCTACACCCCAGACCGACTGGAATGTCTGGAGCGCCGGCCGCGTCGAGGACCTTCAAGGTGTTGATGACGACCTGCTCGACGGGAACGTTGCCGGTAACACACGAGATTGCTCGCACGTCGAGTGTGGGATGCCGTACCGCAAAGAGGATCGCCAGCGCATCATCCACGCCGGTATCCACATCGAGGATCACGTCCACCCACCGAGATTGCCACAGCCACCGGGTGGTACGACGAGCGCTAGCGGGACGCTAGCTAGCGACGAGCACCAGTGACGTGGCGGCCAGGCCGAGACCGGCGACCTGAATTGGCCGCAACCGCTCCCGGTCGACCAGAAGAGCGAGCAGAACCGTGCTGGCCGGGTAGAGCGCGGCGATGGGGGCGACGACGGAAAGCAAGCCGCGCTGAGCAGCAAGCAGGTAAAGCGCGTTGGCCGTGATATCGAACACGCCGGCGGTCGCCGTCCAGCGCAGCACGGGTCGGTCAAGCCGCAGCGATACCCGCTGCCGGGCCACCAGGAGGAGTCCGAGCGTGATCGAGCCGACTCGCACGCCGAGCACCGGCCACATGCCGGCATCGTCGCCGGCGCGACCGAGCACCGTGAAGAACAGTCCGAACATCGTGCCCGCTGCCAATGCGAGCAGGAGCAGCCGCGGTGTCACGACGGCGGCCTGCCTGCCCGAGGCCGCGACCTGAACGCTCATGAGGCCGATCGCGATGATCGCGCAGCACACACCGATGAGGGCGAGCGTCCCTGGTGGGTCGTCCAGCACGAGGCCGGCACCGAGCGGTACGAGGGCGGCGGTCACGGCGGTGACCGGGGCGAAGATCGCCATGGCCCCAGCGGCAAGCCCGCGGTAGAGCAGGACGATGCCGACAAACCCCGCCACTCCGGCGAGCGCGCCCCAGCCGACGTCGCTCGCCTGCGGCGAGGTCGCGGGGATCAGCGCCAGACCGAGGACAACCACCGGTAGCCCTGCAAGCTGTGCGACAACCGTCACCGGCAGCGCGCTCGCGCGCCGGGTCGCCTTGCCACCACAGAAGTCCCCCGCACCCCAAATCACGGCGGAGAAAGCGGCGAGCACCACCGGCAGCACGCATTACCTCCCAGGCAGGGTGATCACCCGGTGCGGAAGCCGCAATGCGGACGGGCGAGAAACAGTGCCGTCAGCGTCGGTGATTCGTGATGGTGCCCGGAGCCGTTCGGCCGGGCCTTAATGCGGGGTGGATCCAGTCTATAACCCAGGGGTGAACCAAGATCTCTTCGTTACCTCAGCCTGGCTGGGCGGGAGACGCCAACACCTTCTCGGGGTAACCGATGGCGAGAACGCGGACATCTCAGGCAATCCACATCAGAATCGCGCCGTCTATCCCGAGAAAATGTCGCGCGGATGCCAGCTGAAGCGGCGTGCGGGCGCTGCTGCGCCTTCAGCCGGCGCTAGGCGCAACTCCACCCGATAGCGAACAAGATCAACGTACGACGGCGAGGACGTCGGTGACAGGCAGGCCCGAGTCGGCGGGAAACTCGAGGGCAGACGGCTCGCGATGGCGCGCGACGAGTTCGGCACCGAGGGCAGCCACCATCGCGCCGTTGTCGGTACACAGGCTGGGCCGCGGAACCCGCAAGCGGATGCCCGCGGCCGCGCAGCGCTCCTCCGCAACGGCCCGCAGGCGCGAATTCGCCGCCACCCCACCGCCGATCACCAGATCGTTCACCTCGTGATCACGGCAGGCGGCCACGGCCTTCCGCACCAGCACGTCTACCACCGCCTCCTGGAAGGAGGCCGCGACATCGGCGATAGGGACCGGATCGCCGGCCCCTTCCCTGGCCTCCACCCACCGGGCGACCGCCGTCTTGAGACCGGAGAAGGAGAAGTCGTACGCAGGGTCACGCGGACCGGTCATCCCCCGCGGGAAGGCGATCGCCCTCGGATCGCCGGCACGCGCGGCGCCGTCGATGTAGGGACCGCCGGGAAATGGCAGGCCAAGCACGCGTGCGATCTTGTCGAACGCCTCGCCAGCCGCATCGTCGACCGTCGCTCCGAGGGGTTCGACCGCGTTGGTGACGTCGCGAACGAGCAGCAGCGATGAGTGCCCGCCTGACACCAGCAGGGCGATACAGGGCCGCGGAAGCGGGCCGTGCTCCAGCTGATCCACGGCTACGTGGGCGGCGAGATGGTTGACGCCGAACAGCGGCTTGTCCAGGGCAAGTGCATAAGCCTTGGCCGCCGCCACCCCGACCAGCAGCGCCCCGGCAAGACCAGGCCCGGCGGTGACAGCTATGGCATCAAGGTCCGTCAGCGCAACTCCGGCTTGTGTGAGCGCCCGATCCACCGTCGGGACCATGGCCTCGAGGTGCGCGCGGCTCGCGACCTCGGGTACCACGCCGCCGAACCGGGCGTGTTCA
The DNA here is from genome assembly GCA_046735375.1 of Actinomycetota bacterium. Taxonomy (GTDB): domain Bacteria; phylum Actinomycetota; class Actinomycetes; order JAKEEW01; family JAKEEW01; genus DASYTV01. The sequence goes on along the minus strand of JBKPTD010000006.1, from coordinate 6,712 downwards.
TCCACACTCGACGCCACGGCGTCGGCCAGCAGCGTCGGGCCGTGGACAATCCCGACCCCGGTCTCGTCGCACGAGGTCTCGATGCCGAGCACGAGCGGTTCGTCGGTCACGAGCATCGACCTTACGGCCACGCAGCGACATACTCACGGTGCGATGGCGCCGAGCTGGTCAGGCCTGGTCAGACAGCCAGCAGCGCATGACGATGGCGTCGGCCCCCCGGCCGTAATAGCCGCGCCGTCGACCGGTGACCTCGAAACCCGTCCGTTCGTACAGACGTATCGCAGCGGTGTTCTCGGCCCGCACCTCGAGGAAGACCTCGCGGCAACCGCGCCGCCTCGCCTCGTCGAGGAGGGAGTTCAACAGCCGGCGCCCCAGTCCGGTCCGCTGGTGGTCCGGTCGGACAGCCATAGTCTGTACGTCGGCCTGGTCGCGAGCGGCGAACAGACCCGCGTAACCGACGATCTCTCCATCAAGGGATTCCGCGACCAGGTAGGAGCGAGTCTCCGGTACACCGGCCAACTCCGACCAGAATGTCTCGACGGTCCAGCGGTCGTGCGGGAAAAGGTCGCGCTCGAGCTCTGCCACCCGCGCGATGTCCCACCACCGCATCCGGCGCAGGACGACGGCATCGACGTGTCCGGCGCGTCGGTTCTCCTGCTGCGGTGCGCTCATCATCCCGTCGGGCCGCCGGAGCCGCCCGGCCGGGTTGGTGGGTGATCTCCCCGCGAAGCGGCGGTCACCAGCTTGCGAGCAGCCGGTTCGACCGCGTCCGGCCGGCGCAGATAAAGCGGTCGCGGTGGGAGGGTGGGAAGGCCGACAGCTACCCAGTCCGCCAACGCCGACGCCAAGGGGTACCGGGGCTCCCTGGCGTTTGGGAAATCATCCGGATAGAGCAGCGCGCCAGCTCCCACCACCGGCAGTCCAGCCGTCTGTGTCGCCGCCACACCCGGACGGTCAACATGGGGGCCTTCGGCTCGGGCCAGGCCGTCATAGCGCGCCCAGTAGACCTCCCTGCGCCTCGCATCGGTCGCCACCGCATAGGCGCCGTCGAGCTTGCTGGCATAGGCGAGGATGTCGAGCGAGCACACGCCGTACACGGGGATCCGCAGCGCGTCACCCAACGCCCGGGCGGTGACCAGCCCGACCCGCAGCCCCGTGAAGGGGCCCGGCCCGACGCCGACTGCGATCGCCGTGAGCTCGGCTGGTTCGCGGCCCACGGCGGAGAGCGCGCCCGCGATGCCTGGCGCCAGCAACTCGCCATGCCGGCGCGCGTCGACGACCGTCCGCTCGGCAAGGACCGCGGATTCGTCCCGCAGCGCGACCGTCACCGCGGGAGTCGCGGTGTCGAAGGCCAGGACGAGCACGCTGTCCAGGCTAGTGGTCGCGCCCGGAAGTACTCCGCGGCGCCCGACGGGCGCGACCCCTGTGGCCGCCTACGTGACGGGAGTCGATCCGGTCACCGACGTGCTGTCGGTGTCCTGCAATCCGTCCCAGGACCAGCGGGGAACCGGAAGGTTCGGCGGTACCTCAGAACCAGCGGGTGAGTAGGCGACCACCTCTGCCACCGCCCACTCCATGTACGACCGCAGGGCGCTGCGGAAGTCGGCGTCATCGGGAAGCCCCGCATCATCTGCCGCCTGGACGAAGCACCGAACGAAGCGATCTCCAAGGTCGCGTTCCGCGCCCTGACCCGCATGGATTCCGAGCATCGCCGAGTGCCCGCCGCACGATTGCGAATAGACCGGTGGACCTCCGAAGACCTCGGCCCAATAGCTTGCCAATCTCTCCACATGCTGGGGGTGACCTGGATGGGAGAACGGGTGGTTCAGCACCGGATCTTGCAGACACCGCTCGTGATGCGCGGCCGCAAGCGCATGGAATGCCGGCGTCCCGCCGGCGAACTCGAAAACAGACGGTCGCGGTGCAGGCACCGCATTACTCTGCCACAGCGCTGGCAAGCCTCGGGAGATCGCGCCGGATCGCGCGTACTCGAACCATGCGGTCCTCTGAGCCCTCCCCCGGCTCGCCGCCGTGCGTCCGGACGATCTCGATCTCCAGCCTCCGGTGGGCGAGCCCCTCGGCGATGCCCGTTCCCCATTCGACGACGGTCACGGCATCGTCAAGCGACGCCTCGAGGTCTAGATCCTCGAGCTCATCCCAGCCGCCGAGTCGATAGGCGTCGACATGGATGAGCGGCGGCCCGCCGTCCGCCGACCGGTGTACCCGCGCGATGACGAACGTCGGCGAGGCGATGGTCCCCTGCACGCCGAGCCCGTCGCCGATCCCCTGGGTAAGCGTGGTTTTTCCGGCGCCGAGATCGCCGGTCAGGAGAACGAGGTCACCTGCCGCGACGACGCCAGCCAGCTCCCTGCCAAGCTTCCGCATGTCCTCCGCGGTCGGCACCACAAGCTCAAGGTCAGGCATCGGCTAGGGCCTAGGGGATAGGGACGGCCTGCTGACTGCCCGCAGCTGCCCCGCCAGTGCCGCCGCGCTGGCAAGGTCCTCGCGGAGCGCAGTCATCGGAGCACCCTGCGAACCGAACCGGATGGCCGCCGACGGGTGGTAGGTGCACAGCAGAGGCCATTCCCGCGGTCCGATGACGTCGCTGGTGCCACCGGGCCTGCTGACCTCACCGGGCCGATATCGCTGGATAGTCCCTCGTGTCGCGCCGATCTTCGTACCCGGGCCAAGTGCCCATTCGGCCGCGGTCCCGCCCAATGTCACGATCAGGACGGGATCCAGCACCTCCACCTGCCGCGCGAGCCACGGCCTGCACTGGGCTATCTCGGATCGCCTTGGCTTGCGGTTTCCCGGCGGGCGGCACTTGATGACGTTGGTGACGGCCACTCGGTCCCGCGGCAGTCCGGCTTCGGTCAGGAGCGAATCCAACAGCTTCCCCGCGCGCCCGACGAACGGTGTCCCCGTAGCGTCCTCCTGCGCCCCCGGCGCCTCGCCGACGAACAGGACGTCGGCCCCCGCCGGGGCAACACCCGGTACCACCCTCGTCCGCCCCGCAACCAGCTGTGGACATCCGACGCAGCCGCAGATCGTGTCGGTCAACGCCGCCCAGGTACCAAGCAGCGGCGCCGTCTCGGCTGGATCGGTGATCGACATCACGCCGACTCTTTTGGCGGCAGGCCGGCCAGCCTGCGAGCGCGGGAGGCGAGCTCGCGGAGATGGTAATTCACCACGTCAGGATATTCGCAGATGATCAAATGGCCGCAGTCCGGAATGATGACGAGCTCCGCACCCGGCACGGCGCGCACGATGTCCCGACTGTGTTCCTCAGGCGTGAGGAGATCGCTCGCTCCGACCATGACAAGGGTCTCGACCCGCTGCAGCACCGGCAGCGCGGACATCTTGTCGTGCGCGTCGAAGGCGGGGAAAAAATCCGCGACCACGTCGATCGGGGTGGACGCGAGCATGTCGGCAGCGAAGCGGACGAGGCTCGGCGGAACGTCAGAGGCGAAGGCCAGGCGCTTGGTCAGGACAAATCCGAGGTCACTTCCGGCCTTGCGACTGCGATCGACGAGCTCAGCTTGCTTCACGAGTGCGCCGAACAAGCCCGGAGCAAGCCTGTGCAGGATCCGGCCCGTGTATGCCGGAGCGCCGAGGGTAACCTCGGCCAGCCGGCCGGGCGAGGTCGCCAGCAAGGCGACGCCCACGATCTTGTCGCCGAACAGCTCGGGATGCAGATCGGCGAGCGCGAGCACGGTCATGCCGCCCATGGAGTGGCCCACGAGCACGACGGGGCTACCGTCGCCGGCCACCGCATCGATCACCCGGTAGAGATCCTCTCCGAGCTGGTCGATGGTGGATCGCTCCGGCCTGCCACGCATCGAACGGCCGTGGCCGCGCTCGTCGAAGAAGACCAGCCGGCCCAGATCGGTGAGATCACGCCGCTGGTAATGCCAGGCGTCCTGGTTGAGCGCGTACCCGTGGACGAAGACCACTGTGAGGTCTGCGTCGGCGGCCCCGTTCAGCTCTAGGTAGAGATCCACACCGTCATCGGCAACCACGTACATCGGCTCGCCGCGCAGGCGACCGAACGGCTCGTCTCGCGCAGTGTCAGCACGGCGGAAGGACCTGCCTACCGCATACCTCTCGACCGCCATCCCGATCGCGGCGCCACCTGCGAGAACGCCGGCAGCGGCACCGATCAGCCCGGCTCGTCTACCCACCTTCTGCCACCGACTCACGTGACTCTCCCACTGGACCGCAGCCACCTACCGGGGCCAGCGCCCGCTCGGCAACGGGACACCAGTGTCCTGTGTCCAAGGTCACTAGAGTCTGCCCAGGTAGGTGCGCGGTACGCGAGGTCCGATGCGAGTAACGATCTCGTACGCGATCGTGTCGAGGGCCCGGGCCCAGTCCTCGGCAGTGGGTTCGCCACGGTCGCCGGGGCCGAACAGCACCACCTCGTCGCCCGCCGAGAGCTGGTCGTCGCCGACATCCAGGACGAACTGGTCCATGCAGACCCGGCCGGCGATCCGCCGGCGGACACCACCGGCGAGCACGGGTCCGACGTTCGTGGCGGAGCGGGGTATGCCGTCGGCGTAGCCCAGGGGCACGAGCGCCAGAGTCGTCGGCGTAGAAGTCCTGTACTGGTGGCCGTAAGAAACCCCGTGCCCTGCCGGCACCCGCTTGGTGAGGATGACTCGCGCCCGCAGCGTCATCGCCGGCCGCAGGCCGAAAATCGAGGGCGGGCCCTGCTGCGGGACAGGAGTGATGCCATAGACGGCGATGCCGGGTCTCACCATGTCGAAGCGTGCCTCAGGCAGGGTGAGGGTAGCGGCGGAATTAGCCAGGTGCCGCACCTCGGGCCGCACCCCGCGGCCCTCGGCGAATTCAACTGCGTCTTGGAAAGCACCGATTTGGCGCCCGATCGTCGGATGGCCCGGCTCGTCGGCATAAGCGAAGTGGGACCACAGCCCAACGATCTTGACATAACCCTCCGCCTCCGCCTTGAGTGCCGCATCGATCAGCTCCGGCCAGTCTTGCCGGGCTGCGCCACCGCGGCCGAGCCCGGTGTCGATCTTCAAGTGGAGGCGGGCGGTGAGGCCGGTGCGCTGCGCTGCGGTCGAGATCTCGTCGATCGTCCAGATCGCGTTCGCGGAGAGGTCGATCCCTGCCCGCACGCCGTCTACCCAGCGGTCGCCGGGTACGTTCAGCCAGGCGAGCACGGGCTGTTCGAGCCCGGCCTTCCGCAGATCAAGGCCCTCGTCGACGGTCGTCACCCCGAGCCAGCTCGCCCCGCCGGCGACGGCGGCCCGTGCGGCGGGGATCATGCCGTGCCCATAGCCGTCTGCCTTGACCACGGCCATGACGGCGGCGTTACGCGCTCGGTCGGCAAGGACCCGCACGTTGTCGCGGATGGCATCCAGGTCGATGAGCGCGTCTGCCCGGGCGGGGGCGGATGCAGTGTCGCCCGTCGTGTCGTCCATCGCGGACAGCATGCCATCCGAGTCCCCGACGACGTTGCGGCACCCGACCGCTCGGCACCAGCCACGTCACGCAGAGGCGGCCACGGCGGACCATGCATGGCGCAAATGCGCCGCGACATCGAGGGCGGTGAGCGGGCCGGGGTTCTCGGCGAGCGCGAGGCGGGCTGCGAGGCCGTGGAGGTAGGCGGCGACCGTGGCGGCGTCGGCAGCTGTCAGTCCGGCTGCGAGCAGCGCGCCACCGAGACCCGACAGGACGTCGCCACTTCCCGCGGTCGCGAGCCACGCTGTGCCCGTCGGATTGATCGTGGCCGTGCCACCTTCTGCTGCGGCGATCACCGTGGTGGAACCCTTGAGCAGCACCGTGGCGCCGTAGCGGTCGGCACAGCGCCGGGTCGCGTCGATGCGACACGCCTCGACTCTGGCAGCCGTCCACTCGTCGCCGAGCAGCCTGGCCGCCTCGCCGGCGTGCGGGGTGAGGACGGTCGGCGCGGCTCGGTCGAGCTTGCCTCGCTCGCTGAGCAATGTGAGCCCGTCGGCATCCACCAGAGCCGGCAGGCTGGTGCCGAGCACGTCGTCGAGCCGCTGCTGGGCGCCGTCATCCGTCCCGATTCCCGGGCCGACCACCCACGCCTGCACCCTCCCTGCGTCCTCGACCGAGCCCGCACTCACGATCGCCTCAGGCCAGCGGGCCCGGACAAGCTCGCCGACCCGCGGGGTCGAGGTGAACCTGACCAGGCCGGCGCCTCCGCGCAGTGCGCCGCCGACAGCCAGCAGGGCGGCACCGGTGTACGTGTCAGAGCCGGCGAGCACGCCGACCACACCCCTGCGGTACTTGTCCGACTCTCTGGTGGGCGCCGGGAGCAACTCACGGACATCCGCCGCCTGCAGCGACTGAGCATCGGCTGCGCCGAGGAAGGGCGTGAGTCCGATGTCGACGAGCTCCACGACACCGGCCTGCGAGGCGCCAGGGTCGACGAGCAGCCCGGGCTTGTACGTCCCGAAGGTGACCGTCACGTCCGCTCGGATCGCTGTCCCCGCGACCTCACCGGTGGTCGCATCCACTCCGCTCGGTACGTCGGCGGCGACCACGGGAGTGCCCAGGTCCTCGATCAGGTCGGCAAGCTCGGCGGCAGGCGGGCGCAGACCGCCGCGGCCACCGATGCCCACGATGCCGTCGACGACGAGGTCAGCCTCGCGCAGCAGCACCTCCGAGCGGCTGGTCGTACGATCGCCGCCGTGGGAATTCACGCGAGGGCTCGCCTCGGCTG
>JBKPTD010000005.1:0-93040 GCA_046735375.1 Actinomycetota bacterium | reverse complement strand
TCGAGCGGGCGGCCACAGCCAAGGCCAAGCTCGGCGACCGGGCTTTCGTCCTCGGTCACCATTACCAGCGCGACGAAGTGATCCAGTTCGCCGACGTCACCGGCGACTCCTTCAAGCTGGCGCAGCAGGCCGCGGCCAGGCGGCAGTCGCCGTACATCGTCTTCTGCGGTGTCCACTTCATGGCCGAGTCCACGGACATCCTTACCGCAGACCATCAGCAAGTGATCTTGCCCGATCTCGCGGCCGGTTGCTCGATGGCGGACATGGCGCGTTACGACCAGGTCGAGGATGCCTGGGATGTGCTCGCCGACGCCGGTGTCGCCGACAGCACCGTCCCGGTCTCGTACATGAACTCATCTGCTGACATCAAGTCCTTCACGGGGCGGCACGGCGGCACGATCTGCACCTCGTCGAACGCGAAACGCGCCCTTGAGTGGGCCTACGAACAGGGCGACAAGGTCCTCTTCCTGCCCGACCAGCACCTCGGGCGCAACACTGCCGTCAGGGAAATGGGTTTCGATCTCGACGACTGCGTGCTCTACGACCCGCACAAGGCTGGCGGCGGTCTCACCGCCGATCAGCTGCGGTCGGCGCGAATGATCCTCTGGCGCGGGCATTGCTCGGTGCATGGCCGCTTCAGTCTCGACGCCGTCCACGACGTGCGTGAACGAATCCCCAACGTCAACATCCTCGTCCACCCCGAGTGCCGCCAAGAGGTGGTCGGCAGCGCCGACTATGTGGGCTCGACGGAGTACATCATCCAGACGCTCGACGCCGCGCCAGCCGGATCCAAGTGGGCGGTCGGGACCGAACTCAACCTGGTCAGGCGGCTCGCCAACCGGCACCAGGACAAGACAATCGTCTTCCTTGACCGGACCGTCTGCTTCTGCTCGACGATGAACCGTATCGACTTGCCACATCTCGTCTGGTCTCTCGAGTCACTCGCCGCGGGCAATGTCGTGAACCAGATCGTCGTCGACGAGGAGACGGCGACCTTCGCCAGGCTGGCACTGGATCGGATGCTCGCGTTGCCGGCGGTCGGTGCCAAAGACTGACGGATCGCTACAAGCCCGGTGCACCCCAAACCGGGAACCAGCGGGAGAGATCGGGCTCGGTCCGGAGGTCGTCGGTGAGCTGGCCGCGCACCTGAAGCTCGAGTGCGTTGTCACGCTTCTCGCCGGCCAACGGCGCGAACGGATAGAAGGTGCCGCGCTTGTAGAGGTAGACCAGACCAAGCGGCCGATTCCCCGGGTCCTTGAAGGTCACCAGCGAGCAGAGCAAGGCCGGACCGAAGCCGGCGTCCTGCAAAGACACGTTGACCGCGTGAAGGTCCGTCACGAGGGCGGCGATGTCGTCGGGTTGACGCCGCACGACCAGCCAGGTGTACCCGTAAGAGTCCTCGGTGATCTCGATCGGCGCGGCGGCCGGTGCGGGGCCCGCCGGCGAGGTCGTTCCACCCGCCGAGGTCGTCTCGAGCAGCTCCTTGATCTCCGCTTCGGTACGAGCGAACGCCCCGCCCTCCGCCGCCTTGAAGCACACCGAGCCGACACCCGTCGGCCGGAAGTCGGCGGCAACCTGGAGCGTCACCGCGGCCGACGGAATGCCGAACAGCTGGTCGAGATCGGCCTGTTTCGGCTTCGTCCGTCCAAGAAGCGCATCAAGAAACCCCATGGACGCCACCGTACGACGCGGCCGGGCCATGAGGAGAACGTGAACCCGGTCCGGAGAAACCAGCGTCCCGTTAACGAAGTCTCTTTGCGTCTGCCTGGTCCCTCTGTCGCCTAGCCGCGTTCTCACTCGCCCACGTAGTTCCACCATGAGGGCTCGCTGCGGCCTTGCCATGCATCCAGCGGTCCTCAGGCATCCATCAAAGGACCTCGTTAACGGGACACTTGCCCTCGTGCACGTTCTGGTCGCGCCCGACAAGTTTGCTGGAACCCTGACGGCTGCCGAAGCAGCTGCGGCGATAGCGGACGGCTGGCGGCGAGCTTCGCCCGCGGACACCGTGGAGCTGATGCCGCTCGCCGACGGCGGGCCAGGCTTCCTCGAGGTGATCAGTGCCGCCGTTCCCGGTCATACCCGATCGGCGCTGGTTACCGGGCCGCTAGGCGAGTCGGTACACGGACGCGTCCACGCCGCCGGCAAGACGGCCTACATCGAGGCGGCTGACGCCTGCGGGCTGCACCTGATCCCTAGCGAGCTGCACGATCCGGAGGTGACGACAAGCTACGGGGTTGGGGAGTTGGTGGCGGCGGCCGTCGACGCCGAGGCCAGCCGGCTGGTCGTCGGACTTGGTGGCTCAGCCACCAATGACGCGGGATCCGGCCTGCTGGCCGCTCTGGGAGCACTGCCCGCCGATGCCCTGCGCCGTGGTGGCGGCACTCTTTCCTTGCTCGAGCGCATCGACGTCGAGCCGGCGCGCCACCGCGTCAACGGAGTTGAGCTGGTGATCGCGTCGGACGTGGAGAACGTCTTGTACGGGCCGCATGGCGCCAGCGTCACGTTCGGCCCGCAGAAGGGCGCATCTTCCGAGCAGGTCGAGCGGCTTGATGCCGCTTTGCGGCACTTTGCCCGGCTAGCTGACTGGCGGCCGGCGAACCAGCCGGGTGCCGGCGCCGCCGGCGGTATCGGCTACGCGTTGCTGCTGCTTGGTGGCCAACGAGTATCGGGCGCGCAGCTCGTCCTGGACGCTGTCGGCGCCCTCGATCGGGCCAGGCGAGCCGATCTGGTTCTGACCGGGGAGGGCAGCCTTGACTGGCAGTCGCTGCGCGGCAAGGTCGTCACCGGCGTGGCCCGAGTGGCTCAGGAGGCCGCTCGGCCGTGTGTCGTTATCGCCGGGCAGGTAAGGGTCGGCCGCCGCGAGCTGAGTGCGTTGGGCGTCGATGCCGCCTATTCGGCCGCGGACGTCGCTGGCTCCGCCGAAGCCGCATTGGTTTCCCCGGCGGCCTCGCTCGCGGCCGCTGCGGAACGGGTCGCTCGCACCTGGTCGCGCCGTCCTTGATCCTGCGCCCGGCAATACGCCGGCCGCCTCATTCCGCACTGGGGACGCTTATGACCTCATCGGGTGGGTACATCGGTGCCGGCACAGACCACGCCGCGACCCGCAGAGGGGAGCGGTGATTAGCGCGACCGCGGGCGGCGTGGGACGATGGCAGTGGAATGTCGGAAACCGACCGAGCGTTGACCCATCTCGGCGGAGCGATTGTCCAGCACCCAGGAGCGAATCACATGACTGTCCACCCCGAGACGACCACTCAGAGCGGCATCATCCTGACCGACACCGCCGCGGCCAAGGTGAAGGGCCTGCTCGAGCAAGAGGGGCGAGACGATCTCAGGCTTCGCGTAGCTGTCCAGCCCGGAGGCTGCTCGGGCCTGCGCTACCAGCTCTTCTTCGACGAGCGGCAGCTCGAAGGGGACCTGACCCGGCAGTTCGGCGAGGTCGAGGTCGTGACAGACCGGATGAGTGCTCCCTACCTCACCGGCGCCACGATCGACTTCATGGACACCATCGAGCAACAGGGCTTCACGATCGACAACCCCAACGCCACCGGCTCCTGCGCTTGCGGCGATTCGTTCCACTGAGCCGGCCCCGGCGACTCTCACCTCATTCAGGTGGCGGCCAGCCGCAGGCCTTGATACGGACACAAGAACGACCGACGGCCGCCGCAAAGATCGAAGTCGCGCCCAAGAGGCGCGACTTCGTCATGTCGGAGGCTTCTGAAAGCTCGGGCCGCGTGAGGCAGCATGGACTCGGCGGTCCGCGGCAGTCAGTAGGGTTATGCGCCGTCCCTACGCCGCGACCAGGAACGGAGGCCGCGACTCCCATGAACATCGCCGTCACGGGCTCGATCGCCACCGATCACCTCATGCGCTTCGACGGTCGCTTCCGCGACTCGCTGGTGGTGGACCAACTGGACAAGATCTCGCTGTCGTTCCTCGTCGAGGAGCTTGAGGTCCGGCGCGGCGGAGTGGCTGCCAACATCTGCTTCGGGATGGGCTGTCTGGGCCTGCGGCCGATCTTGGTCGGCGCGGTGGGCGGGGATTTCGTGGACTACCGGTCATGGCTACAGCGGCACAACGTCGACACCGAATCGGTCCACGTCTCGGATCTGCGGCACACTGCGCGGTTCATCTGCACAACAGACTCCGACAACGCGCAGATCGCCTCCTTCTATGCGGGCGCGATGAGCGAGGCACGCGACATCGAACTCACGCCGATCGCGGGCCGGCTGGGCGGCCTCGACCTCGTCGTCGTCGGCGCGAACGACCCCGACGCGATGTTGCGGCACACCGATGAGTGCCGGGCTCGCGGTTACCGCTTCGCTGCGGATCCTTCGCAGCAGCTCGCTTGGATGGACGGCGAGGGCATCAGGCTGCTCATCGACGGCGCGACGTACCTCATGACCAACGAGTACGAGGCCGCGCTGACCGAGCAGAAGACGGGCTGGAGCGCGACGGAGATCCTCGACCGCGTCGATGTGAGGGTGACGACCCTCGGACCAGAGGGGGTGCGGATCGACCGCAAGGGCGAGGCCCCGATCGTTGTCGGTTGCGCCGAGGAACTCTGTAAGGCAGATCCCACCGGGGTCGGCGACGCATTCCGGGCCGGTTTCCTCGCTGGAGTCGGCTGGGGGCTACCGCTCGAGCGCGCCGCGCAGGTCGGTGCCTTGCTCGCTACCTACGTCATCGAGACCGTCGGAACTCAGGAGTACGAGCTCGGCCAGGCACATTTTCTCGAACGCCTGGCCAAGGCATATGGCCTGGACGCCGCGGCTGACGTCGAGCCTTATCTGCGATGTCTGCGGCCGTGACCCGCGAGCCGACTCCCCGGCCGCGCATGGAGGACCGACTGGCTGGGCAGAGCCAGGATGGACGACCTGTGTGGTCTCGGCTGGGGCTGGACCCGTGTCGTCGGGAGAAACGCACAGCAGCAGCCTGCTGGCTGCAGTATGAGTAGTAGGCCGTGACTGTTAGCCGGACTGTCCCCGTCGAGCCGCCCGCCACCCGCTGGCTGCTGCCTCCGGCTGTCTCCGCAGACGAGGACGGCCTGGTCGGCGTGGGTGCTGACCTCGAGCCCGGCACACTGCTTGCCGCCTATCGGTCCGGCCTCTTCCCGATGCCGCTGGCGCGGCGCGGCCCTGTCGGCTGGTGGTCACCGGACCCGCGCGGTGTGATCCCGCTCAGCCGTCTGCACATCAGCCGGTCCCTGCGTGCGTCGCTGCGCCGCTACGAGATCCGCGTTGATACGGCCTTCGCGGATGTGCTTGAGGGCTGCGCCGACCCACGACGCCCGCACGGCTGGATCACGGCCGAGATGCGGGCCGCATACTTGCGGCTGCACGAGCTTGGCTGGGCTCATTCGATCGAGACCTGGACTCGTAATGGGCGTTTGGGCGGTGGGCTGTACGGCGTGGCGATCGGCGGCTTCTTCGCCGGCGAGTCGATGTTCTACCGAGAGCGGGACGCATCCAAGGTCGCCATTGCAGCGCTTGTCGCGGCACTGCACTCCGATGGGGTGGTGGGCCGGCTCCTCGACGTCCAATGGACGACGCCGCACCTGCGCACCCTGGGCGCCGTCGATCTGCCTCGCGACGACTACCTCGGCCGCCTCGCCGCCGCCCTCGACCTCCCCCTCCCGCAGGCGTTTAGTTAGCACTGGCCGAGCGGTTGCGCACCTGGAGGGCAGATGGCTGGCTCCGCAGACGTAGAGGCGTTCCACACAGCACGTGCCTTTCTGCTGGCTCATCGTGAGGACTACGCGACCGCCTACGACAAGTTCCGGTGGCCGCAGCTGACCGAGTTCAACTGGGCACTCGATTGGTTCGACCAGCTCGCGATCGACAACGGCCAGCCTGCTCTGTGGATCGTCGAGCAGGACGGATCGGAACGCCGCGTCTCGTACGCGGAGATGTCGCGCCGGTCCAGCCAGGTGGCGAACTGGCTACGCGAGCAGGGTGTCCGTCGCGGTGACCGGCTCATCCTGATGCTCGGCAACCAGGTTGAGCTGTGGGAGACGATCCTCGCCGCAATCAAGCTGGGCGCTGTCATGATCCCGGCAACCCCCTTGTTGCAGCCGGCCGATCTGCGTGACCGCATTGAGCGCGGGCAGGCCAGCCATGTCGTGGTCGGATCGGGCGACACCGCCAAGTTCGCCGGCGTGGCAGGGGACTACACCCGGATCGCCGTGGGGGAGAGTGTCGACGGCTGGCTGCCCTATGACCAGGCGTACGGCAGCGGCGCGCGGTTCGACCAGGAGGGCACCACTCGGGCAGACGATCCGCTCTTGCTCTACTTCACGTCGGGGACGACCGCTCAGCCCAAGCTGGTCGAGCACACCCATGTCTCGTATCCCATCGGGCACCTGTCCACTATGTACTGGATCGGCCTGCAGCCGGATGACGTCCACCTCAATATCTCCTCGCCCGGCTGGGCCAAGCATGCGTGGAGCAATGTCTTCGCCCCGTGGAACGCAGGTGCCTGCGTGTTCCTCTTCAACTACAGCCGATTCGACCCCGTGAGGTTGATGGCGGAGATGGATCGGTGCGGGGTGACGACGTTCTGCGCCCCACCGACGGTGTGGCGGATGCTCATTCAGGCCGACCTGCGGCAGCTGGGGGCACCGCCGCGCGAGATCGTCGGTGCGGGTGAGCCGCTGAACCCGGAGGTCATCGAACAGGTGCGCCGCAGTTGGGGGATCACGATCAGGGATGGCTTCGGTCAGACGGAGACGACCGTTCAGATCGCCAACACACCTGGTCAGACGGTCAAGCCCGGTTCCATGGGCCGCCCGGTTCCCGGCTATGTAGTGACGCTCGTCGATCCGCTGACCGGCGAGCCGGCGGACGAGGGCGAGATCTGCCTGGACCTGTCTGCCCCTCCGCTCGGACTCATGGTCGGGTATCGGGACGACAAGGAACGGACGGAGCGCGCGATGGCCGGTGGCTTCTACCACACGGGCGACATCGGCACCCGCGACCCCGACGGCTATATCACCTATGTCGGGCGCACTGACGACGTCTTCAAGGCCTCGGACTACCGGATCTCGCCGTTCGAACTGGAGAGCGTCCTCATCGAGCACGAAGCGGTCGCCGAGGCGGCCGTTGTGCCATCACCTGATCCGCTGAGGCTGGCCGTGCCGAAAGCCTTCGTCGTGCTCGCGCCAGGTTGGGAGCCGACCGCGCAAACCGCACAGGCGATCTTCGACTATTGCCGCGATCACCTGGCTCCGTACAAGCGCATCCGGCGACTCGAGTTCGCCGACCTGCCGAAGACGATCTCCGGCAAGATCCGCCGGGTCGAGCTGAGGGCAGGTGAGATGGCCGCCCATGCCGTCCCTGATGCGCGGCCGGCCGGAGAGTACCGAGAGGACGACCTCCCCCGCACGGAGGCCTGAGCCGCGTTCATCGGCGGCGGCGGACGAGGTAGAGGCGACCTCGATCGCTTCCCACATCCGCGGCAGATCCCTCGCCGATGTAGTCCTGCTCACGAAGCCGGCACCACGCGGGGATGTCGAGGGCTGCCGCCTCGTCGTCGCTGAGGACACCGATGATCGCTCCAACCGGTATGTCGCCGATGTGCTTCGCGAGCTCGATGACCGGGATCGGGCAGAGTTTGCCCAGCGAGTCCACCACCGCTGCCGGCGCCGGAGGCGTACTCACAGCTCCTCCGCACCGGCTACCGCCCGAATCCGGCGAACGACGTCGGGAAGCACGCTGAGAAAGCTGTCGACATCGGCGTCGGTCGTACCGACAGGCAATGACACGCGCACGTTGCCGTGCGAGAGCACACCCATTGCCTCGAGCACGTGACTAGGCCGCAACGTGCTCGACGTACATGACGATCCCGAGTTGACGGCGAAGCCCAGCCGATCGAGCTCGGTGACCAGCGCCTCGCCGTCGACGTAGAGGCAGGAGAACGTGACCAGGTGCGGCAGCCGGTGGGCCGGGTCGCCGACCATCTCGACGTCGGGAACCAGTGAAGGCACTGTCGCACGGATCCGGTCCACCAAGGCGGATAGCCGCGCGGCCTCCTTATCGATGCCACCAAGCCTCATCCTCAATGCCGCAGCCGCGGCCACGATCGCGGGGACGTTCTCGAACCCGGGGGAGCGGCCGCCCTCACGCTCATCCTCCGGCAGGGGAGAGCGCCAGCGGACGCGTCTGCGGATCGCAAGCACGCCAACCCCCGGCGGGCCGCCCCACTTGTGTGCGCTCGCGGCGAGCAGCGACCATCCCTTGGGTGCGGCGGCCCAGCCGACACTCTGCGCGGCATCCACGAACAGCGGTACCCCCAGCTCCGCACATCGCGGGGCAATCTCAGACACCGGCTGAACCGTGCCCACCTCATGGTTGGCGGACTGCAGGCAAGCCAACGCAGTGTCGCGGCGGAGGGCCGCGGTGAACTCGCCTGGGTCGACGCGTCCGAAGCGGTCGACGGGAACAGTCGTCACCTCTCCGGCGAACTGTGTGGCGGCGTGGAGGACGCTCGAATGCTCCACCGCGCTGACCACGACATGCGCGCCAACACGGCGGCGGCCCACCAGGGTGCCGAGGACCGCCAGGTGGCAGGCCAGCGTTCCCGAGCCCGTGAACGCCAGCTCGTCCGGTCGAGCACCGATGGCCTCAGCGATCTGCTGCCGAGCGGTGTCGAGCGCCAGCCTCGCCCGGCGGCCGACGCCATAGAGCCGGGACGGGTCGGCCCAGCCGTCCCTCAGGGCAGCGACCAATGCCTGCTCGGCGGCTGGATGAAGGGGTTCGGCCGACGCGGCGTCTAGGTAGGTCACGGAGCCGAAAGTACTGCCTCAGACGCGGCGCGGACGACGCGCCGCCCTGCACACGCCCGGCTGCATCGAGGACGGTATGGTGTGCCGCGAGGGGCAGGCCCCTAGAGGAGAATCAAGCGTGCTCGCGACGGTTCCACCCAGGCCCGGTCGCGAGAACCCGACGGGTGGGAAGGGCGACGTGGCTCCAGGTCAGATCGACTCGCCGCAGCGGCGGTCGCCTCGCGTCCGTCGCCTTGCGCTGTTGGTCAGTGGGATCATGCTTACCACAACGGCCTGCTCGACCGAGGACTTGCCACGGCTCGGGATGCCCGTACCGGCGACGGACCAAGCCCCGCGGATCCTCCATCTCTGGCAGGGATCCTGGATCGCCGCACTATCAGTCGGCGCGGTCGTCTGGGGTCTGATCATCTGGAGCGTCATCTTCTATCGGCGCCGCTCGGCCGAGCTGCCGCCGCAGGTGCGGTTCAACCTGCCGATCGAGGCGCTCTACACCGCAGTGCCCTTCGTCATCATTTCGGTGCTCTTCTATTTCGTCGCGCGCGACGAAACCAAGCTGCTCGAGATCCCCGACCATCCAGGCCAGACGATCAACGTGGTCGGGCGGCAGTGGAGCTGGTCGTTCAACTACCTGGACCAGGACGTCTGGGACGCCGGTACTCCCGCTCAGCCGCCCACGCTCTATCTGCCCCAGGGCGAGACGATCTTGTTCGAGCTCACGTCGCCGGACGTGATCCACTCGTTCTGGGTGCCGAACTTCCTGTTCAAGATGGATGTCATCCCGGGGCGGGTGAACAAGTTCGCGCTCACGCCGAGCCGCGAGGGCACCTTCGTGGGCAGGTGCGCTGAGCTCTGCGGGGTCGACCATGCGCGCATGCGGTTCAATGTCGAGGTCGTGAATCGGGACGTCTTCGACCAAAAGATGGCTGAGTTGCGCGCTGCGGGGCAGACAGGCAGCCTGCCGCGAGGTATCACAGAACCGAACCCAGGGTCACAGCGGGTCGAGACCGGAGGCGAGCCGTGACCGTAATCCAGCCGAGACCTACCACGATCGGGACGGTCCGTCCGGTTCGCCGTCCGGGCAATGCCATCGTCCGCTGGCTGACGACGACGGACCACAAGATCATCGGCTACCTCTACCTCGTGACGTCGTTCGTGTTCTTCCTGATCGGCGGCCTGATGGCGCTCTTCATGCGCGCCGAACTCGCCAGGCCGGGCAACCAGCTGCTGACCAACGAGCAGTTCAACCAGCTCTTCACCATGCACGGCACGATCATGCTGTTGCTCTTCGCGACACCGCTGTTCGTGGGCTTCACAAATGTGATCATGCCGCTGCAGATCGGCTCGCCAGATGTCGCGTTCCCCCGCCTGAACATGTTCAGCTACTGGCTGTTCCTGTTCGGCGGCTCCATCGTCCTCGCCGGTTTCTTCACACCTGAGGGTGCGGCGTCGTTCGGCTGGTTCGCGTACGCACCCCTGAACGACGCGATCCGCTCGCCGGGCATCGGCTCGGATATGTGGATCATGGGCCTGGTCCTGTCCGGTTTTGGCACCATCCTCAGCGGCGTCAACTTCATCACGACGGTCATCTGCATGCGTGCGCCCGGCATGACGATGTTCCGGATGCCGATCTTCACCTGGAACATCCTGCTAACCAGCGTGCTCGTCTTGATGGCGTTCCCCGTGCTTGCCGCCGCGTTGCTCGCCCTGGAAGCGGACCGCAAGCTCGGCGCCCACGTCTTCGACGCAGCAAACGGCGGGGCCATCCTGTGGCAGCACTTGTTCTGGTTCTTCGGGCATCCTGAGGTCTATATCGTCGCGCTGCCGTTCTTCGGAATCGTCACCGAGATCTTGCCCGTATTCAGCCGTAAGCCGCTCTTCGGCTACAAGGGGCTGGTCTTCGCGACTATCGCGATCGCCGGGCTGTCAGTGAGCGTGTGGGCCCACCATATGTTCGTGACCGGTGCCGTGTTGCTGCCGTTCTTCTCGTTCATGACGTTCCTGATAGCGGTGCCTACCGGGGTCAAGTTCTTCAACTGGATCGGCACGATGTGGCGAGGGTCCCTAAGCTTCGAGACGCCGATGTTGTGGGCGCTCGGCTTCCTCGTCACGTTCCTGTTCGGCGGGCTGACCGGCATCATCCTGGCTGCGCCGCCGCTCGACTTCCACGTCTCTGACACCTACTTCGTGGTCGCGCATTTCCACTACGTGCTGTTCGGCACGGTCGTGTTCGCGA
The DNA here is from genome assembly GCA_046735375.1 of Actinomycetota bacterium. Lineage (GTDB taxonomy): Bacteria > Actinomycetota > Actinomycetes > JAKEEW01 > JAKEEW01 > DASYTV01. The sequence continues at coordinate 82,025 of JBKPTD010000005.1, read as the reverse complement.
TGTTCGGGGGGTTCTACTTCTGGTGGCCGAAGATGACGGGGAAGATGCTCGACGAGCGCCTTGGCAAAATCCACTTCTGGACCCTCTTCGTCGGCTTCCACACGACGTTTCTCGTCCAGCACTGGCTCGGCGTTGAAGGCATGCCACGCCGCGTTGCCGACTATCTCGCGAGTGACGGCTTCACCACCCTGAACACCATCTCGACGATCGGCGCGTTCCTGCTTGGCCTGTCCACGCTGCCCTTCATCTGGAACGTCTACCGGACCGCCAAGCGGGCGCCCAAGGTCGAGGCCGACGATCCCTGGGGCTTCGGGCGTTCGCTCGAATGGGCTACTTCCTGTCCGCCGCCGCGGCACAACTTCGTGTCCATCCCGCGGATCCGGTCGGAGGCGCCGGCATTCGACCTGCACTATCCGGAGCTTGGCGCCGGCTATCAGCCGCTGCCTAAGGAGATCGTGCTAGAGAACATCGGCGATGGCGAGCGAGGAGAACAGCGGTGAAGGTAGAGGGCTACCTGTTCGCCGTGATAGCCGTCTTCTTCATCCCCGTCACGGCGGTCTACTGGTACTACTCGGACGACCCGACGGGCACGACGGCGCTGGTGCTGACCTTCGGGCTGTGCTTCCTCATCAGCTTCTACCTGCTCTTTACGGCCCGGCGGATCGATCCGCGTCCGGAGGACAACCCGGCCGCTGAGATCGCCGATGGCGCCGGGGACCTTGGGTTCTTCGCGCCATACAGCTGGTGGCCGCTCGCCCTCGCCGCCAGTGCGGCATTCGGCGCTCTGGGCCTCATCTTCGGCTGGTGGCTGCTCTTCGCGTCGGTGCCGCTTGTCGCTTATGCCGTGATGGGCTTCGTCTTCGAGTACTACCGCGGCCACCACGAGCATTGATCTAGCCTCGGGGGCGCCTTCTGGTCACCCTTGCGCCGCATTGCAGTGGCGGCTGGCGGCATCTGCCGGTTTGGGCAACACGCGGTCATGAAACCTCGGAACACGTGGTCATTGCCTCTAAGGTAAGGTCACGATCTTCAGATCAACGGCAGGGGAGAGGTCGTGCGGGTGGCTGGCGTCGGCCTGCGCCAGGCAGGGATGCAGCGTGCCGGGGGTGTTTTCCTCGCGATCGCTGCGCTCGCCCTCGTGGGTGGGTGCAACGACTCGGCGACGCGCGCCTCTGACGCTGGGGGCCACCAACGCGCCGCGCCTGCACCCAAGGCTGCCGTCATCTCAATCAAGAACCTCGGCTCCAAGCCCGTGCGGCCGGATGCCCGGATCACCGTCACCGCGGCCAACGGCACGCTGACAGTAGTGAAGATCGTCAGCTCGACTAGCGGGACCTACTACGGCACCACGTCCATCACCTCGTCTCGCTGGCACTTCGACGGCGGTCTGCCGCCCGGCGGCTCCTACACCCTCATCGCCAAAGCCGTCGGCACCGACGGTAAGACCAAGACCAGCAAGCGGACATTCAAGACCTCGCCTGCTCAGGCGACGATCAGCGCCGACATCTCTCCCAGCGGCGGCGTCACGGTCGGTGTTGGTCAGCCGATCACCGTCGACTTCAGCAGTCCGGTGACGAACCGGGCAGCCGTCGAAAGGCGGCTCTCGGTCGCCTCAAGCACACCCGTGATCGGGGCATGGCATTGGATCAGCGATACCGAGGTGCGCTACCGGCCGAGGAATTACTGGCCTGCGCGGACAAAGGTGGCTGTTACCGCAGCGCTCACCGGCATCGAGGCGAGCAAGGGTGTGTGGGGGACCTCGTCAGAGATCGGCAAGTTCGAGATCGGCCGGTCGATGGTGAGCCTGGTGAATCTCAAAGCACACACGCTGAAGGTGTACCAGGACGGGAAGCTGCTGCGCGCGATACCGGTGACCGGCGGCAAGCCGGGCTACACCAGCCGCAGCGGCACCAAGGTCGTGCTCGGCAAGGTCTACTTCAAGGTCATGGACGGCACCTCCATCGGAATCCCGAAGGACTCGCCGGACTACTACCAGCTCGATGTCTACTACGCGGTCCAGGTCACCCGCAGCGGCGAGTTTGTCCATGCCGCGCCCTGGTCAACCTGGGCACAGGGTGAAACCAATGTGAGCCACGGCTGCATCGGCATGAACACGTCGAACGGCCGCTGGTTCTATGACAGGTCGATCGTCGGGGACATCATCACGACGACCGGCACGACCAAGCCCATGGAGCTGAACAACGGCTTCGGGGACTGGAATCTGTCCTGGTCTGACTGGGTCAAGGGCAGCGCACTCGTGGACTCGGCGGCATCGGATGCGGCTGCCGATCACGCCGCCGTCTCTTACGGCAGCTCTGGTCCCTGACCGGCTTCGTTACTCGGTGCAGAGGTTGATGTGACGGACGCCTAGCACGTGGGCCGCCGCATCGATGAGGCGGCTGCGCGCGAGGCTGCCGTTCCCCACCGCGTTGACGATGGCGTCGGCAATTGCCGTTGTCCGCGAACCGACGTTCGTGGTGCCGGAGAAGGTGACCATGTCCGCGCCCGATCGCAGTGCTTGGACCGCGGCGCGGGAGAGCGTGAACCCGGCGCTGGAGATTGCCTTGGCGGTGAGCGAATCGGTGATCACCAGCCCGTGAAAGCCGAGCTTCCCGCGCAGCTCGTAGGTGATCGTGGTGGGGGAGATGCTGCCCGGGTTGGTCGCCAACCCACGGACGATGTCATTGGAGACCATCATGGCCGGCACTCCCACGTTGATGGCCGCGGTGAACGGCGGCAGCCCCACCTCCTTCAACGTCGACCACTGAAGGGTGTACGCCGTCCCATAGTCGGAGTTGTACGTGGAGTGCCCGATACCCGGAAAGTGCTTCAGAACGGGAATGACGTGTCCGTCGCGCAGCCCGTTCAGGTATGCAAGGCCATCCCGCGTGACCACCGACGTGGTGCCGCTGAACGAGCGCCAACCGTCGGGGTTGTACCGGCTCGGTGGCTGGTCGCGGCCGTCGACGTCGACGACCGGTGCCAGGTCCATGTTGACGTGGGCGGCGGACATCTTCTTCGCGACCGTGAGGACGTGAGAGCGGATCTGCGTGGCGGTCCAGTTGTCACCCATCCAGGCCGCCCACGGCAGTGACCCAACGAGGTTGGCCATTCGCTGGATTCCGCCGCCTTCCTCGTCGGTCATGACGAGGAGACCACGGTGGTGTGGCACGTGGGTCTCGAGCGCGGCGAGTTGAGCGCCGAGGTCCAGCGGCGCCTTGCTGCCGAACAGCAGCACACCGCCAACGCCCGCGCTGACCTCGGACTGCGCGCTCGCTACCGAGGTCTCGGATGCTGGCACGGCGATGGTCAGCAGCGCGAGACGACGAGTCGACCAGGTCGCGAGCATGGTCTTGTTGGTGCACGTCGTCGTGGTCGCGGCCAGGCGCGGTTTGGTGGTGGTGGCGCCGCGAGTGGACTGCTGGGCTTCGGCGCCGCAGGCTGCAAGGGCAAGGAGGAGCAGCGCGGACAACGCGCCGATAACGACGGCCCGCATGCCGATCTTGGGCGAGCTCTGTATCCGCATCGCTGTTCCCCCTGGCTGTGAGGCGCGAGCGTCCCTACTAGATAGACAACGTCGAAGCCTGCCCGCCTGTTCGCCAGGTGAGTCGGCGTCTGGGCATTAGAGGGCACTCCTGGTCGACCGCGCTCGGTCTGTAGGGCCGTCCTCGTATCAGCGGTGGGTCATTGCACGGGCGACCCGAACAACCGACGAGCGCGGCCTCAGCGGCATGAGAGTACGGTGCCTGGGACGCGCGCGTCCGTAGCCGGCACCGAGCAGCTGGGATCAGGCAGGCTGCGCAAGATGCTCCCGGGGTCTTGATATTGAGCGGGCGATCTTTGGTGCCGTCCATGTCCGCCCGACCATCGCCCATGAGAGCACTTGGTGCGCTCCGCGCGTTGTTCTAGTGGTGGTGGCCAGCCGTGAGCTGTTGAAATTCGGCCGGGGTCGGCTTCTCGACCCTCGTGCCGAAATACCAGCGGGAGAGAGCGGAGCGGACCTTGCGAACCCGGCCGTCCGGCATCGGGATCCCGTTCTCATCGACGGCGTCCGTGAGCTCGAGTGGGCGGTGCACCTCGTACGCAGTCAGGGCGTAGCGTTCCTCGACCGACACCGGCTCGTGGATCTCGATGTATTCGCCGCTGGGCAGCCTGCGAATGATCCCGCTCTCCCGGCCATGCAGCACCTTCTCCCTGTCTTTGCGTTGCAGGCCCAAGCAAATCCGCCTGGCCACGATGAAGGCAACAACAGGACCGAGGAAGAGCGCGAAGCGGGTGAACCACGTGATGGCATAGATCGACAAATGAAACTTGTCGGCGATGATGTCGTTTCCGCCGTTCAGCCAGAGCAAGCCGAAGAAGGTCACCCCGGCAGCGCCGAATCCGGTCCTCGTCGGCGCGTTGCGTGGCCGTTCGAGCAGGTGATGCTCGCGCTTGTCGCCCGTTACCCATGCCTCGATGAACGGATAGAGCGCGAGCAGGGTAAAGAAGATGCCTGGGATGACCAGAGCGGGCACGAGCACGCTGAAGCTCACCGTGTGGCCCCAGGCGTTGATCTCCCACGCTGGCATGGCACGCAGGGCGCCCTCGAGCCAGCCCATGTAGAAGTCGGGCTGCGATCCGGCAGAGATCTGCGCCGGGTGGTACGGCCCATAGAGCCAGATCGGGTTGATCTGGACCAGCCCGCCGAGAAGCGCCGAGAGGCCGAAGACGATGAGGAAGAATCCGCCGGCCTTCGCCGTATAGATAGGCAAGAACGGAGCGCCGACGACGTTCCGGTTGGTCTTGCCGGGTCCCGGCCACTGCGTGTGCTTCTGGTAGAAGACGAGCAACAAGTGGATGGTGATCAAGGCGACCATCAACGCGGGGATCAACAGGATGTGGATGGTGAACAGCCGCGCAATGAGGATGTGCCCGGGGAACTCGCCTCCGAACAGGAAGAACATGGCATAGGTACCGACAAGGGGGATGCCGAGCAGCACGCCCTCGAGGATGCGCAGGCCGGTTCCCGAGAGCAGATCATCCGGGAGTGAGTAGCCGAACAGGCCCTCGAGGATGGCCAGGATGAACAGCACATTGCCGATGAGCCAGTTCAGCTCGCGCGGCTTGCGGAACGCACCGGTGAAGAAGATCCGCAGCAAATGGATCATGATCGCAGCAATGAAGATCAGTGCCGCCCAGTGGTGGATCTGCCGCACGATCAGTCCGCCGCGCACGTCGAAGCTGATGTCAAGCGTCGACGCGTAGGCCTCCGACATCGTCACGCCCTGCAGCGGTACGTAGGAGCCGTGGTATACGACTTCTCCCATGCTGGGCTTGAAGAAGAGGGTGAGATAGGTCCCGCTGAGCAGGATCACGACGAACGACCAGAGAGCGATCTCGCCCAGCAGGAAGGTCCAATGGTCGGGAAAGACCTTGCGCAGCAGCTTCTTGCTTCCCCTGGCGATGCCGTACCGGTCGTCGAACCAGGTGCCTATCCCGCCCGCCAGCCGTTCGACGGTGCTCATCCGCGCTCCCAGAAGCTCGGGCCGACCGGTTCGGTGAAGTCACCCTTGGCCATGAGGTTACCCTCGCCGTCCGCCGTGATTTGCAGCTGGGGCAGAGCACGAGCGGCCGGCCCGAAGATCACCTTGGCGCCGTCGGTCATGTCGAACGTCGACTGATGACACGGGCAGAGCAGGTGATGAGATGCCTGCTCGAACAGATCGACCGGGCACCCCACATGCGGGCAAATCCGCGAGAAGGCGAAGATCCCGTGGTATCCCCAATCGAGCTGACGCTGGCTCTTGACCTCGCCCGGATCCATGCGGATCAGGAAGATCGAGGACTTGGCGAGCCGGTTCGGATCGTCGACCCCCATCGGATGCGCCGCTACCAAGCTGCCAATGTGCATGTCGCTGGCCTTGACCTGCTCGCCGCTGTTCTCGTACACAATGCGCTGCTCCACGGCCCAGGCGGTGTGCCGCAGCTTCTTTTCAGGCAATGGTCCAAGGTCGCGCAGCAATATGAGCGGGGCCGTCAGCAGGCCGCCGAGTGCGGCGAGCAAGCTGCCGCCGATGAGGAGCGGCCGGCGGCCGATACCGGTTTCCTCAATTCCTTGCCGGAACGCGGCGGCGCCTTCCTCACGCTTGGGCTCCGGCGAGCGCAGAGGATGCCGCGGCTCCACGAGCTCGACACCGGTCATCGTCTTGCGCGCCCAATGGATGAGGCCGGCGCCGATCAGTACGAGCGCCCCGCCGAGCGTGATACCGAACAGGGCATTTTGCGCGCCGATCTTGCCAAGGAGTGGCACAGAGACCATCTGGTCCTTGTCGACGGCGACGAAGGTCACGATGAACCCGATCAGGAGCAGCGTGGCAAGGCCGAACATGCCGGCGACCTGATTGTCGGCGCGACGGGCCGCTCGCGGGTCGACATCGGTGCGTCGCGGTTCGTGATGCGGGAGCCCCGGGTTGGGGAACGGGTCGTCGTGGGTCCGGGCCACCGTGCTGTCCGGGGTGATCCGCTCGACCGGGACGAATTCGTGATCGTCGGCCTCGATGACCACGCCGTCCGCGGCGGGGACGATGTCATCGACGCGCGCATGGCGGCCGCGGACCTCATCGCGCTGGATGAGGCCGCTCGCATGCTCGGGGCCGGTGGGAACAGGCTGCCCGCCAGCACCTGTCGTCATCTCGTCGTGCGTACTCATGAGGACCTTGCCGTGAGCCATACCGTGACGCCGACTAGTGAACCGATGCCGAAGATCCAGAGGAGCAGGCCTTCACTCACCGGACCGATCCGGCCGAGATTCGCACCGCCCGGGTCGCCCGCCGTGTCGATGTAGTTGAGGAAAGCGATGATGTCCCTCTTCTGGTCAGGGGTGATGGACTCATCATTGAAGACCGGCATCGACTGCGGGCCGGTGAGCATGGCCTCGTAGATGTGCTTCGGGTCGACCCCGGTCAGCTTCGGTGCGTACTTGCCCCCGGTGAGTGCGCCGCCGGCGCCGACGAAGTTGTGGCAAGCCGCGCAATTGGTACGAAACAGCTGGCCGCCCGCGGCGACGTTCGCACCGCTGGCGTCATAGTCCGATGGCGCGGGCACCGCAGGGCCAGGAGCCAACGAGGCGATGTAGGCCGCCAGCTGGTCGACCTCTGCCTGGGTATAGACCGGCCTCTTCTTGGGCGCCTGCACGCCTTGCATCGTTGCCGGCATCCGCCCGGTGGACACTTGGAAGTCGACCGCCGCCGCACCGACGCCGATGAGAGTCGGCCCGTCGCTGCTCCCTTCGACGTTCAGGCCATGGCAGCTCGAGCAGCCGCTCACGTAAAGCTTGCGTCCCTCTTCGATCGCCAGGGACTGCGCAGATGCCGCTGCCGCCTGGCGGCCGGGCGAGAGCAGAGCGTAGAGACCTCCGGTGGCACTGAGGGCGATGAAGAGGACGAGCAGCGGTGCGAGCGGATGCCGCCGCAGCGGCTCCCGCCGAGGTCGCGGCTCGCCGGGGTCGCGTGAAGACGTCGCCGCGGCCTCGCCCGGCCGGTCGAGGCTTCTGCGCAGGAAGCGAGGCTTCACCGCTCTCCCCTCGGTCACTGGATCAGGTAGATGGTCGAGAACAAGCCGATCCATACGACGTCGACGAAGTGCCAGTAATACGACACCACGATGGCACTGGTCGCCTGCTCGTAGGTGAACCGCCGGGTGATGTATGTGCGGCCGAGGACGAGGAGGAAGGCGAAGAGCCCGCCCATGACGTGCATGCCGTGGAACCCGGTGGTCAGGAAGAAGACTGAGCCGTACGGGCCCGAGGAGATCGTGGTGCCCTCGTTAATGAGGCTCACGTATTCGTAGGTCTGACCGCTGATGAAGAAAGCTCCCATGAAGAAGGTGAGCACGAACCACTCGCGCAGCCCCCACCGCCAGAACTGGACGATGGAGCCGGTGCGGCCGATCTGCCCTCGCTCCGCCGCGAACACCCCGAACTGACACGTGACCGACGACAGCACGAGCACTGTGGTGTTGACCGCGGCGAACGGCAGGTCGAGCTTCACTCCCGGGGTCGGCCAGCCGTCCGGGCCGAACACGGACCGCACCGTGAAATACATCGCGAAGAGGGCCGCGAAGAACATCAGCTCACTGGCGAGCCAGACGATGGTCCCGACGCTGACCATGCTGGGTCTGCCTGGCGTATATACGGCATGCCGGTCCGGCGCGGTTGTCGCCACGCGCGCCATTATGGCGGGAACGGTGGCAGCCGTGACGCCGACCCCCCGGCAGTTTGCCTAATGATCTGTACGCGCCCCCCGGTCCTGCACGGCTCCGCACGTCGATCACGCGCCGGTCCCCGCTCTCGTGGGGAGCCGCGCCGGTAGCATTCCGGAAGATCCGACCGCGCGTGGACAACGCCCGAGGAAGCCTAGATGCCGAGCGCAGAAAAGATGACGGTCCTCATCTATAGCGACGACCGCAACACGAGGGAGAGGGTCAGGCTGGCTGTCGGCCGCCGGCCAGCGCCCGAGCTCCCACAGGTCGAGTACGTGGAGTGCGCCACCGAACCTGCGGTCATCTCCCGGGTGAAGCGTGGCGGCATCGACGTCATCGTCCTCGACGGCGAAGCCGTGCCTGCCGGGGGAATGGGGATCGCCCGGCAACTCAAGGATGAGGTCTATAAGTGCCCGCCGGTGCTCGTGCTGATCGGGCGTCCGCAGGACGCCTGGCTCGCGAACTGGTCTCGGGCCAACGCGGCCGTGTCGCATCCGCTCGATCCGATCGAGGTCGCCGATGCGGTTGCCGGGTTGATGCGCCGCCGACTCGCAAGCCTTCCCCTCTCGTGAGGTCCCGATGACAAGCCTCGATCACCCCGACGGCGCGAGAGGTCCGGGCGAGGGAAGCCCCGCTCGGCCTGACGATGCCGCGGCGCCCGGCGTCGTGTCGCCGCCTGCCCATGGGTGGCCAGAGGTGCTCTCAGCGTTGCTACGCCAGGCAGATCTTCCCAGCGATGCCACCGCATGGGCGATGAACGAGATCATGTCCGGGGAAGCGACTTCCGCTCAGATCGCAGCATTTGTCATCGCGTTGCGGGCCAAGGGCGAGACTGTGGACGAGGTCGCTGGTCTCGTTGGCGCAATGTACGACCATGCGACGAAGATCACTGTTCCTGGCCGAACGGTTGATGTGGTGGGAACGGGTGGCGACCGCGCGCACACCGTCAATATCTCGACGATGGCGGCGCTGACCGCGGCGGGAGCCGGTGCCAGGGTGGTCAAGCATGGCAACCGAGCCGCATCATCGGCCTGCGGGTCGGCCGACCTGCTGGAGGAACTCGGCATCGTCCTCGCCCTGCCTCCCGACGTCGTCGCCCAGGTCGCTGGCGAGGTGGGCATCACGTTCTGCTTCGCGCCGTTGTTTCATCCGGCTCTGCGGCATGCGGCGGCCCCGCGCCGTGAGATCGGGGTTCCTACGACCTTCAATTTCCTCGGTCCGCTCGCCAACCCGGCCCGCCCGGCCGCGCAGGCAGTTGGCGTCGCGGATGAGCGAATGGGCGGAGTACTGGCCGGTGTTCTGGCGGGCCGGGGGGTGGCGGCCCTCGTCTTTCACGGCGACGACGGACTGGACGAGCTGACGACCACCACGACCTCCCGCGTGTGGATCGTCCACCGCGGCACCGTGGCTGAGTCATCTCTCGACCCCGGCCGGGTGGGACTGCCACGACACGAGGCCTCGGATCTGCGTGGTGGTGAGGCGCCTGTGAACGCGCGGATCGCTCGATCGTTCCTTGCCGGCGAGCCCGGTGCCGTTCGCGACACGGTCCTGCTCAATTCCGCCGCTGCGCTCATCGCCTACGACCTCGCCGATGACCGCTCGTCGATCAGTTCGCTCGATGCGCCGTCCGTTGCCGAGCGCCTGACCGATCTGCTCCAGGCCGCGCTTGGCCGGGCCGCCGCTTCGGTCGACAGCGGCGCGGCAGCCCGTGTTCTCGACCGCTGGGTGGAGACCACGAGAAAGCTCAAAGCAGGATGAGCCGCATCCCCGCTGCCAGTGTCGACGATGCACCTTGGAGGCTGCCGTGATCACCGCGATCGTGCTCGTGAAGGCGCAGGTCGACCGCATTCCCGAGGTCGCAGAGGCGATCGCGGCGCTCGACAGCGTGAGCGAGGTCTATTCGGTGACCGGCGAGTTCGACCTGATTGCGATGGTGCGAGTTCGGCAGCATGACGATCTTGCCGACGTCATCCCCGGCCGGATCAACAAGATCCAAGGAATCTTGTCGACCGAGACTCACGTCGCCTTCCGCACCTACTCCCAGCACGACCTCGAGGCCGCCTTCGCTCTAGGTGTCGCGGAGGCCGACTAGTTGTACTGACGCCGCGCCCCGACCATTTAGCGGCCGTAGTAGCCGGGCGGTTGGCCACTGGGGTAGCCGGAATACGGGGGCCATTGTGGCCGACGCACAAAGATGATCACGTAGAGCAGCCCGGCGAGGAAGCCGGCGACATGCGCGAAGTAGGCCACGCCCGCATCGCCGGACATCCCGGCGCCTTGCGCGTATGCCCACTGCAGAACGAACCAGCCGCCGAGCACGAGCCACGCCGGCAGCCGGAACGGCAGGAAGAGCAGGAACGGCACCAGGCTCGTGACCTTCGCCTTTGGGAAGAGCCACAGGTACGCCCCGAGCACACCGGCAATCGCGCCCGACGCGCCGACCAGTGGCTGGGTGGAACCTGGCCCAGTGAACGCGGCGAAGGCGTACGTCGCGATCAGGCCGCAACCGAGGTAGAAGAGCAGGTAGCGCAGCCGGCCCAGATGATCCTCGACGTTGTTTCCGAAGACGTAGAGGAAGAGCATGTTACCGAGCAGGTGGAGCCACCCGCCGTGGATGAACATCGCGGTGAAGGCGGAGAAGATCGGCACCTTGTGATAGCGCCCCACCGGGCAGATGAAGGTTTGGCCGTTCTGCTGCACGCCGATCCTCTGTGGTGGCAGCTGATCGTTGGTCAGCAGCTCTTTGGGGATCGCGCCGTATTCCCTGAAGTAGGTGTTCTGCGCACAGGCGAGGCGAGGCCCCGAGCCGTAATGCGTGGTCAAGCCTGATACCGGACCGATGATGAAAACGACGAAGTTGATGGCGATCAAGGCGTAGGTGACGACCGGCACTCTCCGGACCGGGTTCCGGTCATGGATCGGGATGACCACCCCCCGATCCTCTCAGAACGTCTGCAACGACGTCGCCGCCGCAAAGAGGACGTTAGCGAGCGGGGCGATGGACGGGTCGCAACCGTCTTGGCCGGTCGAATCGGATGAGCGTGCTCGTGTCGCTTGAGCCGGGGTCGAGGATGTCGTGGACGGAGGCTGCGCCGTGCGCGGGCCACGACCACTCACCATCGAGCTGAACGAGCCGTGTCCCCGGCGCCTCCAGCCAACGCAGCACGCACTCGGTTTCCTCCGCAGTCGCGGCTGGCGTCGGTCCGGGCCCGTGGCGGACGGTCTCTGCAGTCGCTATGAGCGCGTCGACGAACGCAGAAGGAACAGCATCAGGAGCCATGAGGCCAGCCGCCGCCAGCCGCCCATGTCTGATCACCATTACCTCCCAATCCTGTGACCGCCGCTGCGCGGCTGGCGGGCCGCCGAGCCGATCGCTCAGCCTGGTGCTCGGTTCGACCGGCCGGGCGGCGACGAGTTGCTGGCACCCGCTGAGCGCGGCGATGCGCTGCATGCGAGCAGCAGTCCGCACGAAGGCCGCCAAACGGTCCCGATGAATCGCGGCGTCCTCGTAGCGCTGCTGCCCGGCAAGCAGGTCGATCCGGGCGGTGAGGTGGCGGACGAGCGGCCGAACATCTCCCAGGATGGCGGTGCGGGCGGCACCCACGTGCACGGAGTATTCCGCGACGGACTCATGACCCTCACACGGGCCGTTGCAGCGGCCCATCTCATAAAGGATGCAAGTCGACCGCAGCCGCTGCGGCGAAAGCCGCTGCGTGCACTGGCGGATCGGGAAGGCCTCGTGCAGCGCCGTCATCGCCTGCTCGGCGACCCGCCGGGACCCAAATGGCCCGAGATAGGTTGTCGCGTCGTCGCGGACCTCGCGAACCATCGACAGTCGCGGGAACGGCTCGACCGTGAGCTTGAGCCACAGGGCACGCTCGGGGAAACGGGAGCGCCGGTTGTATCGGGGCTTGTGCTCGGCGATGAGCCTTAGCTCACGTACCTCGGCCTCAAGCGCGGTTTCGCACACGATCGGCGTCACCTGCGTCGCCAACCCGATCATCTCGGTGATCCGGGTTCGGGTCTCTGACGCCGTGAAATAGGTCCTCACCCGAGATCGGAGATTGCGGGACTTGCCGACGTAGAGCACCTCGCCGCGGGCGTCCTTGAACAGGTAGACGCCAGGCGAAGTCGGCAGCCCCTCAGCGAGGTGACGCTTGGCGACCTGTTGCGGGGCCACCCGGGCGGAGAAGATCGCCAGCTCCTCAAGGGAGTGGACGCCATAGGATCCCAGCCGCTCGATCAACCCATGGAGGACATCAACTGTCGCCCTGGCATCGGCCAGGGCGCGGTGTATCGGCTCCGTCGTGGCGCGAAAGTAACGCGCAAGGGTGTGCAGCGTCGCGTCGGGCACCTCGTCGCGGGTAAGCACGCGACGCGCCAGGCGAGCGGTGTCGACCACGTCGAAGGTCGGCCAGGCGTAATCGTGCCGTTGGCACGCACTGCGCAGAAAACCCACATCGAACGGGGCGTTGTGGGCGACCAGCACCGTGCCCTTGGTGAACTCGAGGAACGGCGGCAGCACGGCCTCGATCCGCGGGGCGGCAGCGACCATCAGATCCGTGATGCCGGTGAGGACAGCGACAAAGGGTGCGATCGGACCGCGAGGATTGACCAGTGTCTGGAACTCGCCTAGGACCTCACCGCCACGGACCTTGACGGCCCCGACCTCGGTGATGCTGTCGGTCGCCGCGGCGCCGGTGGTCTCCAGGTCGACCACCACGAAGGTCACCTCTCGCAGCGGCGTCCCGAGTTCCTCGAAGGTGCCCTGAATCGGCACTGGCGGCGCCGATCGTTGGACAGCCTCTGCGGTCATGTCAGCGAAGGTAAGCGGCCCGACCGACAGAAACCGGTTACGACGCGCGAGCTGTTCGCACAGCAACAGGGCACACTTCCCCCTCCGGTCGATTGTGATGGCACCCGCGCGGTGCAGCAGATCGCACTCGTGTGCGCCTCAGGTTTCTTGATCTGCCGGTCAGGAGGTGCGGCATAGGCTTTCCGCATGTGGGAGTCGTCGCCTCGACCGGCTGAGGACCAGGCTGAGCCTGATCCTGGTCGTGCTGCGCCTTCGGGGGATGGCCCCGGCAAGGCCGGCGCCGGTGCGACCGCTGGTGATCTGACGGCGGACGAGGGGATCGGCGCCGATGAGCGGCAACCGGCTGAGGACCGCGACGTCGGGGTGCTACCCGAGCCGGTGCGCCAGCGGGTCGTTGCGCTCGCCGCCGACGCCCTTGGTGCGCTGCCGGTCAGCGAGGTGCCGGCCTCGTTGCGGCAGTTCGTCCGGTTCGCTCCACAGAAGCGTGCCCGGTTGGCCGCTGCCTCGATCGCAGCCGCGCTCGCCAGGGACGGCGCATTTCGCTCGGTCGTGGCCGGCCGCGCCCGCGAGGCCATGCCCGATCTCGCGGCTGCACTGACCGTCGGAGCCGTTCCTGCGGTGGCCGATCCCCTTGATACCGCTGCGATCGCCTATCTGCTCCGCCCCGACGGGTGGCAAGGACATGTCAAGGCGGCCGGCCGCGAGGTCGAGCGGTCGACGGTAGCGGCGGGCTCGGCCGCGGCGACCGAGGCGATGGCACGTGTGCAGGAGCAGCTAGCGGCAACTCGTGCCACAGCCAAGGCGGACGTCGATCGGCTGCGCATTGAGCTGGATCGGGCCAAGGCGGAGATCTCGGACCTGCGGCACAAGCTCCATGACACCCGCCAGCAGGCGAAGCAGTCGGCGCTCGCCGCCCGTACCGCGGATGAGGCGGCCGAGCTTGCTCGTGCGGACGCAGCCGCCGCCCAGGCCAATGCTGATGCGGAGCTGCGGCGCATGAAGGCACGCCTCGCAGACGCCGAGCAGTCACTCGAATCCGCGCGCCGGACCACACGTGAGGGCCGCAGCATCGAAGACATTCGCCTGCGCCTGCTGCTGGATACCGTCCTCGATGCGGCGCAGGGGCTGCGGCGGGAATTGGCGCTGCCGCCCATCACCATCAGGCCCGCGGACACAGTCGAGGCACTTAAGGCCGGCTCAGCTGGAGTGGAGTCGATCACCGATCGGGCACGGGAGGCAGACGATCCGGTGCTGCTCGACCAGCTGCTCGCGCTGCCACAAGTACACCTCGTCATTGACGGCTACAACGTCACCAAGACCGGTTTCGCGAACCTACCGCTCGAAGCTCAACGCGCCCGCTTGGTCAGCGGGCTCGGCGGGCTCGCCGCGCAGAGCGGCGCCGAGATCACCTGCGTGTTCGATGGTGCCGCGCTCACCGGACCGGTGCCGTCGGCGGCTCCCCGAGGCGTTCGCGTTCTGTTCAGCAAGCCGGGTCAGACCGCCGACGACCTCATTCGGCGGCTGGTCCGAGCGGAGCCCTCCGGGCGTCCCGTCGTCGTCGTGTCAAGCGATCGGGAGGTTGCCGATGGTGTACGGACGGCAGGGGCGCGGGCCCTTCCAGCCGCCGCGTTGATCAGACGCCTCGCCCGCGGCTAAGGAAGCGGGCGCCTCCCTCGTGTCAGGTGCTGCCCGTGACGCCGATGCGATTTTGTCGGAGCTGCCCCCTACGTTAGCGAGCAATGAAGGACTCGAGGCGATGGGCGAGGGCCTGTCACCTGGCGTTTTGGGAGGCTCGCCATGCTCATCGACTGCGAGAGGTGCTCGGTTCGCGACGTCGCGTGTGGCGACTGCGCGGTTGGCGTCTTGCTCGGCATGCCGCCAGCCGGAGGGACGCTCGATGCGGAAGAGCGGACGGCCATCGGCGTGCTCGCCGCTTCTGGCCTGGTTCCCCCGCTGCGCCTCACGGTCAAACGTCCGCCGCCGCCGGATGCGCACGGACCGAGGCGGCGGCGGGCTGCATCGGCCTGACCAGGCGTTTTCCACAAGAAACGGCGGTTCGCATTGCTCCGCGAGCGGATCATGAGTATGGTTCCGCACCAGGTGTCCGCGCCGACGGCTGCTCAACCGGAGTGGTCGGCGGAGACCTCCGCCGAGTCCCGACGGGCCCAGATGGCACCAATGGGCTCCGAGGGAGCCGGGGAACCAATCTTCCCTGGGGTGAATCAACGCGCCCTGGCGCGTTGTAGGGCTTGTCTTCCCCAGCCCGAACCCGTCAGCTCACCCGGTAGGCGGCCAGAGGAAGAGGGGTGCCGCTCTGGTGGCGTCTGTCGGTTCACGCCGTTATGTACGCACACTGGTCGCTCTCTGCACCGCCACTGCCGTCGGATTCGTCGTCATGCCCGACGCGAGCTACGCTGACCCGCGATCCATCAGCGAAGTCCGCGACGAGGTCAACAAGCTCGATCACGAGGTCGACGCGGTCGTCGAGCAAGTCAACGTGGCGACAGAGAACCTCAAAGCGGCCGAGAAGCAGTTGCGCGTGATCCAGGATCGCGTCGCCGCCCAGCAGCGCTCGCTCGACGCATTACAGGACGAGGTCGGCATCTATCTGACGATGGCCTATCGCAACGCCGGAGTCGATGAAACCATCCAACTGCTCACCTCGGACGATCCGAGACTGTTCCTCGATCAGGCGACCACACTCGACCAGCTGTCCACCCAGCAAGCTGACGCGCTGCGTCGGCTGCGGCTTGCCAAGCAGCAGCTCGAGCAGACGAAGCTGACCGCACGCCAGAAACTGGCCGAGATCGACAAGGTCCGCGACGACCTGAAGGCCAAGGAAGCAGAGGTCAGAAAGAAGCTGCAGCGGGCCAATGCCCTGCTCAGCCGCCTCACGGCGGCGCAGCGAGCGGCATTGAATACGCCCAGCGAGCCGCCGCCTACCACGCAGCAGACCACGACCCCAACCTCAAGCGTGCCGGCAAGCGGCCGCGCGAAGCTGGCGGTCAACTTCGCCTACGCCCAGCTCGGCAAGCCCTATCAATGGGCAGCAGATGGCCCGGGGTCTTACGACTGCTCAGGCCTCACGATGGCGGCCTGGCGCGCGGCCGGCGTCTCGTTGCCTCACTCGTCCAGCCTGCAGTACGGCTATGGCACGCACGTGTCACAAGGTCAATTGCAGCCTGGCGACTTGGTCTTCTTCTACAGCCCGATCAGCCATGTTGGCATCTACATCGGTGGCGGCAAGATGATCCACGCGCCGCACCCGGGTGACGTCGTGAAGATCACGTCCATTTCTGGCAGCTACATGCCCTTCGTGGGCGCCACTCGGCCCGGGTGACACGTCGCCTCGGACGCCATCTTTGATACGTGAGGCGTTACGGCCGGGACCTCCGCCGAGCCCCGGCCGGCGCCTCGCTCCATGGATTGCGGCTGTCACGATGATCCTGGCCGCCGCGCCGCTCGCTCAGATTGCCGTGCCCGTCTGCCGCGTGCAGCATCGTTGGACTGTCATGAAGCGGACCGCTCCGGTGCTTGCTCCGCGTACCTGATCACCGATATGTTTTCGCGCCAGACGTCCGCTACGGACGCTCATCCCACCGGGGATGAGGGCGGACGTCCCGCCTAATCTGCGACCTCGCCGGCGAATTCTCAACCGGCTGCGAGCGGAGCCGGGGACCCAGTGGATCCCAGGGGTGAATCGGTGTGACGCCTGGATGCGACGCACCGTAGGGCCGATCTTCCCCGCCCGAACCCGTCAGCTCACCCGGTCGGCGGTGGGAGGAAGAAGGGGTGCCACACCAGTTGGCGTCGCACAGTGGTTTTCGTCCGGCGCGCACTCTTGGCGTTTTATCAGCCGCCGCGACGGCACTTCTGATCACGGTCCCCTCTGCGGGGCAGGCGGATCCGACGAGCATCACCGATGTCCAGAAGAAGATCGGTGAGCTCTACCACGGTGCAGAAGTGGCCACCGAGCAGTACAACGGCTACCAGGACCGAATGCGCGCTGCCGAGCGGGAGCTGAAGGTCACGCAAGAGCGTGTCGGTGAGCAGCAGAACCAGCTGGACAAGCTGCTCACGGAGAACGGCATCTTCGCGACGATGGCCTACCGCAGTGGTGGCGTCGACCAGACCCTCCAGCTGTTCCTGTCCGACGATCCCCAGCAGTTCCTCGAGCAGGCGACAACACTCGATCAACTGTCCGCGCAGCAGGCGGACGCACTGCGCAGGGTCGAGATGGCCCGCCAGGATCTGCTGACCATTCGCTCGCAGGCAACTCGGCAGATCGGTGAGATCGAGCAGCTGCAGAACGCGATGACCGAGAAGCGGGACGCGATCGAGGCGAGCATGCGAAGGGCCAACGGGTTGCTCGCGACGCTCAAGCTCGAACAGCGTGCTTTTTTGCGGTCGACCGGTTCGCTGGTCGTCCCGGACAGCATCAAGGAGAACCTGCCAAGCGGCCGCGCCGGCAAGGCGGTCCGCTTCGCCATAGACCAGGTCGGTGAGCCCTACGTGTGGGGGGCCACCGGGCCCAGCTCGTGGGACTGCTCCGGTTTGACCCTTGGTGCCTATCAAGCCGCGGGGGTCACCCTGCCCAGGGTCTCGGCCGCGCAAGCTCAGGTCGGCGTCGCCGTCTCCAGGTCAAGCCTGCAACCTGGCGACCTGGTCTTCTTCTACAGCCCGATCAGTCACGTCGGCATCTACATCGGGGAGGGGCTTATGATCCATGCCCCGCACCCCGGTGATGTCGTCAAGGTGACGGCGATCGACACAATGCCGTTCGTGGCCGCCCGCCGCGTCGGCTAGCTCGTTCGGCTGAACAGCGTCGCGGGGCCCCCTGGAGCGTGCACGGGACCTGGACCCAGCCCTGCCGTTGCTGGTGACGTGACCTTGGTCAGGGTGGCTTCTGCAGCCCGGCGCCGGTCAACACATAGGCGGGGGCGACGTTGGCGGCATCCTCCTGTATCAGCTTGACCAGTGCGGTGCCGGCGATCTCCGGGGTCAGCGGCGAGAAGTCCAGCTGATCGAGGTAATCGTCTACGGACTGGCCGGCGAGGGTCGCGTACGCCTGGACTGCTGGCGGGCCGACGCCGGTCATGGGCGCGAACCGTGGGAGCACCGCGGTGAACGTGATGTCAAGTCCGGCGCGCCTCGCCTCGTCCTGGGCATATCCGGTGATGAAGCGCTGTGTGGCCTTGGCGCCGGCGTATCCGCCGCTGAGCGGTGAACCGTTCGGGTTCAGCGCCGCGCCGCTGCTGAACACGACCACCCTGCTGCCTGGCCGCAGCGGCTTGAGCAGCGCCTCGCGCAGCCAGTGGAACGTGATTCGGACATCGGTCTCCCAGTTGACCGAGAACGTCTCCCAGGTCTGTTGCTGCAGCGGGCGCATGTGCGGGCTAGCGCCGGCCACCAAAATGACGGTCACTGGCTCGTAACGGTCGATGAGGCTGCCCACCACCGTGGCGTCACTGGCATCGGCCACTTCCGTCCGGATGGCGCTGGCGCCGTTGGCCGACTCGGGAAAAGCCGCCTGGGTACGGGATACTGCGACCACCGGGGCGCCGGCCTGGGCGAAGGCTGTGGCGATCCCGTGGCCGAGGCCCCGGCTTGCACCGACGACGATCGTGGTCCTGCCAGACATGTCGTCCATTGGTGTCCTCCCAGTCATGGCCACGCTAGCCGTCTGGGCGGACAGTTTCACCGCGGTACCGAGCAGCGGCATGACTGCCTGAGGCAGACAACCCAGGTCGGAGAGGGGGCATCCGTGCACCTGCCGGGCATGAAAGGCGCCCTTGCTCGATCCGGACAGGCATGAAGGGCACCTTCACCCGGACCCATCGGGTGAAGGTGCCCTTCATGCGGGCGCCGTACGATCGCTAACGTCCGTGAGAGTCGGCCTCGCTGGGCATACGCCTCTCTAGGTCCGGGTCAGTCCGAAGGGGAGTCACGCACGTGCAGGATGGCGAGCGAGCCGATCCCGCGGCGGTCGACGTCGCGTCGCGGGACGGTGACAGCCCGACCCTGCCGACGGTCGGCCAGCCCCGACGCGGGCGACTCGGGCGCCCACGCCTAGCTGCCGTTGCGATAGTGCTCTCGCTGTTCGCCACCGCTGGCGTGGTCGCGTACAACCAGGTGGGCAGCGACGCCGGACTGCGCACCGCGGAGCGTCCGAATGCGACGGCGGGATCCCCGGCACCGAGCACATCGGTCCATCCGAGTCGAGCTCGCTTGGTGGCCGTCCAGGCGATGCTCGACCGGCGGGCAGCCGCGATCAGCCATCGAGATCGCGAGTCGTTCCTCGCGACGGTCGACCCCGGCGCACCGCGATTCGTCCAGAGTCAGCAAAAGATGTTCGACGCGTTGGCGTCCGTTCCTTATCGCGGCTGGACCTACAAACTGACCGACGCCTCGCCGTTCCAGCTCTCCGCGACGCGGCAGACCGAGCTCGGCATTGATGCGTTCGCCGGGAAGGTCACCGCCCGGTACCGGATCGACGGGTACGACCACACCGCGGCGCGATTGGACCTCTACTACACCTTTGGGCAGCACGGCGGCCACTGGTACATCGCCGCAGACACCGATGGCGATAGGGCCGGTTATCTCACCCAGCGGCAGCTCTGGGACTTCGGGCCGGTCACGGTTGTGCGGGGTGAACACAGCATCGTGCTCGGGCAGGGCGCCAGGGCCTCGCTCGAGCGGCACGCAGGTGAGGCCGATGCGGCCGTGCCGCGCGTGACAAGGGTCTGGGGGACAGACTGGGAGCAGAAGGTCGTGGTACTGGCTCCGGACAGCCAGGCGAGGATGGCCGCGCTGCTCGGTGCGCCAGCGGGGAAGTACGCCCAGATTGCCGCGATCACCCGGGCGGAATCGGCGATGCCGACCGACGTCGGTGTCGCTGATCGGATCGTCATCAACCCGGCCATCTGGGCGAAGCTCAGCAGCACGGGTCGCCGCATCGTGATGACCCATGAAATAACGCATGTGGCCACCAGGACATCGACCAACACGTGGACCCCCACCTGGCTGTCGGAGGGCTTCGCCGACTACGTCGGCTATCTCGGTACGGACGTGCCGGCGGACGTGGCGGCCCGCGAGCTTCTGCGAGACGTTCGGCTCGACGGTGCTCCGAAGGTCCTCCCGAGCGACAAGGACTTCGACGTTCAACGTGACAATCTTGCCGCGACGTACGAGAAGGCGTGGCTGGCCTGCCGACTCGTCGCCGACCAACAGGGCCAGAGCAAGCTCGTCGCCTTCTACCGTGAAGTCGGCACGTTCGGCGGTACCCGGAGGGCGAACCTCGGGGCGGCCTTCGACGGCGTACTCGGGACGACCGCCAAGCGGTTCACCGCGGCCTGGCGCGACTACGTAGCCGATCTGGCCGCGTGAGGGCGGAGCCGGACTGGAGCCGGCCTCGCGAGGAGGGGCGGAACTTTGCCGCGGCTGACGGAGTCAGGAGGCACGTGAGGCACTGGTCGGCTCGGCGCTGGGCGCTGATCGTCGCAGCGGTCCTCGGCGTTTGCCTTGTTGCTCTGATCGTCGTGACCACCCCGTGGCGCACGCTCGGTCCTGTTCCCGGTGGCCCCGTCGCCGTCGACCCCGCCAGGGACTTCACCGCGGCCGAGATCGCACGAGAAGAGGCCTATCACCGTGCCGTCCGACCGCCGGCCTACGCCGCGCTCGCCGTCAGCTCCGCGCTCGCGCTGCTCCTCGGCCTGACCCCACTGGGCGCACGCATCGTTGGCGCAGTGGGCGGCCGAGGACGGCGCGCCGCTGGCCGGCTGCGGCTCATCGTGCTGGGTGCGTTGGTTCTGACTGCACTTGGCAGCCTGGTGACGCTGCCCTTCGACGTTCGTGCGGAGAGCGTCATGCGCGACTACAACCTCTCGACGCAGACGTGGGGGAGCTGGGCGGTCGATCGGCTGAAGGCGTTCGGCATCAACGCAGTGGTGATCGCCTTTGCTCTCTTCGTTCTGCTCGCCCTCGTCCGGCGTTCACCGCACTGGTGGTGGGTACCCGCCTCCGCGCTCGCCGCCTTGATGGTCGTCGTCGGCTCGTTCGTCTACCCATTGCTGATCGAGCCCGTGTTCAACAACTTCAAGCCGATGGAGCCCGGCCCGCTCAAGAGCTCGCTCATCGCGTTGGCCGACAAGGACGGTCTGCCGGTCAAGGATGTGCTCGTCGCGGATGCGTCCAGACGTACGACCCGGCTCAACGCCTACGTCTCCGGCTTCGGGTCGACCCGGCGCATTGTGGTCTACGACACCACGCTGCGCGACATGTCCCCCGAGGAGATCCGGCTGATCACGGCGCACGAGCTTGGACATGTCAAGCATCACGACGTGTTGCGCGGCACCCTGATCGGCGCCCTCGGCCTGGCATTCGGGGTCTGCCTCCTCTACCTCGTGCTCGAACTGCCGTGGCTCCAACACCGAGCCGGTGTCTCGACGCTGGCGGATCCGCGGTCGATTGCCCTGATCCTGGCCATCGTGGCGGTGTTCACGCAGCTCGCGACGCCACTCGAGCTGCTCGTCAGCCGCAGGATCGAGGCGCGCGCCGATGTTCATGCCCTTGACCTCGTCCGCGACCCGCCAGGTCAGATTGCGATGCAGCATCGCCTCGCGGTGACAAACCTCGCCGACCTCGATCCGGGTCCGGTCGTGTACGGCCTCTTCGCGTCCCACCCGACGCCGCCCGAGCGGATCGCCATTGCCCGCGACTGGGCCACGATCCATGGCGTAAGCAGCGGCTGACTCGATCAGGTGCTGACCTGGCAAGTGGATAGGGTGGCGGTCCGATGCGGACCTTGGTGATCACAAATGACTACCCGCCCCGACCCGGTGGGATCCAGTCATTTGTCCACGCTCTAGCGATTCGCCAGCCGGTCGGATCGGTTGTTGTCTACGCTCCGGCGTGGCGCGGCGCGGCCGCCTTCGACGCCAGACTGCCCTACCCGGTCGTGAGACACCCCACCTCGTTGATGCTCCCGGATCCCTCCGTTCTGCGCCGTGCGAGGCAGATCGCCAGGGCGGAGGATTGCACTGCGGTGCTGTTTGGGGCGGCCGCTCCGCTCGGCCTGCTGGCACCTGCGCTTCGACATGATCCCGGCGTCGAACGATTCGTTGCCCTCACCCATGGTCACGAGGCGGGATGGGCGCAGCTTCCGGGTGCGCGGTCGCTACTCCGTCGCATCGGTACCGGGGTGGACGTTGTCACCTACCTCGGTGAGTACACGCGCGGGCGGATCGCCCGCGCTCTCTCGCCGGCGGCCGCGGCCCGCATGGTTCAACTCCCGCCTGGGGTGGATGAGGCTGAATTCCGGCCGGGCGCGGGCGGCGCCGAAATCCGCAACAGACTCGGTCTGGCAAACCGGCCGGTGGTCGTCTGCGTCTCCCGGCTCGTACCGCGGAAGGGGCAGGACACCCTCATCCGTGCTCTGCCGGAGATCCGCCGTCGGGTGCCGGAGACCGCCGTTCTGATCGTGGGCGGCGGCCCCTACCGGAAGAGGCTGGAGCAGATGGCCGGCGACGCCCGGCTGAGCCGTGATGTCATGTTCACCGGATCGGTCCCGTGGGCAGACCTGCCCGGATACTTCGCTGCCGGGGATGTCTTCGCGATGCCGTGCCGGACCCGCCGCGGCGGCCTCGATGTAGAGGGCCTTGGGCTCGTCTATCTCGAGGCGTCCGCGACGGGACTGCCCGTCGTCGCCGGCGACTCGGGCGGTGCTCCCGATGCCGTGATCGACGGCGAGACCGGCTATGTCGTCGACGGTCGGTCGCCGGCACAGGTCGTGGAGCGCATCGCGGACCTGCTCAACGCTCCCGCGAAGGCGCAAGAGCTCGGCCGGCGCGGGCGTGACTGGGTCGAGCGGGCGTGGCGCTGGGACCTCATCGCCGACCGACTGCATGGCCTGCTCCGAGGCCCAGAATGATGCGCCGTACCGGCAGGACGGGATGCGCGGCGGGGCTAGCCGGGGAGCAGCACCGCGGCGCCGCGTACCAGATCCGCGCGGAGATCGCTGAGCGCCCGATCCGCCTCGGACAGCGGGTAGGGCGTGACCGTCACCTGCAAGCCGATCTTGGCTGCGATCGCGAGGAACTCCTCGCCGTCACGACGGGTGTTCGCGGTCACGCTTCGCACCGATCGCTCATAGAACAGGTGCCGCTCGTAGTTCAGCACCGGTATGTCGGTGAGGTGGATCCCTGCGATCGCGAGGGTGCCGCCTCGGTCTAGGCCGCTGAGCGCGACCGGGACGAGGTCGCCGACCGGCGCGAAGAGAATCCCCGCGTCGAGCGGCTCCGGCGGTGGGTCGTACGCATCGCCGGCGCTCGCTGCGCCGATGTCCAGGGCAAGCCTGCGGGCCTCCTCCGACCTGGTCAGCACGTGAACGGTGGCACCTTCGGCGATCGCAACCTGTGCCGTCAGGTGAGCTGAGGCGCCGAATCCGTAAATCCCGAGCCGGCCGTTGGGCGGCAGCTCGGCTCGGCGCAGCGCACGGTACCCGATGATGCCGGCGCAGAGCAGCGGGGCGAGCTCGGCGCCTGGGCCTTCTTCCGGCAGTGCATAGGCATAGTCCGCTGGCACCGTGGCGTAGCCGGCGTAGCCGCCGTCGGTGTCCCAGCCCGTGTAGGTCGAGTAAGGACACAGGTTCTCCGCGCCGCGGCGGCAGTATCGACATCTGCCGCACGTACTCCGCAGCCAGGCAATGCCCACCCGCGCGCCGATCCCGAACCTGCTGACCTCACCGCCGACCGCGACGACCCGCCCCACCACTTCATGTCCCGGTGTGGTGTCTGTGCGACGGGGCGGGAGGTCGCCCTCGGCGAGGTGCAGG
The DNA here is from genome assembly GCA_046735375.1 of Actinomycetota bacterium. Taxonomy (GTDB): domain Bacteria; phylum Actinomycetota; class Actinomycetes; order JAKEEW01; family JAKEEW01; genus DASYTV01. The sequence goes on along the minus strand of JBKPTD010000005.1, from coordinate 58,137 downwards.
TCAGTCCGGCACACACCACATGCCTCTACGGCGACGAGCAGCTCATCCGGCCCGGGCTCCGGTACCGGACGCCGCACCCGGGCGAGCGGACCTGTTGCGATCGGTCCCGGTGTACGGACAACCCAGGCGTCCATCACGCCACCGTTCATTCTTCTCACGGTACGGCCACGAGGGTGCGTGGCGGCTCGAAGCCCAGGTGCCGTGGGAAGACCTCAGCGGTTTGCCGTCGTCCCGGCAGCGCGGGCGACACCCGGTGCCGGGATAAGCCCATGCACGTCCTGTAGCGCCTGCCTGGGCCGCACGAGGTAAGCACCGATGTACAACCCAGCAGCGATCAGGAGCAGCGCGTTGTAGCCGGTGACCAAGGCCAGGTATTCGAGGCAGCCACCGAGCATGGCCCCGAGCAGGTTCGTGGCGAAGGCGACGGTCGGGTCCGCGGTGTCAGCGAACCGCTTCGAAAAGATCACATTGGCCGCGAAGATAGGCATGAAAGCGATGGCGACCGCCAGCACTGCGCGCGGGGCGACGGGCAGCGACAGCAGCCATGAGCTCGGGACCAGCCACGCGAGTGCCAGCCCGCCGAGCAGCACGGCATACATCACCGGAAGCGGCGGCGTGCGGAAGCGCCGCGTGGTTTCGACCGCGGCGAGCACGGCGATCAGCACTCCGGCGAAGACCAGGGCGTTGACCACCCAGGTCGTACCGAACAGGAGCGCGAAGCCGGTCACACTCTTGGTCTCGAGCAGCAGGAAGGCCGCGCCAAGCAGGAAAAGGTCCCGATAGGGGAACATCCGGCGCAACGGTGCCCGCGACGTGACCCGAACGGCGAAGGCGCTGGCCACCAAGATCAGCAATAGCGCCACGATGTACAGCGTCGGGAAGGTTCCGTCCTTGATGTAGAGGAACGGGCGATCGTCGGTGGATGGCGCGGGCGTCGCGGCGTTCCTGGACCATGTGATCGCGCATTTCTGATCGGCGGGCGTCAGCCCAGCGACCATGACCGCCTGCTGTCCCCAATTTGGCTTGGCGTCCACGCACGGCGGATGGCCGAACACTGTGTCGATGGTGCCTGCGAGGCGATCGACGAGCCAAGCCTCCCGGTAGAAGTTGTACATCGCGAAAGCCCCGCCCGGAGCGAGGTGGTCGTGTGCGGCCGCCAGCGCCTGCTCGGTGAAGAGGTAGCTTTCCAGCCGCAGCGAGCTGGCACCTGAGACCAGGGTGAGCGAGTCGGGCAATGCAAAGAGGATCAGGTTGTACTTCGTGTCGGTCCGTTCGAGGAAGGCCCGCCCGTCGTCGACGTGGACGCTGACGCGGGGGTCGCTGTACACGTGATCCGGATTGCGGTCCGTGCCAAGCTGGGCCAGCTTTGGGTCGATCTCGACCGCGTCGATGTGAGCCGCGCCGTGCCTGAGCGCGATGGCGACGTCAGTACCGGTCCCGGCACCAACGATCAGGACCCGGTCGAGGTCGGGGAGGCTCTGCGTGGCGCTCCCAGTGGGCAGTTGGATGGTCGCCTGGCCGGTCCCACTGGTCACCTGCTGAGCCGCGATGCGTTCGTACGGGACTGTGTACTGCGGCTCCTGCTTCTCCCGCCGCTCGGCGAGCGTCACCCGCTGGTGCGGGATCCCGTTCACCGACACCATCAAAGAGGTGCCGCCGTCACTCTCGGCGCGTACATGGGTCGTGATCTTGTAATAGGGCGACCAGGTGACGGACAGGCCGTCGCCGGCGAGTGTCGACTCGCCGTAGAGCAGTGCGACGAGACCTACGCCGGTGGCGATGGCGATACCCCGCGCCTGCGGACCAAGGAGAACAAGGAACAGCCCGCCCACGACGAGACCCCACACCGCCGACGGCGCCCCGGCGAACGCCAGTCCGGTGAAGGCAACGATGCCGATCAGACTGCCGATGAGGTCGAATCGGTAGGCATCGAGCCGGGGCAGCTGGTGGAAACACTCCGCGACGAGTTCGCCAGGACCCGCCATTATTGCGGCAATGGCCAGAAAGATCAGCGGCAGCGCGACCCACAGCGGCGGGCCGCTCGCGTCCAGACTGGTAAAGAAGATCGCGTCGCTGCTCTTGCGGTCGACCACCACGGGGAAGGCGAGGATGAAGCCCACGAGCGCGAGCAGGACGACGGGGGAGTAGTACGGTCGCGCCGGCCGATCGGGACCGGTCCTGAGGAAACCAAGACCAATGCCGAGGAATGACCCGAGCAGGACGAAGTTCGAGAAATAGCTGAGGTGCAGGACGTTCGCCCCGGTCCAGCGAATCAGCGCGAGCTCCAGGAAGAGCATCAGCGTGCTGCCGAGGACAAGGCGTAGGCGAACGCTCACACGACCTTCCTTCCGCTTGAGAGGGTCCTCACACTCACGCCAGTGAGTGACCGCATATACGCCGGCGACCGAGAACGCAGCCAGACCCGACCGAGAGATGGGGCTCGGCGCATCCTGTCGGCGAACACGGTCGGTTGGCAAGCGGGACACGAGCGTCCTCGCTGGCAGGTAAAAAGAAATTGGCGGGGAGGAGGGCCGCCGCCCCTCCTCCCCGCCGACTCCGCCGGCGGGCTCGGCTGCTGTGCAGCCGAGCTCTCCGCCCCGCGGAGGCTGGGTGAGCCCGTGGGCTCCGCGGGTTGCACTGCCGGTGACGCCCCCTCGTCGCCGCCGGCTAACTCGCCGTCCGCAGGAGGACGCCGATGGCGATGAACACCAGGACGACAAGTGCGACGATCACCGCGACAAGCAGTCCGAATTCAAGTGCTGACGTGCCCGTCCCGGAACCGCGCCTCCTGCGCATCAACATTCCCCGAGTCCTGTCGTGACCTTGGGTAGCTTTCCAGCGGTCTGGACCGGATTCCATAGCGCAGGTGGACGGTGCCGACTCAACCGTTCGGCGGATAGCCGATCACGAGATGGCAGCGCCCACTTAGGTGGTGCTGCCCGGGGAAAGAAGGCCGAGCCGCATGGCCGTCATCAAGGCCTGCGCCCGGTTTTGCGCCCCGAGCTTCTCATACACGTTCGAGATGTGCGTCTTTACCGTGGAGTCACTGATGAAGAGTTCCCTTGCGATGCCGGCAACGGCCTTGCCGTCCGCGAGCAGCTGGAGCACCTCTCGTTCCCGGCTACTCAGCCGAGGTCCGGGCTCGGCGAGCTTGCGATGCATGGCACCAGCCAGCCTCGCTGCCGAGAACGAGCGCGGCATAGCGGCGGCATGGCGGGCGGCAGCTATGACCTCCTCCGCCCGGGCGTCCTTGGAGACGAATCCCGACGCGCCGGTCTCGAGTGCGGAGAGGAGGGCGTTGTCGTCGGCGTACATCGTCAGCACGACGATGCCGAGCATGGGATGTTGGGCGCGCAGCCGCCGCACGCCCTCCATGCCGTTCCCGTCAGGCAGCCGCAGGTCCATCATGACGACATCCGGCTGATAGGCCGCCGCGGCCAGGAGCCCGTCGCCAAGGGTGGAGGCTTCCGCAACCACTGACAGGTCTGGCTCGCGCTCGAACGCTCGGCGCAGTCCTTCGCGAATCAGCTCGTGATCGTCAACCAGCAAGACCCTGATGGACATCCGTTCCTCGCAAGTCGGGCCACAGGTGCTCGATCACATCGCCCGACCGGGCCGGAGCGAGCGCCACGTCGACCATCGTTCCTCCAGCTTGCCGAGGGGTCACCGTAAAGCGAGCCCTGATCCGCAGCGCTCGCTCGCTCATTATCTCAAGTCCATAGCTGTCTGGGCGCAGCTCGCCGATCCCCACCCCGTCATCCTCGACGATCAATCGAGCGCACGGCGGCGCGACCTGCAGCGTTACCCAGAGGTTCTTGGCTCCCGCATGCCGCCGCGCATTGCCGATTGCCTGCTGGGCGATCCGCAGCAGTTCCGCTTCGGTCTGCGCAGGCAGTCTGGTGGGCGACTCGGCGAGGACGAGGTGGACGGTGAGCCGGCTCTCCGTACCGATCGTCCGGACGTACTCGGCGAGTGCCGCACCGAGCCCGCCGTGCCGGTCGACATCACTGCGCAGGCTGAAGATCGAAAGTCGAACCTCGTGCATCAGCTCGGTGATCCGGTCCCTCAGTGTGCCAAGGTTCCTGACAACCCGGCCGGCGGAGCCGTTACGCGCCTCGGCGAGCAGGTCGTCCACGTCATAGCCGAGTATCGCCAGCTCTTGCGCGATGCCGTCGTGGATCTCCCTGGACAACCGCCTGCGTTCCTCCGCGGTTGCCAGCTCGCGGATGTCGTCGAAGAGCGCAGCGGTGGCGAGCGGAAGGGCTGCGGCGTAGACGATGCGGCGGACGGAACTCGCCACTTTCTTGGGATAGGCGTCCGGTGCGTAAGCCTCCAGCGCGACCACGCCCAACGTCCTGGTGCCGAATCTCAGAGGTACGACGAGGGCGCTGGCATGGCCGGTTTGCTCCGCGGCGGCATCGGTTCTCGGGAGCCGGTTGGGCCGCACGTACTTCGCTCGTGTCGTCCATGCCTCGGCGAAGGGGCCGCTGCGTCGCCGCGCCAGGTCCCAGGTGACCCGCTCGGCGCCGTCGTGAGCGAGCGGAACCAGCTGATCCCCCTCGGCGTTGACGAGAACGGCCGCTTCGTCGTATTTCGCCACACCACCGATATCATCGAGCAGTCCGGAGGCGACGGTCACCGGGTCCAACGAGCCCGGCAGCTTCGTCGCGACCGCCTGCAGCTGCTCGAGCAGCTTGTGCGCCTGCGCATAGTGGACCGCCGCCGGCCCAGCGGCGCGCATCTGCAGGTTCCTGATCCAGGCTCCTACCAGCCCGATGAGCAGGGCGATGAGGACCCATTCGATGACGGGGATGCTCAGGACGGCGTTTCCAACTGCCGTCTCGGTGATCTCGCCACCTGCGGCCAGCCCGACGACTCCGAAGCCTGCAGTGAGCAGCGCGGAGCGCACGCCGCCGGCCAAGCCGGCGGCGAAGACGGGTGCGATGAGGTAGGGGAGTAACGGACTGTTATCCCCGCCGGTGGCGTGGACCCCGATGGCCCACACCACTGCTTCTACGCATCGCAGCGCCGAGCCGAAGATCCAACGCTCGTTGTCGACGCTGGCGAGCGCGGCAACCCCGGCGAGGGCGAGTAACCACCCGACACTGTTGGGCTCATCGACGACGAGGGTGAGCACGACCGCGACCACGAGCAGTACGGCGCGCAACGCGAGTGCTGGCCATCGCGTAGGCGTCGGGCGAGCACGGGCGGTCACAATGGATAACGGTGGCACATTTTGCGCTGTTTGTGGCGACGATCAGTCAAACAGAACGGTCTCAGCACAAGACGTGAAGGCCTGTGCTCAAAGAGTTACGAATAACTTCTCGTCGCTTGCTCGGTCGCCCACCTGCGACAACCCACAGCTCCCGTGCCATGAGCAGGCCTGCGGTGCGAGGCGGAGGGATCGGCTGGTCGGGCCGCCTCCGGCGAGCGCTATGCGTAGAGGGCGTCGATGTCGGCCGCAAAGTCCTTCTCGATGACGGCGCGCCGCAGCTTGAGTGATGGGGTCAGCTGGCCGGCCTCTTCGGTGAAATCACCGCCCAGTATCCGGAAGCGCTTGATCGACTCGGCGCGCGAAACCGCCTGGTTCGCCTCGGCGATCGCAGCGTCGATCTCCGACCGTAGATCTGGGTCCTCCGTGGCGTCGGCGATCTGCAGGTCCGTGGGTTTGCCCTGTCGCGCGCGCCATGCTGGGAAGAACTCCGGGTCGATGGTGATCAGTGCCGCAACGTATGGTCGTTTATCACCGACCACGAGGCCCTGGCTGATCAGCGGGTGGGTGCGCAGCCGATCTTCGAGAACGGCCGGGATGACGTTCTTGCCCCCCGCCGTGACAATGATCTCCTTCTTTCGACCGGTGATCGAGAGGTAGCCGTCGCCATCGAGCTCGCCGATGTCGCCGGTGCGGAACCAGCCGTCGACCAGGGCCTCCTCGGTCGCGTCCGGGTTCTTCCAATACCCCCGCATCACCTGCCCGCCGCGGATGAGGATTTCGCCGTCCTCCGCAATGCGGATCGCCGTACCTGGCAGCGGCTGTCCGACCGTACCGATCTTGATCGCGGCGGGCGGGTTCGCGGTCGCGGCGGCCGTCGTTTCGGTGAGCCCGTATCCCTCGAGCACCGTGAGCCCGGCGCCGCGGAAGAAGTGGGTCAGGTGCTCGCTGAGGGGAGCACCTCCGGAAATTGCGTACTCGATCCGTCCGCCGAGGGAAGCGCGCACCTTCCCGTACACCAGGCGCTCGAACACCGCGTGCTGCGCGCGGACCAGTGGCGGCACGGAGCCGCGCTGTCGAGCCTCGCTATAGGCGGTCGCCACCGCCACGGATCGGTCGAAGACGCGGCCTTTCATCGTGCTGCCCGAGTGCGCTCCCAGCGCCGCAGTGTTGTAGACCTTCTCGAACACCCGAGGCACGGCGAGGATGAACGTGGGCTTGAAGTTGCCAAGATCGGGGACGAGCGAGCGCACGTCCGGGGTATGGCCGAGCTTCGCACCCGTCATGATGACGCCGATCTCGATGATCCGGGCGAAAACGTGGGCGAGGGGGAGGAACAGCAGGGTGCTCGCCCCTGGGGTGAACAGGACGTCGAGCATCCGTACGGCATTTCCCAGCTCGGCCAGGAAGTTGCCGTGAGTCAGCTCGCAACCCTTGGGCCGGCCGGTCGTGCCCGAGGTGTAAATGAGTGTGGCCAGACTGTCCGGTCCTAGGGCTGCACGGCGCCCGGCCAGACTCTCCGACGTGACCGCCCGACCCTCGGCGATGAGGTCGGTGAGGCTTGGCCCGTCGCCCTCGCCTTCGATCCGCCACACCTGGCGAAGCGCGGCTGCCCCGTCCCGTGCCGCAGCGACGACCCGCTCGTGGTCGGCCAGCTCGACAATGCACGCGACGGCTCCGGAGTCAGCGAGGATCCAGCGTGTCTGATCGGTCGATGACGTCTCGTAGATCGGTACGACGACAGCGCCGGCACACCAGATGGCGAAGTCGGCGAGGGTCCACTCGTAGCGGGTCCGTGACATGATCGCGACTCGGTCACCAGCCTCGATCCCCGAGGCGACCAGTCCTTTGGCGACCTCTTCGACCTCGGCTATGAACTCAGCAGAGGTCACGTCCACCCACTCGTCGTCGATCTTGCGCGCGAAGGCGGCGTGTGCCGGATCGTTTGTCGCGTTGTCATAGATCAGATCGGTCAGATTGCCCGCCGCCGAAACCGTGTAGGCGGCTGGGACGGAATGCTCGCGCATACGATTTCGCCGTGCCCGTCCTCGACTTGATGGATGACAGCTTCATACCAGCTCCGCCGGTGCGGGTAGCGGCGTACTTCGCCGATCCCGCGGTCTGGCGGTCCTGGTGGCCGGACCTCGAACTGAGGGTCTGCGAGGACCGTGCAGCCGAGGGTATCCGCTGGGAGGTCAGCGGTCCGCTCGCCGGCCGGGCCGAAGTGTGGATCGAGGAGTACGGCAGGAAAGGATCTATCGTTCACTTCTTCCTACGGGCTGACCGGCGGCGTCCGTACCGATGGCGGTCGGCGGCCCGTAGCCGGCGGCTGACACATCGCTACCGCACGGTCTGGAAGGCCCGCATACACGCGCTCGGTGACCGGTTCGAGGCCGAGGCATCCGTGCGCGCACGGCCGGCGATACCTGGAGTGCCCGAGCGAGCCGGGACCTCGTGAGGTCGCCGATGCGGTTGCATGTGGTCAGCGACGTCCACGGTGCCGCGGACGCGCTCGCACGCGCTTCGGAGGGGGCGGACGCGCTGGTCTCGCTTGGCGATCTGGCCCTCTTCGTCGACTACGTGGATCACTCCCGCGGCGTGTTCGGCGAGCTGTTCGGCGCGGATGCGGTGTCCCACTGGATAGATCTTCGCGATGCCGGCCGCTTCGCGGCGGCGCGGGAATTTGTACGCCAACAGTTCGAGGCTGTCGACGGCGACTTCGAGACGCGAGCGGTCAGCGCAGTGCGAGAGCAATACCGCAGGATCTTCGCGGCGATGCCCACGCCGACGTACCTGACCTACGGCAATGTCGATCTGCCTCGCCTCTATCCGGAATTCCTCCGCGATGGTCTGCACCTGCTTGACGGCCAGACGGTCGAGCTGGCAGGCCTGGTCTTCGGGTTCGTCGGCGGTGGGCTCCCCACGCCACATCACACGCCGACCGAGGTGGACGAGGAGATCTATGCGGCGAAGGTCGCCGCGCTCGGCGAGGTCGACGTCCTGTGTGCGCACATCCCGCCCGCGGTCCCCGAGCTCATGTACGACACGGTCGCTCGGCGGTTCGAGCGGGGAAGTGAGGCGCTGCTCGAAGCGATCCATGTCCACCAGCCGCGGCTGGCACTGTTCGGGCATGTCCACCAGCCGCTTGCGAAGCGGATTCGGATCGGTCGGACGGAATGCGTGAACGTGGGCCATTTCGCCGCTAGTAAGCGGCCTTATGTGCTCACAATTGGCGACCGGTAGCCTGGCAGCCCACGAATTCCCGCTCGGGCGGCACGAGGCCCTAGCCCGGGCGCGGACGGCCAAGCGCAACAGAGGTCTCCCGACGGGACAGGACGCGGCTTCGAAGGTGGCGAGAGCCTTGGGCGCAGCAAGGGGGAGCTGATGGCGGACCAAACCACGTCGAGCATCACGATCGCAGCCGATGCCGCCGAGGTGATGGCGGTGATCGCCGATTTTCCTTCCTACCCGCTGTGGACCGGACAGGTGAAACAGGCGGATGTGGTCGAAGCTGGGCCGGACGGGCGTGCTCGCCGCGTGCACTTCCTTTTGGACGCCGGTGCCATCAAGGATGAGTACACCCTCGCCTACACCTGGGATGCCGATCGCGAGGTCCGCTGGACACTCGATGAGCAGGGCACGCTGCTGCGCGCACTCGACGGGTCATATGTCTTGACGCCCGCAGAGGGTGGCATGACGGAGGTCGCCTATCGGCTCACCGTCGATCTCAAGATACCGATGATCGGACTGATCAAACGCAAGGCGGAAAAGGTCATCGTCGACACGGCTCTTAAGGAGCTCGACCGCCGGGTCGCACGCGTTCGTGCCGCGGGTACGAACGCCCAGGGGGACGACAACGCCCCTGGAACCCCGTCGAGCTCGGAGGACCGGTGACGGCGCCGCGCGTCCTTCTGTTCACCGGCAAAGGAGGCGTCGGCAAGACGACGGCAGCCGCGGGGACGGCAACCCTTGCCGCGAACCGCGGGCTGAAGACACTGGTTCTATCGACCGACCCGGCGCACTCGCTGGCCGATGCCTTCGATCACGCGGTCGGCAAGCACCCAACGCAGGTCGACGTCGGGCTCTATGTCCAGCACGTCGACGCCCGCGGACGGCTGGAGCGGTCGTGGGGAGACGTCCAGCGCTACTTACTCTCGGTCCTCGACGCCGCGGGCGTCGATCCGATCGAGGCCGCGGAGCTCACGGTCCTGCCCGGCGCTGACGAGGTGCTCGCGCTCCTCGAGGTTCGTGACCAGGTCCGCTCGGGGAGGTGGGACCTTGTCGTAGTCGACTGCGCACCGACGGGGGAGACCCTTCGGCTGCTCGCCCTTCCCGAGGCGCTCGGCTGGTACATGGAGCGGGTGTTCCCACTTGAGCGGCGCCTGATCAAGACCTTCCGCCCTGTGCTGCGGCGGGCAGCCGGAGTTCCGATGCCGCACGAGGTCGTCTTCGACGCGATCGAACGCATGCACGCCGAGCTGGCAGCCGTGCGGGAGGTCCTCACCGGGCCAAGGTCATCGGTTCGGCTGGTCCTCACGCCGGAATCCGTCGTGGTGGCCGAGGCGCGACGGACGCTGACGTCTCTCTCGCTGTACGGCTATCGCGTAGACGCCGTGATCGCCAACAGGGTGTTCCCGGCCGGTGGTGCCGACGCTTGGCGGCGCGGATGGATAGCCGCCCAGGCCGAACAACTCGAGGAGGTCGATGCGTCGTTCGCACCGCTTCCTGTCTACCGGTCGCCATATCGTGCGGCAGAGCCGGTCGGGCTCGAGGAGCTTGCGGCATTCGCCGCGGCGGCGTACGGCGACGGGATACGCTCCGCCGTTGATCCGTTCGCGGAGCCAACCGTGGATGATCCTGTTCGAGTGTCGCGGGAAAGGTCCGGTTATGTACTCTCGCTCGCACTCCCGTTCGCTGAGCGGCGCGAGATGGACCTGATGCGAAGGGGAAACGAGCTCGTTCTGACCGTCGGGGATAGCCGCAGGCTGCTTGCGCTGCCCGCGGCACTATGGCGCTGCGAGGTCGCCGGCGCCGAGCTCGTTGCGGGTCGGCTGTCGATCCGCTTCGGCCTACCGGAGGAGGCAGGGAAGAGTGTGGGTCGTCGATCCACCCATTCTCCTCGCTCTGCGCATGAACCAGACAGGAGCGGCGATGTGGCTGCCGAAGCACGAGGACGTACTCGCGACTGATCACGCGGATGGAATGGTGGCGATGCAGTTATGAGTAGCCGTTCGGGCGAGGAGGCTGTGGGAACCGCGGCCGAGGAGGCCGCGAAGCTGATCGCATCGCTGACGAGCTGGGTCGGTGACCATATCGCCACCGATGCCGAGGAGTGCCAGCTCTGCCCGATCTGCCTGCTGATTCGCAACCTTCGAGACGCCAATCCGGACGTGGTTCGGCACCTCGCCGTGGCTGGGTTCTCGCTCGCCGCGGCGGCCAAGGCGTTCCTCGAAGGCCCGGCCGGCGGCGGCGTCGCCCCGGATGCGGCAACCGGACGTGGTTCGGCCGGTCGAACCAACGGGTCGTCGGCGCGAATCGACATAACCGGTGACGAGGGCTGACGACTCGATGGCCCTCACGATCGGTGTGGACATCGGGGGAACGAAGGTCGCGGCCGGGATAGTGGACGAGTCTGGCCGGATCTTGGTCTCTGACAAGCGCGAGACGCCTGCCCACGACCCGAAGGCGACCGAGGACACGATCGCTGACGCCATCAATGACCTCGCGGGAGCCCGGCCGGGGATCGCGGCCGCAGGCATCGGCGCCGCAGGCTTCATCGACCAGCAGCGGGGGACGGTTCTTTTCGCACCCAACCTTGCCTGGCGAGAAGAGCCGATCAAGGCCGAGCTGGAGAAGCGTGTCGGCCTGCCGATCATGGTCGAGAACGACGCGAACGCCGCTGCCTGGGGGGAGACCCGATTCGGCGCGGGCCGAGGGCAGGATCACGTGGTCTGTGTCACCGTGGGAACCGGCATCGGCGGCGGAATCGTGCTGGACGGCCAGCTCTATCGCGGTCGGTGGGGCATTGCCGGAGAGTTCGGTCACATGCAGGTCGTGCCGGGTGGGGTCCGCTGCGGCTGTGGCAACAAGGGCTGCTGGGAGCAATATGCGAGCGGAAATGCTCTCGTGCGCGAGGGCCGGGAGCTTGCCGAATCCGGCGCGCCGCTCGCCAACGCCCTCCTGGACCTCGCCGGTGGGGATGTCTCGGCCATCACCGGCCCCTTGATCACCCAGGCCGCGAAGGACGGCGATCCGACATCGATCGAACTGCTCGAGGACGTCGGCCACTGGCTCGGCGTAGGGCTCGCGTCGCTGGCCGCGGCTTTCGACCCTGGCTGCTTCATCATCGGCGGAGGGGTGTCCGATGCCGGCGATCTTCTGCTCAGCCCCGCCCGTGAGTCATTCCACCGCGGCCTCGTCGGCCGCGGCTACCGCCCGGAGGCTGAGATAAAGATCGCCGAACTCGGTCCGGAGGCCGGAGTCGTCGGCGCTGCCGACCTTGCCCGCCAATAGCTCCTGCCTGGGGATGCCCCGCCATAGCTCCTGCCTGGGGATGCGTCGGGCCGCGGGTTGCGGACGAAGTCGTGGGAGTCTCACGCCCAACCCATTGCGCATGAAGGGCACCCTCACCCCGACCCATCGGGCTAGGGTGCCCTTCATGTCTAGCGGGATGGAGGAAGGGTCCCCCTCATGCTCGGCATGGGGCAATGCGTCGCCCGGCCGCAGGGTCCTAACGGCCGACGAGAGTGTGCTCGAAGGCGTACCGCGAGGCTCGGTAGACATGGGATCCGAACTCGACAGCCTTGCCGGAGTCGTCGTACGTGGTCCTGGTCATGGTGAGCAGCGGGGCACCACGCGGCTCGGTGAGCAAACGTGCCTCCGCGCCGCGCGCCGCACGGGCCCCGATCGACTGCAGCGCGACCCGTGGATTGATGCCGGCGGCCCGCAGCAGTTGGTAGAGACCGTTGGACTCGAGGGCAGCCGTCGTCAACTCCATGAGATCTGCCGGCAGGTAGTTCCGCATCAGCGCCAGCGGTTCGTCACCGGCCGAGCGCAGGCGCTCCAGGAACACCACCGGTGACTCGGGCTCGACGCCGAGGACAACCGCCACCGTGGCGTCAGCCGAGACGACTGTGTTCTGCAGCACCTGCGTCGTCGGCGCTTGTCCGGCACCGATGAGATCGTCGTAGAGGCTCGTGAGCTCGATCGGCCGCCTGACCTTGGTATGCAGGACCTGGGTGCCGACCCCTCGCTTACGAACCAAGAGCCCCTTGTCGACCAGATACTGGATCGCCCGCCGCATCGTCGGGCGCGACAGGCCGTAGTGCTCGGCGAGCTGTACCTCGTTGCCCAGGCGGACGCCGGCCGGGAGTGAGCCGTTCTCTATCGCCCGTTCGAGTTGTTCCGCAACCTGGAAGTAGAGCGGCACCGGGCTGCTGCGGTCCACCGCAATGGAGACTGGTGCCTCGACCACGGCTAACACTTTACTCACTTTGTCAGTACAAACCATTGACAGGACAAAGTTCGACGACTAGAAACCCTGGCGAGGCGAGCGGGACACACCCACCCAGCGCTGCCAAGCGCGGAGGCCGAGATGCGGATAGTGGTGCTCGGCGCGGGCCGAATAGGCGCGTTCCACGCCGCTCTGCTAACCAGGCATTCGGCTGTGTCCAAGGTGCTGGTGGCCGATGCCGACCTCGCCAGGGCCAAGGCACTCGCGGGGAAGATCGGCGCTCGCCAGGTGGACGACTTTGCCGCGGCTGCGAGCGGTCCGCTGGACGGCGTGGTCATTGCGACCCCGACCGCGACTCACGCCGGCCTTATTCGGGCCGCCGTCGATGCCAGGGTCCCGGTTTTCTGCGAGAAGCCCATCGCGCTGGACCTCGCCACCACGCGCTCGGTCATGGCGGAGGTCTCCGCGGCTCAGGTCCCGCTCCAGGTCGGTTTCCAACGTCGATTCGACGCTGGTTACCGGGCCGCCCGCCGCGACTACCAGGGCGGTGCCCTTGGCCAGGTCCACACCCTGCGAGCCATAACGGCCGATCCTGCACCGCCGCATCCGGACTACATACCGACCTCCGGCGGGCAGTTCCGGGACATGCACATCCACGACTTTGATGCGATCCGCTTCGTCACCGGTCGTGAGGTCTCGTCGGTGCAGGCGGTAGGTGCGAACACGGGGGCCGCGTTCATCAGGGACGCCGGTGATGTCGACACGACGGCCGCCATCCTCGTCATGGACGACGGATCGCTCGCCGTTGTCACCGGCACCCGCTACAACGGCGCGGGCTGCGATGTCCGGCTGGAACTCGCCGGCACACGCGGGACGCTGGCCGTCGGCCTCAACGACCGCAGTCCGCTGCGGTCCGCCGACGTGGACGTTCCATGGCCTCGCCACGCTCCGTACCGGACATTCCTTGACCGGTTCGCCGGCGCCTACGAGGCCGAGCTGTCAGCCTTCCTCGACTATGCCCGCGGGTCGATCGACAGCCCCTGCTCAGCCGACGACGCCCTTGCGGCACTGCTCGTTGCAGAGGCGGCAGAGCTGTCACGCCGGCAAGCGCGCCGGGTCGAGATCGCGGAGATCGACGGATGACCCCCACGGCTGCGTCATCCGCTCGGCGGATCAGGTCGCCGTCACACCGGCCGGCGACGGCCCAAAGCAGGGCCACATGATAGGAATCCGGGCACGGGTGGCCGCCGCGCCGATTTCCTGGGGAGTCAGCGAGGTCCCCGGCTGGGGTCACCAGATGAGCCGGCAGCGGGTGCTCGCCGAGATACGCGAGCTCGGGCTATCGGCCATGGAGTTCGGTCCCGACGGTTTCCTGCCTCACGACCCGGCCGCCCGCAACCAGTTGCTGCGCGGATACGGAATCACCGGGATCGGTGGGTTCGTTCCGGTCGTCCTGCACGACGCCCGCGTCGACCCCGTCCCAGTGGTCGCGCGGGTGGCCGATGCATTCGCCACAGCAGGCGCGACCCTGCTGGTCCTCGCGGCGGAGTACGGGCGTGAGGGCTACGACGGCCACACCGTGCTCGACGGCGCGCAGTGGCGGCGGCTGCTGGAGACTCTTGATCACGCGGCCGGCGCGGCGGACGATCACGGGGTGAAGGCCGTCCTCCATCCGCATATGGGCACTGCCGTGGAAAGACCGGGTGACGTCCAGCGCGTCCTCGACGGCGCAGCGATCCCGCTCTGCCTCGACACGGGCCACTACTTCGTCGGGGGCGGCTCACCGGCGTCGTTTGCGGGCGCTACTGCTGATCGGATCGCCCACGTCCACCTCAAGGACGCCGAACCCGGTCTCGCCGGTAAGGTCCGCCAAGGCGATCTCGGGTACGCGGAGGGCGTCCGTAGCGGCATGTACGTTCGCCTCGGCACAGGAGCGGCCCACATAGCGGCGACGGTCCGTGCCCTCGAGTCCGCCGGATATCAGGGCTGGTATGTCATCGAGCAGGATCAACGGCTCGAATCCGAACCGCGCCAGCGGGCGGGTCCAGTTGCTGACGTCCAGGCCAGCCTCGACTTCCTTGGCCAGCTCGGGTCGCCGCGGCGGGACCGGGACCTTGGCGCGGCCGGGCTTGAGAAGGCCGCCCCCTTGGGCTGCGACACCGGCGAGTGGCAGCCATGACCGCCCGGCAGTCGATGACGGGGACCGGGGTGCCAGCCTTCGACGTGGTGACCATCGGCCGGATCGGTGTCGACGTTTACCCCGACCAGGTCGGTCTGCCGCTCGATCAGGTAGAGCACTTCACCCGCTATGTCGGAGGGAGCGCGACCAATGTGGCGGTCGCGGCGGCGCGGCTCGGGCTGACCACTGCAGTGGTTACGAGAACGGGTGCCGACCCCTTCGGGACATATATCCATGCGGCGTTGCGGGACTTCGGGGTCGACGACAGATGGGTGAGCGCCGTCGACGGACTTCCGACACCGGTGACATTCTGCGCAATCATGCCTCCTGACGACTTCCCGCTCTACTTCTACCGGTTTCCGACTGCCCCCGATCTCCAGATCAGCACCGACGAGCTCGACCTCGATGCGTTGGCACAGGCCGACATCCTGTGGGTGACCGGCACCGGGCTTTGCCAAGAGCCCAGCCGCAGCGCCACGCTCGCGGCGCTGCGCGCCAGGTCGGACGGCGCCGCCGTCGGCGCCCGGACGGCGACCATCCTCGATCTGGATTACCGGCCGATGTTCTGGCCGAGTCGTGATGCGGCCCGGGCGGCGCTCGCGGACGCCCTGCCGCATGCGACAGTGGCGGTGGGGAATCTCGACGAGTGCGAGACCGCGGTGGGGGTCGCGGATCCACCCGCCGCGGCGGAGGCACTGCTCGACCGCGGCGTCGCGCTCGCTGTAGTGAAGCAGGGGCCGGACGGGGTGCTGGCCAGAACCGCGGTCGAGAAGGTCGAGGTGCCTTCGATCCCCGTCGAGGTCGTCAACGGCCTCGGCGCCGGTGACGCTTTTGGCGGAGCCCTCTGCCTCGGCCTGATTCGCGGCTGGGAACTCGAGCGGACCATTCGGTTTGCGAACGCGGCGGGGGCGATCGTCGCGACCAAGATTGCCTGCTCGGCGGCGATGCCGTACGAACATGAGGTCCTCGAGCTGCTATCCGGGGCTGGCGAGCGCGATGGATGAACGGCAGGCCCGTGCTCTCGCGGATGTTCGCGCGCGGCACCCCGAGGCGATCGCCGAGGCGGCGGTCGCCCGCCGCCGGCGGCCAGAACTCGTCAGTGCCACCGGCAGTCTCATGATCATCGCTGCCGACCACCCGGCGCGGGCGTCGTTGGGTGCAGGCGGCCGCCCGTGGGCGATGGCCGACCGCCTGGACCTGCTGAACCGGCTGGTCGCGGCCCTGAACCGCCCCGGCGTCGACGGGGTGCTCGCCACCGCCGACATCCTGGAAGATCTGCTGATTCTCAAGGCGCTCGACGACAAGCTGGTGGTTGGCTCGATGAACCGGGGCGGGCTCGCAGGTTCGGTGTTCGAGCTGGACGACCGGTTCACCGGTTATACCGCGGCTTCCCTCGCAGCGATGGGCTTCGATGGCGGGAAGATGCTGCTTCGCATCGACCTTGCCGATCCCGCCACCGTTCGCACGCTCGAGTCGTGCGCTGATGCGATCAGCGACCTCGCCGCCCACCGGCTGATGGCCATGGTCGAGCCGTTCTGGGCCAGCGGGGAAGGCGCATCGCCGGCCCCGCGTGCGAGTTCGACGAAAGGTGGACTCCCAGTTGGCGGCCGCCGGGCGTCGGTCGTCTCAGCTGGACGAGTCCGCCACGACCTCACCGCCGATGCCGTGGCGAGGTCGATTGCCGTTGCGTCGGGGCTCGGTACGACCTCCGCCTACAGCTGGCTCAAGCTTCCCGTCGTCGACGATATGGAACGAGTGCTCGCAGCGTCGACGCTGCCTGTGCTCCTCCTCGGCGGAGACGCCGGCGAGTCCGAGGACGAGGCCGACGAGATGTTCGAACGGTGGACGACGGCGCTATCTCTTCCGACCGTCCGCGGCATCGTCGCTGGGCGCGCCTTGCTCTACCCGCCGGACGACGACGTGGACGCCGCCGTCGACCGAGCCGTCTCGCTTCTGGCCGGGGGCACTCCCGGCGGTTCCCAGGGTTCCGAAGCTGCCGATATCGCGGCTCGAGGGGCGCAGGCGGTATGACTGCGGCCGGTAGCTTGATGCTGACAACACTGGTGACGCCGGCGGCGGCGGGCTGGGGCTACGCCGGGCTCCAAATGCTCGACCTTCCGCCTAAGGGCTCGGTCGAGTTGCCGCCGGGCGACGACGAGCTGCTAGTTCTGCCGCTGGCCGGAGGACCGGCCAGGATCGAGTGCGGCGGTGTGATCATCGAGCTCGAGGGACGCGCCTCGGTCTTCGCGCGCGTCACCGACTTCGCCTACCTGCCGATGGGCGCAGCCGCATCGGTAACCGCACCGCTCGGCGGCCGCTATGCGCTGCCCACCGCCCGGTGCGAGAGGCAGCTCGAGCCGCGGTACGGCAAGGCCGAGGACGTCCCCGTCGAGCTGCGCGGTGCCGGCCCGGCCAGCCGCCAGGTCAACAACTTCTGCGCCCCCGGCGCATTCGAGACGGTGAAGCTCACCGCCGTCGAGGTGCTGACACCCGGCGGGAACTGGTCGAGTTATCCACCGCACAAGCACGACACAGCCGGTGACGATGAGGCGATCCTCGAGGAGATCTACTACTTTGAGATCGCCGGCGAGCACGGCTTCGGGATGCAGCGGGTGTACGGCTCGCCGGGAAAACCGATCGATGTCTTGCGCGAGGTGCGCAGCGGCGATGTGGTCCTCGTCCCGCATGGCTATCACGGTCCGTCGATGGCTGCGCCCGGCTACGACATGTACTACCTGAATGTCCTCGCAGGACCGGCCGAACAGCGGACGATGGCGTTCCGTGACGATCCGTGCCACACCTGGATTCGCGACAGCTGGACCCCGGCGCAGGTCGATACGCGGCTGCCGATGACGAGCGCGGCGATTCCCGACGCCACGGTGGCCAGAGGACAGGATCGCTCACCTCGTCGGGAGGGTGGTGAATGATGCGGTTGACCGTCGCGCAAGCCCTCGTCCGTTTCCTCGCGAGTCAATGGAGTGAGCTCGATGGCGAGCGGCGCCGCACGTTCGCGGGATGCCTGGGCATCTTCGGTCACGGCAACGTCGCGGGCATCGGCCAGGCGCTGCTCGAGAGCGGTGACGCGCTTCGCTATGTCCTCGTCCGCAACGAGCAGGCGATGGTGCATACCGCGGCTGCCTACGCGCGGATGACCGATCGCATGTCCACCTTCGCGTGCACGACTTCGATCGGCCCAGGCGCCACCAACATGGTCACCGGCGCGGCACTCGCAACCATCAATAGGCTGCCGGTCTTGCTCCTCCCTGGCGACATTTTCGCCAGCAGGGTCGCCAACCCCGTCCTCCAGGAACTCGAAGACGCCCGCTCCTACGACGTCTCGGTGAACGATGCGCTCGCTCCCGTCTCCAAGTACTTCGACCGGATCAACCGAGCGGAGCAGTTAGTCCCGGCCGCGCTCGCCGCTATGCGGGTGCTGACCGATCCGGCAGAGACCGGCGCGGTCACGCTCGCCCTCCCGCAGGACGTGCAGACCGAGGCGTACGACTTCCCCGACGAATTCCTCACGGAGCGGATCTGGCGGATCCGCCGCCCGGCGCCCGAACCAGCTGTGCTCGCCGGGGCAGCGGAGCTGATCCGGGGTGCCCGGCGACCTCTCATCGTGGCCGGCGGAGGAGTCATCTATTCGCGGGCGACCGATGTGCTCCGGGGGTTCGCGGAGGCGACCGGCGTCCCGGTCGCCGAGACGCAGGCGGGCAAGGGAGCACTCAGGTACGACCATCCCGCAGCTGTGGGTGCCATCGGAGCGACCGGCACGGCGGCCGCGAACGCGATTGCCGCCGAAGCCGACGTCGTCATCGGGATCGGTACCAGGTGGACCGACTTCACCACCGCATCGCGGTCGCTGTTTGCCGCGGACGGCGTCCGCTTCGTCAACCTGAACGTCGCCGCTCCTGATGCGTACAAGAACGCCGGGGTCGCACTGGTTGCGGATGCCCGCGCGGGGATCACCGCACTGACCGAAGCACTCGCGGGCTGGCACGTCGACCAGCAGTACGCGGATCACGCCCGCGAGCTTGCCCGCGCATGGCAGCGGACCGTGGACAGCGCCTACGCGGGCCGTACTGAGCGCAGCCAGCACGGCGTGCCGCAGAGCCAGGTGATCGGTGTCGTGAACGACGCCGCCGGTCCGCGCGACGTCGTCGTGTGCGCGGCTGGGTCGATGCCCGGCGATCTCCACAAGCTGTGGCGCACCAGGGATCCAAAGGGCTACCACGTGGAGTACGGCTACTCGTGCATGGGCTACGAGATCGCCGGCGGCCTCGGGGTGAAGCTCGCCGCGCCTGACCGCGAGGTCTTCGTCCTTGTCGGCGATGGTTCTTACCTGATGATGGCCCAGGAGCTTGTCACCGCCCTACAGGAAGGTGTCAAGATCATCGTCGTGCTGGTGGACAACAGCGGTTTCGGCTCCATCGGCACGCTGTCAGAGTCCATCGGAAACGGCCGGTTCGGTACCGAGTACCGGGCGCGTAACTCGCGCACCCGCCAGCTCGATGGCGAACCACTGATGATCGATCTCGCGGCAAATGCCGCCAGCCTCGGCGCCGATGTTCTGCGGGCCTCGGACGCCGACGAGCTGAGATCTGCACTCCACAAGGCGGTCGAGTCCGGACGGACCACGGTCGTCCACATTCGCACCGACCCGCTCGTACCCGCGCCGAGCTCGCAGGCGTGGTGGGACGTGCCCGTCGCGGAGGTATCCGCGCTCGAGCCGACCCGGTCCGCTCGACGGGCGTACGAGGAGGCGAAACGCCAGCAACATCCCTACCTATGAGGCAAGGCAAGGACGCCAGAAGGGACCACCAGATGAGAACTAGGACACGGTTGCTCGCCCTCGCCCTTGCGGCTCCGCTCGTCTTCGCCGCCTGTTCGGGTGACGACGACAACGGCCAGGCTCAGCAGACCAACGCGGGCCAGGCCGCGAACATGACGATCGCGGTGGTCGTCCACGCGGGAGCCGGCGACGCATTCTGGGATGTCGTAAAGAACGGCGCGGAAGCGGCCGGCAAGCAGTACGGCATCAAGGTGAACTACAACGGAAACGGCGACCCGGCCCAGCAGTCACAGCTCATCGACGCAGCGGTGGCCCAGAAGGTCGACGGCCTCGTCGTGTCGATGGCCAACCCGGACGCGCTCAAGGAGTCGATCGAGAAGGCGGTGCAGGCAGGTATTCCCGTCATCACCATCAACTCCGGCCAGGACCGGTCCAAGGAGTTCGGCGCGATCACGCACGTCGGCCAGTCCGAGGACATCGCCGGTCAGGGTGCGGGCGAGAAAATGAAGGAAGCGGGCGTCACGAAGCTCCTGTGCGTCGTGCACGAAGCCGGCAACGTCGGGCTTGAGCAGCGGTGCAACGGTGCCAAGGCGACTCTCGGCGGCAGTGTGGAGAACCTGCAGGTGGACGGGACCAACCTGGCCGACGCGTCATCCAAGATCTCGGCCAAGCTGCAGTCGGACAAGTCGATCGACGGCGTCCTGACGCTCAACCCAGGTGTCGCCATCAGTGCCCGCGATGCGATCAAGGACTCGAGCTCGAAGGCGAAGCTCGCAACCTTCGACCTCTCGGCCGACGTCGTGGACGCGATCAAGAACGGCGAGATCCTCTTCGCCGTCGACCAGCAGCAGTATCTGCAGGGCTACCTGCCGATCGTGTTCCTCTACCTGTACAAGAACAACCTCAACACCGTGGGCGGCGGTCAGCCCGTGCTCACCGGTCCCGGCTTCGTCACGAAGGACAACGCCGACACGGTCGCGCAGCTGGCTCAGCAGGGCACCCGCTAGCCTCGCCGCCTAGCGTCCTCGCCGATCAAGGAGCAACGGTCGCCTCAGGCCGAGACGGCAGAGCTCCTTGATCGGGGGGACGGGCGCTCGTGCTTGATCTCCCGCGGGAGGGACGTCCATGACTACTGCTGCACCACCGGTCGACGAGCGGGTTGCACACGTCGGCCTGCTACGGCGCCTCCTCGTTCGCCCTGAACTTGCCTCGGTCATCGGCGCGATCGTCGTCTTCATCTTCTTCGCCGCTCAGTCGTCGGTCTTCAGCTCGGCCGCGGGCATCTCGAACTGGCTCGACATCGCCTCGACCTACGGCATCATGGCCGTTGCCGTCGGACTGCTCATGATCGGCGGCGAGTTCGACATCTCGGCTGGTGTCATGACCGGCACCACCGGTCTGACCATTGCCATCCTTTCCACCAAGTACGGCTGGA
This sequence comes from Actinomycetota bacterium, assembly GCA_046735375.1. Lineage (GTDB taxonomy): Bacteria > Actinomycetota > Actinomycetes > JAKEEW01 > JAKEEW01 > DASYTV01. Next base: position 37,066 of record JBKPTD010000005.1, on the reverse strand, counting down.
ACGTCTGGTACGCCATGGCCGCGGCGCTTGCCATCGCGCTGGTTGTCGGCGCATTCAACGGCGTGGTCGTGATCAGGACCGGCTTGCCCAGCTTTATCGTGACGCTGGGTACGTTCCTTATGCTGCAGGGTCTCAACCTCGGGGTTACCAAGGCACTGACCGACACCGTGCAAGTGAGCGGGCTAGGCCGGGCAGACGGTTACGACGCTGCGCACTCGGTCTTCGCCCGCACCTTCCACATCTTCGGTGCCGATTTCCGGGTTGCGATTCTGTGGTGGATCGCGATCACTGCCCTCGCGACGTGGATACTCATGCGGACCAGGCCGGGGAACTGGATCTTCGCGGTGGGCGGGAACGCCCAGGCCGCGAGATCGGTAGGAGTGCCCGCTTCACGGACCAAGATCGCACTGTTCATGACGACCGCCGGCGCGGCGTGGCTGGTCGGCACGATCAATGCGGTCCGACTGACGTCGGTGCAGGCCAACACCGGTATCGGTCAGGAGTTCATCTTCATCATCGCAGCGGTCATCGGCGGCTGCCTGCTGACCGGAGGCTATGGCTCCGCCATCGGGGCATCGGTTGGCGCGATCATCTTCGGGATGGCCGATCGCGGCATCATCTTCGCTGGGTGGGACGCGGACTGGTTCAAGTTCTTCCTCGGAGTGATGCTGTTGCTAGCGGCCTTGACCAACGCTTTTGTCCGGCGCTACGCGGAGAGGACACGACGATGACCACACCGTCGGTCGAGGAAAAGACCGTCCCTCCGGTCCAAGCTCCGCCGCTACTCGAGGTCGACCGCGTCTCCAAATACTTCGGTTCGGTCATCGCGCTCTCCGAAGTGTCCGCCGTGGTGAGGGCGGGCAGCGTGACCTGCATCCTCGGCGACAACGGCGCCGGCAAGTCCACGCTGATCAAGATCTTGTCTGGCGTCCACCAACCCGACGAGGGTGTGTATTCCATCGATGGCGAGCCGGTGCGGTTCTCCTCGCCGCGTGAGGCACTCGATCGCGGCATCGCCACGGTCTACCAGGACCTTGCGATGATCCCGCTGATGTCAGTGTGGCGGAACTTCTTCCTCGGCTCCGAGCCCACCAAAGGCGGGGGTCCGATGCGTCGCTTCGATGTGTCGATGGCGCGCGATGTCGCCCGCCGGGAGATGGCTGCCATGGGCATCGACATCCGCGACGTCGATCAGCCTGTCGGAACGCTCTCCGGTGGTGAGCGGCAATGTGTCGCCATCGCCAGAGCCGCCTACCACGGCGCGCGAGTGCTGATTCTCGACGAGCCGACCTCAGCGCTGGGTGTCAAACAGGCGGGGGTCGTGCTCGGCCGGATCGCCGCGGCCCGCGACCGCGGGCTCGGCGTGATCTTCATCACTCACAACCCGCATCACGCCTATCCGGTGGGCGACCACTTCATCATCCTCAAGCGCGGGCGCGGCGTCGGCGACTTCGCCAAGGCGAACATCTCCCGCGACGAGCTGACCCAGCAAATGGCCGGTGGCGCGGAGATCGAGCAGCTCGAGCACGAGCTCCGCCGCGCCGCGATTGCGGAGGATCTTTGACCGCGACGCCCGAACCTGCAGGCGGGATGACCGATGAGGTCGTCCCGCCTGCAGGTACATCGGCAACGGCTGGCGACAGCGCACTGGCGAGCGTCGACGAGCCCGCGGCCGGAACCGTGGAGCTGCGCGTGCTCTCGTACAACATCCGGTCGATGCGGGACGACACACAGGCACTGTTCCAGGTGATCCGCGACTGTGACCCAGACATCGCATGCATCCAGGAGGCTCCACGGTTCTTCCGCTGGCGCACCAAATGCGCCTGGCTGGCTCACGAGAGCGGCCTTGTCGTCCTCACCGGGGGCCGGGCCGCCGGTGCCATGCTGCTCCTCGGAAGCCTGCGAACGCAGGTGGTCTATGCGGAGAACCGCGAGCTGACCAAGCTGCCCGGCCTTCACCAGCGCGGTGTGGCCGTAGCCATCGTCGATATTCCCGGTATTGGCCAGGGACCCGTCCCGACAACCGCTCGACTGTGCGTCGCCAGCATCCACCTGTCCCTCCTCGCGCAAGAGCGGAGGGAGCAGGTCGACGAGGTGCTCGGACACGTGGACCGAGTCGCCTCGCTTCCCGGCGTCGGCACGCCACATGTCATCGTGGCCGGCGATATCAATGAGCGCCCCACCGGCGAATCGTGGCGGGCCCTAGCCACCAAGCTTCGCGACGCCTATCCCGCGGCACCGTGGGGCGGCGAATTCACGAGCAACGCCAAGCACCCCTATAAGCGGATCGACGGCATCTTCGTTTCCGATCAGACCGAGGTCGTCCGATGCGGCGTACCGGAGCATCTTCCTGGTCTTGATGTCGCTAGCGATCATCGCCCTGTCCTGGCCACCGTTCGTGTGCCTGCGCAGCAGGCCAGAGGGGACCTCGTGCGGCCCCGGGACTAGCGGCCGGAGCTCGCGCGTTCACACTGGTGTTGCACCATTGCGCGGTACGCCTTGGAGGTCGTCACTGTTGCCCGCTCCTGATGAGCTCTACGAGCTCGCTACCGATCTGCCCGAGCTCGGCCGGCCGGTTCTGATCCAAGCGATGACCGGGTTCGTCGACGCCGGCGGCTCGACCAGGCTGGCCGCGGAGCACCTGACGACCACGCTTGACCCCCGCCCAGTGGCAACCTTCGACATCGATCGGCTGCTCGACTACCGGTCCCGGCGACCGATCATGACCTTCATGGAAGATCACTGGGAGAACTACGAGGATCCGGCCCTGGCCATCCATCTGCTGCATGACCGCGCTGGTGTGCCGTTCCTCCTGCTCACCGGTCCCGAGCCGGATTTGGTCTGGCGCCGCTTCACGGCGGCCGTACAAGAAATCATCGAGCGGCTCGCGGTTCGGCTGACGGTCGGTCTGAACTCGATCCCGATGGCGGTTCCGCATACGCGGCCGACAGGCATCACTGCTCATGCCACCCGCCGTGAGCTGATCACTGGGTATGAGCCGTGGCTGCAACGGGTGCTCGTTCCGGGCAGCGCAGGCCATCTCCTCGAGTACGAGTTGGGCCGCAACGGGCGGGACGCGATCGGCTTCGCCGTCCATGTGCCGCATTACCTCGCGCAGACGGACTATCCCGCAGCTGCCGAACTCGTGCTGAATTCGGTGAGCAAGGCGACAGGACTCCTGCTTCCCACCGAGGGCCTGCATGCGGCGGCCGAGCAGCTGCGGGGCGACATCGACGAGCGGATCAAGGGGGACACCGACGCTGTCGCGTTGGTGACGGCGCTCGAGCAGCAGTACGACGCCTATGTCCGCGGCCGGGAGAGCACGAATCTGCTCACGACTCCTGGTCCGCTGCCGACCGCCGAGGAGCTCGGCGCCGAGTTCGAGCGCTTCCTGGCCGAACAGTCCGGCCCCGACGAGTCGCCTCCCTCCGGCTTCGCGTAAACAACCTGGCGGCTGATTCGTTGGCCACTCATCCCGACTAGCAGGCCACTTCTGGTCGATCATTGGACAGAGATCCAGCCAAATGGTGCGACCTAGTCCGGTTCCCGGTCCAGCGATCGATGAACACGGTCGATGTGGTCTGGGTCAATGGCCAGCGATCCGAGCTGAGTAGCTCCGATCCTGTCAGCTAGACCAGTGGATCAAGGTCGCCGTGGAACGGCGGGAGGGCCTCCCGTAACACTCCTCGCCCCGGCACCGATAGGACTCTCCTGACCTCGTCGTCACCCTCTCCCACCCCGCTGGCGGCGAGGTCAGGATCATGCTCGTCCAAGCCCCGTGACCCCCGGGTTGCAGCCTTCCCGACCCTCGTTCGAGGGTCGGGATTAGGGGTGGCGGTAGTCAGGGACGAGTTCGAGGGCGAGCTGTTCGAGGAAGAGACCGATATCCGTGACGAGGCCTCGCGCCTGCGCCGAGCCCCGGTCGGCGAGCTTGGTGACAGTCGCTTGGTTGATGTCGACGCAGACCAGTGGGATCGACGCCGGCAGGATGTTGCCGGTCGCGACCGAGTGCAGCATCGTGGCGACCATGATGGCGAACCCGACGCCTGACAGCTCCGCGCGCATGGCTCGCTGTCCCTCGATGACGTCGGTGTAGACCTCAGGCAGTGGGCCGTCATCACGAACCGAACCCACCAGCACAAACCGCTTGCCGGCCTCGACCATCGCGTGCATCACGCCGCCGGTCAGCACGCCGTTCTCGACTGCCGCGGCGATCGAGCCGGCTCGGCGGATCTTGTTGATTGCCCGGATGTGGTGCTCGTGTCCGTGCTCGACGCCGCGACCGCGGGATAGATCGACGCCGAGCGAGGTGCCGAACAGTGCCGCCTCGATGTCGTGGGTGGCCAGCGCGTTTCCTGCGAAGAGCACGTCGACGAACCCCGCCTTGACCAGCGCGACCATCGCCGGTGCGGCGCCGGTGTGCACGACGGCAGGTCCACCGACCCAGAGGATCTTGCCGCCGCCGGCCTTAACCGCCCGCATCTGGTCGGCAATCTGCCGGACAAGCACGGCCTGCGGCTTCTCCGACGAGACCTCGGAATTCATGAACTCGAATGCGCTGCCGCCGCGCTCCACCTCTGCAACCGGTACGACCCGCACCCCATTGGTCCCGCAAATGATCCGGTCGCCGGATGTGACCTCGCTTACCGGGATCGTCCGCACTCGGTTGTCGACGACCAGGAGTCCGCAATCCATCTCCGGGTTTTCCACTCGGATCCACTCGCCGCCCAACCGGACGAATGTCTCGAGGTTGGTGGTCGAGTAAAAGTCGTCTGGGAAGACACCGTCGGCGTCGGCCGCGCGGATCTCCACCTCGCTGGGATCCATGGGATTGGCACCGTGGCTTTGAAGCCTGTTCACGAGCCTGGAGAGGTGGTCATCGGCCGCGCTTACCGTGATCCGGGCGTAGGACTCGTCGTCATGGTCCTTGCCGACATCGAACTGCTCGATCACATAGTCGCCGTCGTAGTCTCTGATGTCGTCGAGGATCTTGGTCAGAGTCCCCGCGTCCAACAGATGACCCCGGATCTCGACCGTTTCGCTCAGTTGCACCGCCCTGCCCTCCTCGAAGACCACCGCGACATGCGTCGGCGCAGCCGCGGGTCGTGCAGATTTCCGACGGAGGCTCAGACTACGGCGCCATCGTCCGGGTCGGAGTCGGAGCGGTCCTTCAGTCGCATCACCAGCGTGACGAAGCCGCTGATGAAGGCGATGACCGCCAGGCCGGGTGCCCAACTGGGCAGCGCGAGACCGAAGGCGTCGGCCAGCAGAACGGCCGGTCCGCCGAGCACTCCGGCCCACGCGAACTTGGTTACCCGCTCCACTGATGGCAGCGGCGGCGGCGCTGGGGGAACGAAGTGCTCGTCGTCTGGCCCCTGGCCCGGTGCTGAGGGCGGCGACTCAGCCAGTTCCGCCGGCTCGGCCGCCTCGACTCTGCGGATGACTCGACCCTCGCGCGGCGACTCGTCACGAACGTCCTCGTCGGCAGGCCAGCGCGGCACTGAATCGACTGGCGTTGAGTCGAAACCTGCGATGATCTGCTGCCACGCCGAGTCGAGGTCAGGTGGCACTGAGCCGGCTTCACCACCAGGTAGGGCCGCCTCCTGGGTCGGCTCTGTCCGGTCGGGTGTCTCGTCGCTGCCTACCTGTGAGTGCGATATGGGTCCGAGATCGCCGCGGGCGAACCAGTCAGACACCGGCCCGGACGGTCTGGCCTGAGGATCTGCTGGCGGAAGCGTGGCCTTGAGGACGTCCTGCGCCACGGCAGAGGCGCCCGCGTCTACATAAAGCCGGTCGACTGGGCGGTACGGGGTGTCGACGTGCCAGCCGAGGCTCGCCCGGCTGCTAGCGGAGACGACGTAGGCGGCGACGCCCGCCTCGCGCAGCGCTTCCAGAAGGCTCGCGGTCAAGCGGGGATCGATGTCGGCCAGCGGCGTATAGGACGCAGCCGTCAGCCCGTTGTCGCGTGGGCGCATCGCGCCGGCGTCAGCCATCCGCGTGGGTCGTGTCGACCCGGGGCTCAGGCGGTGTCACCGGGCCGTTGGACGCTCCCGGTGAGTTCCGGCGGCTGCCGAGACGGCGCGCGAAGGCAAGAGATCCGGCGAAGATCTCTTCGGCGTCGTTGTCCAGCGTCGCGACGTGGTAGCTATTGGGCAGCATGATCTCCTCGATATCCGGCGAACCGGCATGTCTTAGAACGTACGCCGTACTTGCCGCAGGTACGACGTGATCCTCGGCACTGCGATAGAGGAGAAGCGGCTGGGTCAGTCGCGGCAGCGCCGCGCGCAACTGGCGCTGGAACCTCGTCGCTGAGTAGAGCGCTTGCAAGGGCAGCCTGTTGTAGCCGAGTTCGGAGACGCCCGACTTCTTGATGTCGCTGATGACCCCCGGCACGCTCCTGGTGATCCAGCGTAGTGCGGGCAGTGCCACCTGGCGCCGGTCGGTCGTGAGGACGAAGGTGTTGACCAGGACCAGCCCGCGCACACCATCGGGACGCTCGATCGCCAGGTGCAGCGCCAGCGCGGCCCCGAAGGACAGACCCATGACGACGACCTGTTGGCAGCGCGACGTCAACTCCGTGTGTGCAGCCTCGACCTCGGCGTACCACTCCGGCCAGCGGGTCGCGTTCAGCTCTTGCCAGGTGCGTCCGTGCCCGGGCAACAGCGGCAGCCGCACGGTGAGCCCAGCGGCGGCGAGGTATTCGGCCCACGGCCGCAGTGACTGCGGGCAGCCGGTGAAGCCGTGAATCAGCAGGGCTCCGATCGGCCCGCCATCATGAGAGTAAGGCTCCGCGCCTGGCAGGATCACGTCGGAATCGTGCCACGTTCACCCGACCCCCGTCACCGCATGAAGGGCACCTTCCCCCGATGCGGTCCTGACCACGCGCTGAGGCGGGTGGGCTCGCTCCCGCGATGACCATGTCGCGGGAAGGTCGTGAGGCGTACGGTGATCTGTAGGCTCACGTTGCCTCGTTGGTCAACTGTCCTTAATGTTCCTGACCAGAGAGGTCGCGCGGCGGGTCTCACCGTGGCAATCCCAAGAGTCGCCGGCTCGACTGTCACGATCGGTGCGGCCCACAGACATCGCGGGAGGTGACGTGTTCTACTGGTTTCTCAAGCGGATCTTGATCGGCCCGATCCTGCGAGTCGTATGGCGACCCTGGGTCGAGGGCCTCGACAACATTCCTGAGCACGGTCCAGCGATCATTGCCAGCAACCATCTCTCGTTCTCCGATTCGTTTTTCATGCCCCTCCTGGTTCCTCGGCGGGTGACGTTCGCCGCCAAGGCCGAGTACTTCACCGGCACAGGCATCAAGGGTCGGCTGACCGCGTGGTTCTTCCGCGGCGCCGGGCAGGTGCCCATCGATCGATCCGGTGGCAGGGCGGCCGATGCAGCGCTCCGCACCGGCCTGAAGATCCTCGAGCGGGGGGAACTCTTCGCTCTCTATCCCGAGGGCACCCGCTCGCCCGACGGCCGGCTCTACCGGGGCCGGACCGGGATCGCAAGACTCGCCCTCGCCGCCAAGGTGCCGGTCATCCCCGTCGCCATGATCGACACAGAGAAGCTGCAGCCACCCGGGCGGATCCTGCCCAAGATCATCAGGCCGGGTGTGCGGTTCGGCAAGCCTCTGGACTTCTCGCGTTACGAAGGCATGGAGTCCGACCGGTTCGTGCTGCGGTCAGTGACCGACGAGATCATGTACGAACTGATGCAGCTGTCCGGTCAGGAGTACGTCGACATGTACGCCACCAAGGCCAAGGACCTAATCAGTGCGGCAAAGCACCCCAAGCGGATCCCCACGTCCGCGGACGAGTCGGCGGCACGCGACCAAGCGGCGTAGGCCAGTGCCGGCCGAGGCCCGGTGAGGAAGCGCTCAGGGCGTCTCCGCTTCCCGAAGCTTGGCGAGAACGACAGGGTCGATCTTGCCGGCCACCAGCCGTTCCTCGTAGTTCTCGCGGCCCGCCCAGGTGGCGAGCGCATCCTCCAAGTCGCCATCGGTGAAGCCGCGCATCGCCAGCCGGGCCCGCACCTCGGTCTCGAGCTCCCCGCTGAGATCAAGGAGCGTCTCCGGGTCGGGCACCCCGAAGTAGAGATCATGAAGGTCGACCAACCGCGCAAGCTCCGGGATAGGTTCCGGATGATCGTCGACACGGAGATCGGCGAGGACGTCACTGCCGCCGCCATACCCGCCCTCCGGCGTGACGACCAGCAATGCCGCGCTCTGTCGGCCGCGCCGGTCGCCGCCAACCTGGTCGCCGGCGGAGAGTGCAGCCAGCAGGCGGCGGGTCAGCGGCGCACCGCGGGAGGACGCTAGCCACGCGCGCTCCATTGCCTCGACAACCTGCGGCCCCACCAGGATGTTGCCTTGGATCGCGTACCCGTCGCCCACGACCCCGCCGGCCCACGGCTGGCATTCGCTGCCTGTGAAGGTTGCCGCGATCCCGTCCGCGTCGACGATCCCGGCTTGCCGGGTCTCCCGCGCCTCGTCCACCGAGGTCAGCATCTCCAGCGTCAACGCCGCGCCCCGGCCCTCCGCGAGGAGCGCGAGACCGTCAGGCCGGTAGGCGAGGTTGGCGTATGACTGGGTAGCGATGGCACCGACCCCGGCTGCAGCGGCCGGTACCGCGGCGCCGACCGCGAGGAATTTGGACGCTACGGCCACTCCGAAGCTGGTGCCGTCGGCGCTGCGGGCCACGATCGAGAAGGTCATGCCCGGACCGTAGCCGTCGCGGCGGCGGCGCGCGCGATCGGCGGCGGTTTTCCGCCACTTACGCCTCAATTAGCCCGGTCACCGGGCCAAACGCGGCGTGACATACGACAGCCGGCCGCACGACCGACCGGCCGTTGCGTCGTCCAGTTATCGAGTCAGGACGGCCATCGAATCCGCGGCAGGCAACAGTAGTGTGATCGAGGTCATTGACCGCGGGCAACGGCGCCCGACCAGACGGTTCCCAACGCAGGCAGCAACGCAGAAGGGCGAGACCATGCGCGTCGGAGTTCTCACCGGAGGTGGAGACTGTCCCGGCCTGAACGCCGTGATCAGGGCAGTGGTACGGCATGGCGTGTCCGAGTTCGGGTTCGACTTCATCGGCTTCAGGGATGGCTGGCGTGGGCTGCTCGAGGGACAGACCATGACCCTCGACGTGCACGCCGTTCGCGGCATCCTGCCGCGTGGCGGCACCATCCTTGGCTCGTCCCGCACCAACCCGTTCAAAGTCGATGGCGGCGTTGACCGGATCAAGGAGAATCTCGCGAAGCTCGAGGTTGACGCGCTCGTCGTGATCGGCGGTGAGGACACCCTTGGTGTCGCGACCAAGCTGTACGAGCTCGGTCTGAAGGTCGTCGGAGTGCCCAAGACGATCGACAACGACCTCAATGCGACCGACTACACCTTCGGGTTCGACACGGCAGTGAACATCGCGACGGAGGCGATCGACCGGCTGCACACGACCACGGAGTCGCACCACCGCGTTCAAGTCGTCGAGGTCATGGGCCGGCACAGCGGCTGGATCGCCTTGCACGCCGGGATGGCCGGCGGAGCGAATGTCATCCTCATCCCGGAGGTGCCCTTCGACATCGAGCAGGTCTGCGCCTGGGTCGAGAGCAGGTTCCAGAGCAACTATTCGCCGATTGTCGTGGTCGCCGAGGGTGCGACTCCACGCGAAGGCACCATGGCGCTGCAGTCTGGCGACATCGACGCCTTCGGACACGTTCGCCTCGGCGGGATCAGCGACGTCCTGGCCCGCGAGATCGGGCAGCGGACCGGCCGTGAGACTCGGTTCGTGGTGCTCGGGCACGTACAGCGCGGCGGCACCCCGACCGCCTTTGACCGGTGGGTCGCGACGCGCTTTGGGCTGCAGGCGATCGCGGCGGTCAAGGAGGGCGCGTACGGCGAGATGGTGGCTCTTCGCGGCACGGAGATCGTGCGAGTGCCGCTCGCAGACGCCACCAAGGAACTCAAGGTCGTACCCATCGAGCAGTACGAGGAAGCCGCCGTCCTGTTCGGCTGATCGTCCTCCGTGGTCGGCGGCTGGCTAAAGATCGAGGTCGTAGGCTGCCACGATCGCTCGCGCAAGGGCCGCCTCCTGCGGTGGCTGCAGGTAGCCGACGAGCCGGCCGATCACCGCACGCGGCACCGTGGTGATGTTGTCGCACGAAATCACCGAGTCATGATCCAACCCGTTGACGGCGCCGAGGCTGACCTCGGTCGATAAGCCACGCACAGTCCTGGTGATGGGTGCGACGGTGATTGATGTGAGGTACGGCCGAACAGCGTCGCGGGTCAGGACGACCACTGGCCGGGTCTTGTCCAGGTGAGCGAGGTGGATCGGCCGCATCAGTCGATGTCCAGCGGCTGGCTTGCGGCCCAGGCGGCGAGATCGTCAAGCTCACCCGGTCCGGCGGCGGCCGCATAGATCCGGGCATCGCGCTCAGCGATGTCGCGTCGTCGTTCCCGCTCGAGAGCCCGCGCCACAACCGCGGCACGGCTCGGCGCGTCGCCGGATGCCACCTGTTGATCAAGATAGGCGACGATCTCATCCGGAAGTCGGACCGCGATCTGCGTCGTCATACCGGGATGGTATCAAAGCGGGATGCAGATTGGTATGCAACAGTACCTTCCGGTGGCAACCGCACGCTGCCGGCCCGGCCGAGCACGTCCGCCCGCACTCCGCGCCCTGGGACATCAAAACGCGCCTGAAAGGTCCGCATTCTCGATGCTGTCAGGGAGCGAAGTGATGCAACCGGGCGCGGAGTAGGCATCGGACGTCACGTCGTGGCGTCGGGCTTGTCCACGCCGTGGTGGCCCAGCGGCGGGATGCGGCTTCGGCGCCCGTGGATCGGGTGGATAGCGGCGGCCAGTAGCCTGACTCGGGTGGAAATGAGCGATCTCGACGGGTGGCGTTCCCTCCCCGCGGCACAGCAGCCCGAGTGGCCGGACCCGGCAGTCGTGCAGTCGGTCCTGAGCGAGCTTGCGTCGATGCCGCCGCTGGTCTTTGCGGGGGAGTGCGACCAGCTGAAGGACCGCTTGGCGGCGGTCGCTCGCGGTGAAGCGTTTCTTCTCCAGGGTGGCGACTGTGCGGAGACTTTCGGCGGCGCCACCGCCGATGATGTGCGCAACAAGATCCAGACCCTGCTCCAGATGGCTGTCGTCCTCACCTATGCCGCCAGCGTGCCGGTGGTCAAGGTGGGCCGCATGGCTGGGCAGTTCGCGAAGCCGCGCACGTGGCCGATCGAGGTCCGGGCCGGCGTCGAGCTGCCGGCCTACCGGGGCGATGCGATCAACGGCTTCGAGTTCACCGAGGCTGCGCGAGCGCACGACCCGCGCCGTCTGCTCCGGGCGTACCACGCGGCTGCCGTCACGCTCAATCTCGCCCGCGCGTTCACCACCGGCGGATACGCAGACCTGCGTCTTGTCCACGCATGGAACCAGGACTTCGTCCGGGGGAGTGGGGTCGGGCAGCGATACGAGAGGCTCGCCAACGAGATCGACAAAGCCCTGGATTTCATGCGCGCGTGTGGCGCGGACCCGGAGGAGTTCCACGCCGTAGAGCTCTACTCCAGTCACGAGGCACTGATCCTCGACTATGAGCAGGCCTTGACGCGGATTGACTCCCGTACCGGATCGCCTTATGACGTCTCGGCGCATTTGCTGTGGATCGGCGAACGGACGCGCCAGCACGACGGCGCCCATGTGGAATTCGCGAGCCGGATCCGCAATCCCGTCGCGGTCAAGCTGGGCCCGGGCACGACGCCCGACGACGCGATGGAGTTGATCGAGCGGTTGGATCCGGATCGGGAGCCGGGGCGGCTGACCTTCGTCACCCGGCTGGGAGCCGCCCGCGTCCGGGATGTGCTGCCCTCGCTGATCGAGAAGGTGACCGCTCGAGGGGCCATGGTCGCCTGGGTCTGTGATCCCATGCACGGCAACACCTTTGAGGCGCCGAGCGGCCATAAGACGCGTCGCTTCGACGATGTGCTCGAAGAGGTCCGCGGCTTCTTTGAGGTGCATCGCGCACTGGGCACTCACCCCGGCGGCATTCACATCGAGTTCACCGGCGACGACGTCACCGAGTGTGTCGGCGGCGGCGATCCGATCGTCGAGAATGACCTGTACCAGCGCTATGAGACCGTGTGCGACCCGCGGCTGAACCGCTCGCAGTCACTCGAGCTCGCCTTCCTCGTCGCCGAGATGCTGCAGGGGCAGCACGTGCCAACCGCGTGATCATTTCGGAAGACGGTGCCTCGGTGCGCCAAGAAGCGAGTACGGAGTGAGGCGGCATGGGTAACGGTGACCAGCTAGGCGTCGTGGACCTGCGATCGGACACGGTCACCAAACCCGGCGCACAGATGCGCGCGGCGATGGCCGCCGCTGAAGTTGGCGACGATGTGTACGGCGAGGACCCGACGATCCGCCGCCTGGAGGAGACCGTCGCCGGCTTGTTCGGCCGGGAGGCAGCGGTCTTCGTGCCCACCGGCACGATGGGCAACCAGATCGGGCTGCGCTTGGTCTGCCCGCCAGCGAGCGAGGTCCTCTGCGACGCCGACGCCCACATCGTCACGTACGAAGGCGGCGGCGCGGCCCAGCATGCCGGAATCCAGACCAGAACGCTTGTCTCCATACGCGGCCTGCTCGATCCCGACGCGGTGCTCGTCCAGCTCAGGCCGATCACCTGGCATGTTGTGGCCACACGGGCGGTCGCGGTCGAGAACACGCACAACCGTGGCAGCGGAGCCGTTTATCCCCTCGCGACACTCGAGCGACTTCGCCAGCTCACCGCGGAGCGCTCGGTTCTCCTGCATTGTGACGGCGCGCGGATCTGGAACGCTCATGTGGCGACCGGCACGTCGCTGGAGCGGTTCGGCGAACTTGCCGACACGCTCTCCGTGTGCTTGTCCAAGGGGCTGGGCGCCCCGGTCGGCTCGCTGGTCGTCTGTGACGCCGACCGCGCCAGCGAGGCACGTGTGCTGCGGCACCGCCTCGGCGGCGGCTGGCGCCAGGCGGGCATCCTGGCGGCCGCGGGTCTGTACGCCTTGGAACATCACATCGAGCGGCTGGCCGATGACCACGCACGCGCGCGACGGATCGCCACGACGCTCGCTGAGGCTGTTCCCGATATGTGCGACCCCGTCGCCGTCGAGACCAACATCATCCGACTCGACCTGGATGGGACCGGGATCGGTGCCGAGGAGCTGGCCGGCAAGGCTCGCGCTGAGGGCGTACTCGTCTCCACCGTTGACGATGCCGTCCGCCTGGTCACACATCTGGACGTCGACGATGCCGGCTGCGCGTACGCCGCGGGTGTCTTGCGGCGCATCCTCGTCGATAAGTCGTGAGTCGCTCGTCCCGGCTGGCGAACCACGCCTATCATCGAGATGGTTCTGAGGGCACCCCCGGGGTCCGCGGGAAGGACTGAGTCCACCTCGTAGTACGCGTCGTTTCTCGTCATCTTCTTCACGCCTCCAGCGCGGGCCAGGAGGACACAGTGAGGAGATGACATGGCGACTGAGTCGTTTCCGTCGCGACCCGACCTCGACCAGCTGCGGCGCCGCGCAAAGGACCTCGCCAAGGCAGCCCGTCAGGGCGACCCGGCGGCACTCGCTCGACTGGCGGACTACCGGCGGCCCGGCGCTCCGATCACGCTCGCTCTAGCACAGCTCGCGCTCGCCCGCGAATTCGGATTCCCCAGCTGGCCGAGGCTCAAGGAAGCGGTCGAGGCCAGCGCGGAGACAACCTTTCAGCGCGTGAGCGCATTTCTGCTGGCCAGCGTGCAGGCTCACTTCGAGCCTGGCACGTCGGCGCTTCGTCGGGCGGCGCGGCTGCTCGACTACGATCCCGCGATCGCGACGTACGACATTCGTACCGCCGCGGTCCTCGGCGAGCCGGCTTACGTCCGCTCGGCCTTGGAACGGGACCCATCGCTCGCCGTTCTCCCGGACAAGAGGCTCGGATGGCCACCGCTCCTGTTCGCGTGCAACTCTCGCTGGCATCAGATCGAGCCGCGTCGGTCGGCCGGAATCGTTGACGTCGCTCGGCTGCTTCTTGATGCCGGCGCGAGCCCCGACACAACAATCGGCCGGGCGCCGCGGCCCGGCCATTGCTCGGCGCTGTACGCCGCGGCCGGGCTTGCCAACCATCGGGCCTTGGCGCGGCTGCTACTCGACCGCGGCGCTGATCCCGATACGCCAGCTGCTCTCTACCACTCCGCATTCCATCGCGACCACGAGACGCTTGGCCTGCTGCTCGAGCGTGGGGCGCGCGCCGAGGGTCTGGACGCGCTTGCGGCCGCCATCAGCGTGAACGATGCAGAGGCCGTCCGGCTCCTCCTTGGTGCCGGCATCGACCCGCGCGAGCCACTTCCGGCCGGGGCGCTCGGCGCGTCCTATGAGGGCCGGCCGTCGATTCCACCGGTGTACGCGGCGATCGAGTTCGACTGCAGCCTGGATCTGATCCAGGCGCTGCTCCAGGGTGGTGCGGACCCGGCGGCCGCACCCGCGGGGGGTCGCTCGCCATACCGGGAAGCCCGCCGCCGCGGCCGCGCCGAGGTGGCCGCGATGCTCGTCGCCCAGGGTGCTGTTGACGACGCCGGGGACACAGACACCTTCTTGGATGCCTGCGCGCGGGCTGACCGTAAGGCCGCCCAAGAGCTGCTCCGCCGCCATCCCGACCTGCTCGCACAGCTCACCGATGAGGACCATGCTGCCCTCGTCGATGCCGCCGACCATGGCAGGCTGGAGGCGGTTCGCCTGATGGTCGATCTCGGCTTCCCGCTCGAGACCCGTGGCGGCGAGGACGGTGCGACGCCTCTACAAGCCGCGGCCGCGTCAGGCAGCGTCGACGTCGTCCGGCTGCTCATTGAGGAGGGCGCTGACATCGAGGCGCCCGACGCGACATGGCAGTCCTCGCCTCTCGTATGGGCAAGCGTGGGGAGCGGGTTCAAGCTCGGGCATGCCGCGGATCCCGATTGGGTGGCGACGGTCCAGGCCTTCATCGACTGTGGCGCCTCGCTTGCGAACGCCTGGGTACCGGGCAAGCCACCGAGTGCGGAGGTCGCTGAGTTGCTCATCGCTCAGGGCGTGCGACAGCCCGTGGGATCCGGCCGCCCGGATGCCACGCCCGGCTGAGCCCATCGCTGGCGGTCGGGGCGAGCTGGTCAGGTGGCGATGACCGCCCCAAGCCATGCGGCGGCAATGAGGAGGCCCGCGGCGAGCTCGATCAAGATCGATATGCCGACGGCCTTGAGCGCATGAACGGTCGACTGCCACGCCTCGCGGTGCGTACGGAGCCGGGTGCGTTCGGCGAGGTACACGCCAAGGACGAAGCCGATGACCAGGCCGACCACCGGCACAAGGACGAAGCCGATGATTCCTAGGACACCGCCGGCGGCCAGGGTGTGCCACGGCACGCCGGCCTGACGCATCCGACGCCCAGGCACCACATACTTGAGCACCTGACTGGCGACCAACAGCAGGCTGGCCACGGTCAACACTGTCCACGCGGCTGCGGTGCGCTCTGCGAGTGCCCAAACGAGCACGGCACCCCACGAGAGCACGAGCCCGGGCAGAACCGGAACCACGACGCCCACGAGCCCGGCGAAGATGGCAAGCCCGATAACGATCAGTCCCGGTGTTCCCACAACAGGCATTCTCGCCATTCCGTGCGACGTCATACCTGGCCGCGCTTGCCTTGGACGTCGACGTGTGTCCGCCGAGATCTGGCTATATGACCTATTGGCATGCCTTTGCACCGCACTTATTCTGCGGGCGGACGGCGATGGGCGCGGAGGGACGACATATGGCAGGCGGTCGACTGCCGGGCTACACCGAGGTCCGTCCGCTCGGGTCAGGTGCAACCGGCTCGGTTGTCCTGGCGACCGATGACGCGACGGCAGCGCAGGTCGCCGTCAAGTTCCTCTCGGACGCCGTGGTCTCCGGCTACGGCTTCCTCGATCGCTATGAGGGCGAGGCGCGGTTGCTGGCCGAGCTCTCCGACCCGAACCTCTGCCGTCTACTCGGGTACGCTCCCGGCGCGTCGGCCGTTGTCATGGAGTTCATCCGCGGTTGTTCGCTGCGCGCGATCCTGCAGACCACCGGGACCCCGAGCGTCGAGGCTTCCCTTGTCGTGCTGAGCTCGTCTTTGTACGGACTCGCCGCCGCCCACGCCGTCGGTGTCATGCACAGAGACCACAAGCCAGGGAACGTGCTTGTCGACTTCGACGGGCGGATCCATCTGACTGATGCAGGCATTACGTTGCCGCTGGCCACCGAGGCGATCTCGATGGGAACGCCCGCGTATCTTGCCCCCGAGCGTTGGGCGGGCGGGCCTGCCACCCCGGCCTCCGATGTGTTCGCCGCCAGCGCCGTCTTCGTCGAATGCCTGGCCGGGCTGCCGCCGTATGCCGGCGATGACTCGGGGGCGCTGACCGGCATGAAGCACGAGCAGGCCCCGCCACCGATGGCGGCAGTGCCACCGAGCCTGCGCGGGATCCTGGCTCGCGGGCTCGCCAACGACCAGCACCTCCGCCCGTCTGACGGCAGACTGCTTGCTGCCGAGCTCGCAGCGATCGCGGTCGCCGACTGGGGATCCGGCTGGGAGCTGCGAGGTCGTGCGGAGCTCGCGCACGCTGTCGCGGTCGTCGCCGCGGTGACCCAGTCGCGACCCGCTCGGGCGCGCCGGTCTCGCCCAGTTAGGGCATCTCGTTGGCGGCGGCGGGGTTCGACCCGTCCGGAATCCGTCGGCTGAGACCTTGCTCCGGATCGACCAGCGTGCTGCGATCGCGCGCGGGAGTCAGGCGTCGTCGGGCTGTTCGACCAGCTCGGCGATGTAGAGCTGTTCGCCTACCTTCTCGAGCAGCGCGAGCTGTGTCTCGAGGTAGTCGATGTGGTGTTCCTCGTCTTCGAGGATCGACTCGAACAGCCTGGAGGAGGTGATGTCGCGCTTATCGCGCATCACGGCGATGCCACGCCTGAGGCGGTCGACGGCGACGGTCTCGATGCCCAGGTCGGCGGTGAACATTTCGGTGAGGTCCTGCCCGATGTTGAGAGGGAAGAGCCGCTGGAAGTTCGGCAGCCCGTCGAGGAACAGGATTCGGTCGGTCAGCGCCTCGGCATGGCGCATCTCGTCGATGGATTCCGCTCTCGTATAACGCGCGAGCTTCACGTAGCCCCAGTTCTCCTGCATCTTGGCGTGGAGGAAGTACTGGTTGATGGCGGTCAGCTCAGCCGTCAGCTGCTCGTTCAGGAACTCGATGATCTCCGCGTCACCTTGCACGTGAGCCCCCCGGAGGTGTCAGAGATCCGCGTCAGCGATCTCCCAGGCTCACCATGTCACAAGAGGCAGCGGGAATCGGCAGCAGGGCGCGCAGTTTCTCCTGGCACATCCCGCAGCCTGTTCCCGCACCACACCGTTCGCCGATCTCATCGACGCTGCGTGCGCCGAGTGCGACTTCGGCGTTGACCTCGTTCTCGGTCACGGCGTGACAGACACAGACGTACATCGGCGAGCGGACTCCACAGAGGCAGAAACTTAGGTTCGCCTAACCTTAACGCACGACCGTCTGCTCGCCAGGTGATGCCAGTCACAACACCCCAAACTGGATCATTCACACGCCGATGGGCTCCTCAACGCTGGCGGATAGGGCTTCAGCCGGAAGCGTCGCCGGCACGCGGCCGAGCAGCGGCGGGAACAGCCGGACCGCCTGCGCCAGTGCCCGCAAGTCACCGTCGACGAGCGCCTGCGGCCCGTCGCATAGGGCGGACTCCGGATGTGGATGGACGTCGACGATCACTCCATCGGCTCCTGCGGCGATGGCGGCTCTGGCCAGTGGCAGCACCAGATCGCGCCTTCCGCCGCTGTGCGATGGGTCGACGATGACCGGAAGGTGCGATAGCCCATGTGCGATGGGGACCGCGCTGATGTCCAGCGTGTTGCGGGTGGATGTCTCGAAGGTCCTGATCCCGCGCTCGCACAACACGATGTCCAGGTTGCCGCGGCGGGCGACGTACTCCGCCGCCATCAGCCACTCCTCGATCGTCGCGCTCATCCCGCGCTTGATCATCACAGGCAGACCGATCTCGCCCACCGCCTGAAGCAGCGCGAAGTTCTGCATGTTCCGCGTACCGACCTGGAGCATGTCTGCGTACGACGCCACCAGATCGACATCGTGCGGGTCGACAACCTCGGTGACGATGGGCAGGCCCGTCTCGGCTCGCACCTCGGAGAGGATGCGCAGGCCGGCCTCGCCCAGGCCCTGGAAGGCGTACGGCGAGGTGCGGGGCTTGAACGCGCCGCCGCGCAGCAATGCCGCGCCGGCGCCCTTGGCCATGCGCGCCGCGTCGAGTGTCTGCTCCGGCGTCTCTACCGCGCACGGCCCGGCGATGAGGGTCAGCGTGTCGGGACCGATCGGCACGCCACCGACGTAGACCGTCGTCATGTCGGGATGGTGCTCTCTGGCGACAAGCTTGTACGGGACCGAGATGCGCACGACGTCGGCGACGCCGGCGAATGTACGCAGGTTCAGCGCGCGGAAGCGCTCAATGTCACCGACCAATCCGATGATCGTCCGCTCGACTCCGCGGGAGACGAAGGCCTCGCCGCCCGCCGCGGCGACCCGGTCGACGACGGCATTGATTTGGCTGTCTGACGCCTCAGGCGCCATCACGACGACCATCCCAGGACTCCTTGATGGGTGTATGCGGGCGGGAGACACCGAGAGCCCCGGGCCTCCCGGCCCGGGGCTCTCGTGGACGTTCGGTCTTGGTCAGCGCGCGCTGATCAGGCCGCCCGCCCGGAACCTCCCGGGCCGACCGCCATAAAAGAACCAGCGTGCATGCTGCACGAGCGGCAGCCTAACTCATCGGTCGGCTTCACGTCTCGAGTCGGCCCACGCGCGCATCCACTGAGTGGCGTGGCCCGAGTTCGACGATGTACATAGCGGCGACGACAAGCGTGCCACCGATGACGATGCGCGCCGTCAGATTGTCGCCTCCGACGAGGACCCCGAAGAGCCCGGCGAATACCGGCTCCATGGTCATGACCACAGCTGTTCGAGTGGGCGAGAGGACCGTCTGTGCCCACGTCTGGACAACGAATGCAAAGGCGGTGGCGAACAGCGCGGTGATCAGGACCGCACCCCAGGCCGCGCGGTCAGGTGGTGCGGTCAGTCCGCCAGGTGCCGCGGCGATCGCGCAGAGAACGCCGACGGCGGTGAGCTGGACAACGGCCAGGGCGTACGAGTCATAGCGGGGTGACCACTCACCAAGACCGACGATGTGGAGACCGAACAGCGCTGCACAAAGCAGCGTCAGGCCCTCCCCGAGGCCGATGGAGAACCCATGCAGCGAAATCACCGCGAGGCCGGTCGTGGCAAGGAGCACACCGACCCAGGCGGAGGTACCAACCGGCCGCCGAAGAAGCACTGCGGCGATCAGCGGGGTGAAGACCACGAACATGCCCGTGATGAACCCGGAGATTGTCGCGGAGGTGTGCTGCAGGCCGAAGGTCTGCCCGACATAGCCAAGACCCAAAGCGAGCCCGAGCAGTGTGCCGTGAGCAGCAAGACCGGTGCGCCAGCTACCCAGTGAGCGACTGACCGCCGGTATGACGCGGGGCCTGATCGCCACCATCACCGCCGCGGCGATGAGGAACCGCACGGCCAGGAAGTCCATCACCGGCATGCGTTCGACAGCGTCCTTGACGACGACGAACGTCGCCCCCCACCACATACAGACGATCAGGAGACCGGCCAAAGCGAAGGGGACTGATCGAGAGGCACGCACGTTGCTAGCGGAGCCTACCTGGAGGCGCGACCTGTCGCGTTGCGGCGTGTGGGAGATCGGAACCATGATGACAGCGGTGCCCATGGAACTGCCGAGATCCACCTCGAGGCAAGCCGTTGCGCTCGTTGCCGCTATAACGGCCGTTCTTGCCTTCATGACCGCCTGTCAAAAGACACTCAGCGTCAGTGTGGCTAACCGATGTAAGCAGGCCATCGAGACAAGCGTGGGCTCGCTAGAGAGCGGGAAAGATCTTCACTGGAAGCGGATTGGCCCGGGGGAGCGCACCCGCGTGGCGTCCGTCGAGGACAACACGACTCGATTGAATCTCCTCGTGCGCACGGCCGACCCGACCACACCGGCTGTCACGGTGGTCGTCGCCGATCTATCGAAGCCGCCACTCGGGCTAGACGACGACGTCGAGGTCGTGATCGAAGGTGACCGTTGCCCTAGACCATGACCATGCATGTCGGCGCGTCCCGCAGCTCCTTGAGCAGCGCGATCTCCCGGCACGGTCTCCCTCACCGGCCACGTGTGCCAATCCTGCGATGTGTGAAGGGAACGCTTGTCTCATCCCGAGGCGTATGAAGGGCACCTTCACCCGAATAGATGGGGTGAAGGTGCCCTTCATACGAAACGGCAGCGGTCAGAAGACGTCAGAAGACGGAGATGCGCACCGTGGAGCCCCTCGGGGCCTGACTACCTGGGCCTGGGCTCTGGGCAAGAACGATGCCAGGACCGCCGGGCAGGCGCAGGACGCTGACCTGTAGCCCTGCGCTCTGCAGGATCTGCTGTGCCTGATCGACCTGCTTGTCACGCACATCAGGGACCGTCACGAGGGGCGGTCCGGTCGACACGGTGAGCTCGACGGTTGATCCGCGGGGAGCGCTTCCGCCACTGGGCTTCTGGCTGATCACCAGATCCCTGGCGACCTTGTCCGAGGCTGCCGTCCTGGTCGTGACGCGGAAACCGGCCTGCTGGAGGACCTGCGTCGCCTCGGTGACATTGCGGCCGGTCACAACCGGGACGTCGACGGGCTCTGGGCCCTTGCTCACCACCAACGCGATCGCTGTGTCGCGACGGACCTCCTCACCGGCCGCAGGATTGGTGGAAACGATCCGGTTCTTCGCGACCGAGCTGCTGAACCCGTGCGTGATCTTGCCGACTTTCAGATTCTGCTGCGCGAGCAACTGCTCGGCTTGGTCTACGGTCCTTCCGCGGAGATCCGGCACCTCGTGCCGCTCGGGACCCTTCGACAGGTGGAGGGTGACCGCCGAACCGCGATCCACTCGCGCACCGGGCGCGGGATCGCTTCCGGCCACGAGTCCCGGCTGCACGTCCTCACTGAAGACCGGCTCGCTCACCTGGACCTTGAGCCCGGCATCCTGAACGGCTTCTGTCGCCGCGGCTTGGGTCATGCCGCGAACGCTCGGCACATTGGTCTTGGCACCGCCGACCAGCCACCAGGCGAAGCCGGTGACCAGCAGAGCCGCACCCACGACAGCAGCCAGCGTGGCGAGCCGACGCCGGCGAGACATGCGTGTCCAGCGTGATCCGCGGGCCCTTGCCTGCTGCCGCGCATCGACGACCGCGGTCCGTTCAGCGCCGTCCTCGTCAGCGGCCGCCAGCCCATCGACTGGGGCCATCTGCTGGGTGACCGGCTCGTTGGACGCATGTCGGCCGGCCTTGGCCCCTCCGGCGTCCAGCTCCGCGTCGCTCATCCGCTGCGCGACGCCGGTGACCTCTGCCAGCATCGCAGCGGCATCTGCGGGTCGCTGGGCAGGATCGCGGCGAGTCGCTCGAGCGACGATCGCGTCGACCATCGGTGACAGCGCAGGAACCTTCTCGGAGGGCGCCGGCACGTCTCGGTGGACATGCTGGTATGCGATCTCCATCGAGCCGTCGCCGGTGAACGGCTTCTGCCCGGTGAGCATCTCGTACAGGACGATGCCGGCCGAGTAAAC
Organism: Actinomycetota bacterium; assembly: GCA_046735375.1. Lineage (GTDB taxonomy): Bacteria > Actinomycetota > Actinomycetes > JAKEEW01 > JAKEEW01 > DASYTV01. Next base: position 15,329 of record JBKPTD010000005.1, on the reverse strand, counting down.
GTCAGAGGCCGGGTCGGAGACACCGCGGCTGACTTGTTCGGGGGACAGGTACGCGACCGTACCGAGAAGAATGCCGTCCGAGGTCTGTGCCGTCGCTTGGGTGGTCGCCCGGGCCAGCCCAAAGTCGGCGACCTTCACTCGCCCGTCGTCGGCGAGCAGGATGTTCTCCGGCTTGACATCCCGGTGCACGAGCCCCGCCTGATGGGCAGCGCCGAGCGCGGCGAGGACCGGCTCCAAGACGCCGAACGCCTGCCGGGGTGTCAGCGGTCCGTGTTCGCCGAGAATCTCCCGCAGCGTCCTTCCCTCGACATATTCCATCGCGAGGTAGACAAGCCCTTCATGGGTTCCCTGGTCGAAGACGCTGACGACATTCGGGTGTGACAGCCGCGCGGCCGTCTTCGCCTCGCCGATGAACCGGTGAACGAACTGTTGATCATCGGAGAGAGCGGAGTGCATGACCTTGAGAGCGACCGGTCGATCCAGCCTGGTGTCGACCGCGTAGTAGACCGCGGCCATCCCGCCGCGGGCGATACGTCCCTCGACGTGGTAGCGACCGTCGATCAGCCGACCGACAAGCGGATCGGAAACGGCCGTATCCATGGCAAAGGAGTGTACGGGCGACAAGGCCCTGGCCTGCGGACCTCGGACCAGGCGCGGTCAGCCGATCGTGGCGCGGCCGTCTTGAGGTGACGAGGCCCGGGCGTACCAGCGGCGCGGAATGCGGCCGGCGAGGTGAGCCAGCCGCCCGGCCTCGACCGCTCGCCGCATCGCCTCGGCCATCTGGGCAGGCTCTCGCGCTCGCGTTACGGCCGACGCGAGCAGCACCCCGTCGCAGCCGAGCTCCATCGCGAGGGCTGCGTCGGAGGCGGTGCCGATGCCGGCGTCGAGGATCACCGGCACCTGTGACTGCTCCACGATGAGGTCGATGTTGTGGGGGTTTCTGATCCCGAGCCCGGACCCGATCGGCGAGCCGAGCGGCATCACCGCGGCGCAGCCAAGCTGTTCGAGTCGGCGTGCGACCACCGGGTCGTCGTTGGTGTAGGGCAGGACGACGAAGCCGTCGCCGATCAGCTGCTCCGCGGCGTCGATCAACTCGACCGGATCGGGCAAAAGCGTCCGCTCGTCCGCGATGACCTCGAGCTTGATCCAATTGGTCTCGAGCGCCTCCCGGGCGAGCCGCGCAGTTAGCACAGCTTCGGCCGCGGTATAGCAGCCCGCCGTGTTCGGCAGGACCCGGATGCTATGGGCGGCGAGGAGGTCGAGAACTGAGCCGTGCATATCCGGATCGACGCGTCGCATCGCGACAGTAGTGATCTCAGTCCCCGAGGCCACAAGCGCCCGCTCGAGCATGTCCAACCCCGGTGCTCCGCCGGTTCCCATGATCAACCGAGAATGGAAGCGCTCACCAGCGAGGACCAGCGGATCGTCAGCCACGCTAGCCACCCTGGACTGCCGTGAGGATCTCGACACGATCGCGGTCGTGCAGCCTCCTGGACTGCCATCCGCCGCGCGGGACGACTTCGTCGTTCACGGCGACAGCGATACCGCTCCCGGCTGCGCTCATCGCCGCGACCAGGTCGGCGATGGTCGCTGACCGCGTCAGCCGACGCGGCTCGCCGTTCACCGTCACGCTGACCTGGTCATCCACCGCGCTGGCCTCCTGTGAGCGTGCCCTGCGGGTTCTTGCGTGCAGCTTGGGCTGCGGAGAAGCGCCGTGGGCTGAACGGTTCGATCATCTCGGGGGTACGGCCCGTAGTCAGCAGCTCAGCGATCAGTGCCGAGGTCAGCGGAGTGAGCAGCACACCGTTGCGGTAATGGCCAGTAGCGATCACCAGCCCCGGCACGCTCGATTGGCCGAGGATCGGCGCATTGTCCGGTGAGCCCGGCCGAAGTCCCGCCGACGCCTCCGCGAGGGCAAGCTCGGTGATGGTCGGGATCAGAGTGCGGGCGTCGCGCAAGAGCTCGTAGACCGCCCCCGCCGTGACGGTCGTGTCGAACCCCAGCTCCTCGGTTGTCGCCCCGACGACGACCTCACCGCTCGGCCGTGGCACGACATACACCGTGGAGCCACGGACAACTGCACGGATTGTGCGTTCCGGTACCGAGGCAGGAGCACGGTGTGCCGCGCCCGACGGGCGTGCCGGAGCGCGTAGCCGCAGCAGCTGGCCCTTCACTGGCCGCACGGGCGGCACTGCCGCGGCGGGCAGTCCGCCAAGCGACGCCGACCAGCAGCCGGCGGCGAGGACGGCGGTCGACGCTGTGAGGAGCTCACCGCTGGCCAGGCGTACGCCAGCCACCGTCTCCCCCGCAGCCGGCGTTTCGGTGCCGCGCTCCCCGCTGAGCTGGATCTCGACGGCTCGCGCTGTCAGCACCGTGACGCCTGCTCGCCGGGCAGCCTCAGCCAAGGCGGCGTAGAGCACGCGGGGATCGGCCGCGTGATCGTCGGCAACGAAGAGCCCGCCGCAGATACCAGGCGCGAGCAGCGGCTCGAGTCGTCGGCACTCGCGGCTGGTCAGTCGGTCCGCCTCAAGGCCGAGTGAACGCTGGAAGTCGTACAGATCAGACAGCGCGGCGAGGTCGTCACGATCCATAGCGACCGCCAGCGTGCCGGCCGGATGGAACCCGCTCGGCAGCCCGGTGACATCTTCGAGCTCTGCGGCGAACGCGGGAAACATCGAGCTCGACTCGAGGTTGAGGCGCAGCAGCGCTTCCTCGCCGTAGTGCAGCTCGGTGACCGGAGCCACCATGCCGGCAGCGACGTCCGATGCACCCGCGCCCGGCGTCGGATCAACCACGGTGACGTCGGCACCGGCCTGCGCCGTACGCCACGCGACACCCATGCCGATCAGCCCGCCGCCGATGATGATCACGTCGGGCACTCGGCTCGCCTCCCTTCGCCGGCATGACCCGGATCAGGTCCAGAGCGCCGGGCTGGTCGTCGCGGCGCTCTAACGGTCGGCGGTGGTGTCCTCGCCGCAGTCGAAGAATCCCGCACTGCTGCGGTTTTAACCGCCCTCTCAGCCCGGTCCCGCCGGGCTCCCGTGTACGGCGCCAGGCTACCTCTCGCCTATTGGGAAGGCGGCGCGCCGTACGTCCACAACACAGCACCCGCGACGAGCAACAATGCTCCGAGCAGTACAGCGGTGCCCGACAAGCGCGGGACCTCGGTTCCAGTCCGCAGCGCCAGTCTCCACGACGACAGCCCGAGGCCGACCGCGACCGCAGCCTGACCGAGGACGGGTCCAAGCGTCCAGCCCTTCGATGGCGGCCCTTGGCCGAACGTGTTGAGGTTGACCAAGGACCAGACGCCGAACGTCGGTGTGATCGCGGTAAGCACCGCAACGATCACACCGGCGATGGCGAGACCCGGCGGGTTGAACAGCGCGATCAGCTGATCGCTGGTCGGCGGTGACTGCTGGCTCACCTCGGCCTGAGCTTCGGCTTCGGTCTCGTCGGCCGGCGGCCGGCTCACATCTCCAAGGTCGAACACGGGCTCGTCTGAATAGGCGTCACGTGCCGGTTCATCGTCGCCTTGCCGCAAGATGTCCATGCCGCGGGACCGTATCGACCACAAGGGACATTGGGGAAGACATGCGACGAATTCGCGTGGTGGGCCCCAGTCGAGTAGCGGCGGGCCGCGACGAGCTCAGACCGTGACCCGGCTGCTCGCGAGGTATCCCCGGAATGTCCGGGTCGTGGCAGGCTGAGATGGTGACCGAGATCGACAAACCGACCGACAATCTGGTCCCTTCTTGGCTGCCGCTGCCAGACGTGGCGGACCGGCTGGGCATCGATGTCAACCGGGTCAGGCAGCTCGTCCGGGAGCGCCAGCTCATCGCCGTTCGGCGGAGCGAGCGGAACGTGCTCGAGGTCCCTGAGGCGTTCATCGAGGAAGGTAGGGTGCTCAAGGGCCTCCCTGGCACGCTGACTCTGCTTTCCGACAGCGGCTTTGCCGACGACGAGGCCCTGCGCTGGCTGTTTACCGAGGACGCCTCACTGCCAGGCTGCCCGGTGACCGCCCTCCGCGAGCATCGGGGAACCGAGGTCAAGCGGAGGGCCCAAGCGCTCGGCTACTAAGCCCGACCAGGTCGTGGTCCTGCCTGTCTGTGTCTTCTACCGTCGGTAGAGTGGGACCGCACCCGGATGTTGAGCACCGCAGGTCACCGGACGAAATCGCGGTAGGTCGCGCCTCCTGGCGGCGCAGCCGCCTGACAGCGGCGCGGCTGTATCTGTGTACGGATGCGCGTGCCGAGCAGGCGGACCTCGCCGACTTCCTCGAGGCAGTCCTGGCGGGCGGGGTCGATATCGTCCAGCTCCGGCAGAAAGGCATGGAGGCACGAGCCGAGCTTGCCGCGCTCGAGGTCTTCGCCGATGCCTGCAGCAGGCATGACGCGCTCCTCGCTGTTAACGACCGCGCCGACATCGCGTACGCGGCACAGCCAGACGTCCTGCACCTGGGGCAAGGAGACCTCCCGGTGGTGTTGGCCCGCGAACTTCTCGGCGAGGACATCTTGATCGGGCAGTCGACGCACGCGGAGTCTGAGGTGAACGCGGCGGCTGCCGCACCGGGCGCGGATTACTTCTGCGTCGGACCGGTGTGGCCCACGCCGACCAAGCCCGGCCGCGCGGCCCCTGGCCCGCCGCTGCTGCGTTTCGCTGCCTCCCTGCGGATCGACCGTCCCTGGTTCGCGATCGGCGGCGTCGACGGCGACTCGCTCGACGAGGTGCTCGACGCAGGTGCGCGGCGCGTCGTCGTGGTTCGGGCCATTACGGACGCCGACGATCCAGGAGCGGCCGCAGCCGAGCTCGCTCAGCGTCTTCGGGAGGCCGCTGAGTCAGATTCGGATGGCGCGGAGACCGACTTCGATGCGCGTGCATAGGGTGACGACGCCAACATGCAGCGTATTTCCAGGCTCAATCACCGAATACCTTGTCTGCAGGGCTGGTCAGGCGTGGGAAGATGCCTCCTTGTCCGTTCATCCGCCGAGACGGGCGTCTAGTGTCCAGACGGCGCGACGCTATCGCCGGATACCGCCAGGAGGCGCTGAAGAGCCATGTCCTACTGGGCGCCGACGAGAAACCGGGAGAGTACTGTGCTCGCCGGGCGAGATGGTGCCGCGATGCAGCCGCACCGGTATTGAGGCATGTGATGACTGCGGCGGAGCCCTGGGAGCGGCCCTGTACCACGTGCGACGGCAGCGGGCGCGTCATCTCGCAGGCCTGGCTCGCCTGGCACGCAGAGTATGGCCGGCTCGAGCGGCTGACTGACATGACGTCGCGGCTGACTGCGCTGGCCGACCACGTTCGGCGGACGCCCCAGGAGCCGGAGGAGGCGACCTGCCCGGAGTGTGGCGGCGACGGGGTTGTCGTGACCGAGCTTGGCCTCGTGCTCCTGGATTTCCTGGATCGCCGTTTCGGCGTCCGTCCAAGGACGCCGAAGGCAGGGTCCCGATCGCTGCCGCCTCCGCCACCGATTGAGCCGCCCGGCGCGGATCCGTACGGCAGGTCGGGCATTGCCTGGGCTGGTCCGCCGGATCAGTCCCCGCTCTTCGCCCAAGCCATTGCCGGCGGTCCAATGCGGGCAATTACGTCCGGAGTGCCGTATACATCACACCCCGATGCCGCGTCGGCCTTCGGCGGTCAAGCCGACGAGGCGGATCCGCTCGGCGAGACCTCACACAACCGTCTACCTGCGGTGGCCACCCTCGCCGCCTCGACACCGGCGGATCTGGTGTTCGACGGCGCCGATTCCGCCGGCGACGGATTGCCGCCGCCGCCACCGGACCTGGCGGGCCTCCCGAGCGTCCCGCCGATCCCGCCGGACGGTAACCAGCCTCCGGGAATCCCGCCTATCCGCGGCGTACATGGCCGCCCACGAGCCCTTCCACCGGCGCCACCGGATCCGGGTCCCCCGTTGGGTGCCCGCCCGCAATGGCAGTCGGACGACACCGATCATTAGTGAGGAGGTCTCCCGTGGGTTTGCGCGGTCGCGCTGGCATCCGACCAGAGCTCCTCAACAGGACGCTGTCCCCTCGCGTCGTCATGGTGGTTGCGCAATGAGTGGTCTCGCGGGGCTGTTGACGGGGCGGCGGGAACCTGGCCTTTATCTCTGGCACTCCCATCTCCCACCGGCCGATGTTGCACATGCGGCAGAGCATGCTCGCTGGCGGGCCTTTGTCGTGGATGGGCGCAGTGTGTGTGACAAGGACGCACTCCTCGACCAAATGGCGGCCTCCTGCGGCTTCCCCAGCGGGTTCGGCCGCAACTGGGAGGCGCTGGCCGACTGTCTCAGCGATCTCTCCTGGGCCGAGCCGGCCCGCGGCTTCCTGCTGCTGTACGAGGGCTGGGGGATGCTCGCCCGAAGCGAGCCGGAGAGCTGGAGCGCGGCTCAGCGGATCATGGAGGGCGCCTGCGCCCACTGGTCGGGCACCTCGACACCGTTCGCGGTTCTCCTCCGCGGGCCAGGTCCGGATATGAACATCCCTCAGCTCACCTGACGCGGCAAGCACGAGAGCAGGACCTGTGCCGCCGTCGGCGCAGCGATGAGCGGCGGAACCCGCCCGGCAAGCTCACCCCGCGTTCTTGTGGGTCACACGGATCTTGGACTGCCTGTGCGGTCGTTCCTCCCAGTCGCTCATCAGCGTCGCTTCCAGGCCGTATTTCCCCGCGAGGCGGACCAGAGTCTCCGTGCGGTAGTAGAAGTCCTCGCGGAGCACGTGGTGCTCCGCGCCCTCCGTTCGGTCGAAGGTGAAGTCGAACCACCCGTCCGGCCGAAGCACCCTCCCGACGTGAGCGAAGCATTCCTCGATCACTGGCAGCGGCGAATGGGAGAACACGCTGTGGGCGTGGATGACGTCGAAGTGCTGTCCTGGCAGGAATGCGAGGGTGAGATCGCGTACTGGCGTGAGCATGGGCAACTTCGCTTGGAGCCCACGGTCGACGATGACCTGTTCGGCGGCGAAGAGGATGTCCGGCGAGATGTCGATGCCGTAGTAATGACCGGCTTCGAGGTAGTCGATGAATCGCCAGCCCGCACGAAGGTTGCCACAGCCGATCTCCAGCATCCGGTGCTCCGGCCGCAGACCGTGCTCGACCAGATAGTCGAACTGCATCTTCCCCAGGGCGAGCCAGCGCTTGTGCGAGCGCGAGCCAACGGCGGCCTCCGGGTTGCGAGCTGCCACGTCCGCCATGACAGAGCGGTAGTACGCGACATGATCGCCTCGCGTGGCGAGATGCAATCTCGTGTCGCGGAGCAGCCGCCGCAGATGCGGCCCGATCCGGTCGGGATGCTTGATCGCGTACTGGAGTTGATGGACAACGCTGCTGCGAGTCGGCGATCCCCCTGCATTGTTCACGGCGAGCATTGTGCCGGGCGGAGCGCGCCCTACCAACCCGTGGACCGTGTCCCATGCCCTAGGATGAAGGCCTGATATCTTGATATCGAGATAAATCTGGCCGGCAGAGCACCGGCGTCGCGTGAGGGAGACCACAACGTGTCCGTGAACAGCTTTGGAGCTCGCATGGAGCTTCGCGTGGGGGAGCAGCAGTACGGCATCTTCCGGCTCGACAGCGTGGACGGCGCGGCCCGGTTGCCGTACAGCCTCAAAATCCTCCTCGAGAACCTCTTGCGCACCGAGGACGGCGCCAATATCACCAGGGACGACGTGCGCGCACTGGCCGGATGGGACCCGGCGGCCGAGCCGAGCAAGGAGATCCAGTTCACTCCGGCCCGCGTCCTCATGCAGGACTTCACCGGTGTGCCCGCGGTCGTCGATCTTGCGACCATGCGGGAGGCAGTCCGTGATCTGAGTGGTGATCCGGCGCGGATCAACCCGCTCGCGCCGGCCGAGCTCGTCATCGATCACTCTGTGATCGCAGACGTGTTCGGGGCGCCGGACGCCTTTGTCCGCAATGTCGAGTTCGAGTACGAGCGGAACAAGGAGCGCTACCAGTTCCTCCGCTGGGGACAAACTGCCTTTGACGAATTCAAGGTCGTCCCGCCGGGCACCGGCATCGTGCACCAGGTGAACATCGAGCACCTTGCGCGGGTGGTCTTCGCCCGCGCCGCCGGGGAATCCGGAGACGGTGCCTCCGCCGGTGACCAGGTGATCGCCTACCCGGACACGCTCGTGGGCACCGACTCGCATACCACAATGGTCAATGGTCTCGGCGTTCTCGGCTGGGGAGTTGGCGGGATCGAGGCCGAGGCAGCGATGCTGGGCCAGCCGGTGTCGATGTTGATCCCGCGCGTCGTCGGGTTCAAGCTCTCCGGCCAGCTGCCGGAAGGTGCCACCGCCACCGATCTCGTCCTCGTGATTACCGAGATGCTCCGCAAGCACGGTGTGGTGGGGAAGTTCGTCGAGTTCTATGGACCTGGTGTCGCGGCGGTGCCGCTGGCCAACCGGGCGACCATCGGCAACATGTCCCCTGAGTACGGCTCCACCTGCGCGATCTTCCCGATCGACGACGAGACGCTGCGCTACCTGCGCTTCACCGGACGGCCCGCCGAGCAGGTGGCGCTCGTCGAGGCATATGCCAAGGAGCAGGGCCTCTGGCACGATCCGACCGCGGAGGCCAGGTATTCGGAAACTCTCGAGCTCGACCTTGACACCGTCGAGCCGTCCCTTGCGGGCCCGAAGCGTCCACAGGATCGCGTGCCGCTGCGATCGGCCAAAGAGTCGTTCCGCGCTGCCCTGCACGACTTCGTCGCGCACGGTCATGGCGACGATGTCAGCTCGGGTCTCGACGAGGCGTCGGCCGAGTCGTTCCCGGCCAGTGATGCGCCTGCCTTTCATGGTGAGAACGACCTCGGCGCACCGGTGCCGCCGGTGACCGCCGCCCCCTCCACCACCGGCCGGGAGAGCAAGCCGGTGGCGATCTCCCTCGACGGTGCCCCTGCAACCGTCGACCACGGTGCCGTGGTCATCGCTGCCATCACCAGTTGCACAAACACGTCGAACCCGCAGGTAATGGTCGGTGCGGCCCTCCTCGCCAAGAAGGCGGTCGAGCGCGGCCTCACCCGGCGTCCCTGGGTGAAGACCACACTCGCGCCCGGCTCGAAGGTGGTCATGGACTACTACGAGCGCGCGGGGCTCACCCCGTACCTCGAGAAGCTTGGCTTCCATCTCGTCGGCTACGGCTGCACCACGTGCATCGGGAACTCGGGCCCGCTTCTCGACGAGGTCTCCGCCGCGGTCAACGAGCACGATCTCGCCGTCGTCTCCGTCCTCTCCGGTAACCGCAACTTCGAGGGCCGGATCAATCCCGACGTCAAGATGAACTACCTCGCCTCGCCGCCGCTGGTCGTCGCGTACGCACTCGCCGGCACGATGGACATCGACCTCGACACCGAGCCCTTGGGCGAGGACACCTCGGGCCAAGCAGTCTTCCTGCGCGACATCTGGCCGATGAGTCACGAGGTGGAGGAGGTCATTGACACCGCCATCGCCGCCGAGATGTTCTCGCGGGACTATGCCGATGTCTTCGCGGGCGACGAGAGGTGGCAGTCGCTGCCGACGCCCACCGGCGAGACCTTCGCCTGGGATCCCGAGTCGACCTATGTCCGCAAGCCGCCGTATTTCGACGGCATGACTCGAGAGCCCGAGCCGGTCACCGACGTCAGCGGCGCACGAGTGCTCGCCGTGCTCGGCGATTCAGTGACGACGGACCACATCTCCCCAGCCGGGGCGATCAAGACTGACTCGCCGGCGGGTCAATACCTGGCCGCGCATGGCGTGGAGCGGAAAGACTTCAACTCGTACGGCTCCCGGCGGGGAAACCACGAGGTGATGATCCGCGGCACCTTCGCGAACATCCGCCTGCGCAACCAGCTCGTCCCCGGCGTCGAAGGCGGCTTTACCAGGGACTTCACCCGCGGCGCTGAGCAGACCCCGATCTACGAGGCGGCACAGTCCTATGCTGCGGCCGGCATTCCGCTGGTGATCCTCGCCGGCAAGGAGTACGGCTCGGGGTCGTCCCGCGACTGGGCCGCGAAGGGAACTGCGCTCCTCGGCGTTCGCGCGGTGATCGCGGAGTCCTACGAGCGGATCCACCGGTCGAACCTGATCGGGATGGGTGTCCTGCCGCTGCAGTACAAAACGGGCGAGACCGCGTCCTCGCTCGGTCTGACCGGCGAGGAGGAAATCTCCATCACGGGTATCACCGAGCTCAACGACGGCACAACTCCGCGAGAGGTGGCGGTCCGCGCCGGCGACAAGGAGTTCAGTGCCCTCGTGCGCATCGACACACCGGGCGAAGCCGACTACTACCGGCACGGCGGCATCATGCAGTACGTCCTGCGCTCGCTGCTGTCCTAGCCGGGAACCGCAGCCCGACCCCGATGCGTTCCAGAGTCGCGGCTAGTGGTCGCGCCCGTAAGTCCCGCGGTGTATGACGGAGTCCGGCCGGATGCATCGCAAGGCGGAGGAGGAGGCCGCTAGCGGCGCTAACGGCCACGACGACAACGTGGCGAGGCGCCGGGCGGGCCCGTCAGGCGCCACAGGAGTACTTGCGGGCGCGACCATTAGACTCTGAGCGTTCTGACGCCGCCGGCGGGTGCGATGGCGCCTCGTCGCCGGCTGACCAGCTCAGCCAGGGCGGGTGTGAGGCGAGGAGGAACGGGTGACCGTGCTCGAGACCATCCGCGGACCGCAGGACCTGCGGAATCTGGATCACGAGAGACTCACGACACTGGCCGACGAGATCAGGAAGTTCCTGATTGTCGCGGTTGCCAAGACCGGCGGTCACCTCGGCCCGAACCTCGGTGCGGTCGAGCTGACGATCGCACTGCACCGAGTGTTCGAATCGCCGAAGGACCGGATCGTCTTCGACACTGGCCACCAGTCATATGTCCACAAACTTCTCACCGGGCGGGCCGACGGCTTCGCGCTGCTCAGGCAGCGTGGCGGATTGTCGGGCTATCCGTCTCGGGCCGAATCCGAGCACGACATTGTGGAGAATTCGCACGCCTCCACGGCTCTGTCGTACGCCGATGGGCTGGCGAAGGCCAACCAGCTGCGCGAGTTGTCCGACCGTCATGTCGTCGCCCTTGTCGGTGACGGTGCGCTGACCGGCGGTATGGCCTGGGAGGCGCTCAATAACATCGCGGCTGCCAAGGACCGTCCGGTGATCATCGTCGTCAACGACAACGAGCGGTCCTATCTGCCGACGATCGGCGGGCTCGCCAACCACCTCGCGACCTTGCGCATGACCCGCGGTTACGAGCGATTCCTTGAGTGGGGCAAGAGCGTCCTCTGGAAGACCCCGGTCGTGGGGAGCCCGATCTACGAGGCCCTGCACGGCATGAAGAAGGGGATCAAGGACGTCGTCGCGCCGCAGGGGATGTTCGAGGATCTCGGCCTGAAATACGTCGGGCCGATCGACGGGCATGACGTCCCGGCGATCGAATCCGCTTTGCGCCGGGCCAAGTCATTCGGCGGCCCGGTGATCGTCCATTGCGTCACTCAGAAGGGTCGCGGATACGCGCCCGCGCTCAATGACGAGGCTCACCAGTTCCATCAGGTGGCCGTGATCGACCCGGAGACTGGCGAGCCGGTCGCGCCCGCACCAGAGGGCTGGACGAGCGTCTTCTCCGACGAGGTCGTGAAGATCGCGGCGGAGCGGCCGGACCTGGTCGGCATTACGGCGGCGATGCTGATCCCGACGGGGTTGCACACGTTCAAGCAGGCATTTCCGGATCGGGTCTTCGACGTCGGGATCGCCGAGCAACACGCCGTCACCTCAGCCGCCGGTCTGGCGATGGGTGGCTTGCACCCAGTCGTGGCGATCTATGCCACCTTCCTCAACCGGGCGTTCGACCAGGTACTGATGGATGTGGCGCTGCACAGGTGTGGCGTGACCTTCGTCCTGGACCGAGCCGGGGTCACGGGTGATGATGGGCCAAGCCACAACGGCATGTGGGACATGTCGATCCTCCAGGTGGTTCCCGGCCTGCGAATTGCCGCTCCGCGGGACGCGACGACGCTGCGCGCCGAGTTGCGTGAGGCCGTCGCCGTCGATGATGCGCCTACGGTCGTCCGCTTCCCCAAGGGACAGGTTGGCCCCGAGGTGCCGGCGGTCGATCGCATCGGCGGCATTGACGTGCTCCGCCGTCATGGCGATGAGGACGTCCTCCTGGTCTCAGTGGGAGCAATGGCGACGGTCTGCCTCGACGTCGCTGACCGGCTGGTCGCTCAGGGGATCGGCGTGACGGCGGTCGACCCGCGATGGGTTAAGCCGGTCGATCCTGCACTGCCACCGCTTGCCGCCCTGCACAGGCTGGTCGTGACCGTCGAGGACAACAGCCGCATCGGCGGCGTGGGCTCGAGTATCGCGCAGGCACTGCGTGATGCGGGCGTACGCACGCCGTTGCGCAACGTGGGTATCCCGCCGCGATTCCTCGAGCACGGAAAGCCGGCGCAGGTCCACGCCGAGTGCGGACTCACCGGACAGGACATCGCACGGGATGTCGTCGCCGCGGTCGCGCGGTTGGACGCCGTTTTCGAACCCGAGGCCGGTCAGCTGGACTAGCCGCGCGCGACGGGGCGCAGTCGGGCTACGGAGCACCGATGAGGAGAAAGCTCCCCTATCTGATCCTCATGGGAACATGCCTGCTGCTCTTCGTGCTGTCGTGGGCGGTGGTCCGGCGATACTCGGCACCGGCTGCCATCGCCATGACCATCGTCGCCCTGGCCATCCCGCCCTTCGCCGCGATCGTCGCCAACGCCGGTCGCGAGGGTGGCGGTCCGGACCACAGCAGCGACGAACCGCCATCACGGTGAGGTGTTGCTGCGAACCCTCTGGACCCGAGGGTGTGGTGCCACCGCTCAGGCGGACCGGGCGAGGCTCGGGCCGGGGATTTCACCCGACCCGCGCAGGACCAAGCGGGTCTGCATGACAACAGTCTGTGCCGGAGACAGATCGCCATCGATCCGCGAGAACAATAGGGCCGCGGCGCTCGCGCCAAGCCCGATCGGATCTTGGGCTACGACGGTGACCGCGGGGCTGACCCGGTCCGCGAGAGGGAAGTCGTCAAAGCCGATCAGCGCGACCCTGGCTCCGTCATCGCCGAGCGCTCCCACTGCGCCGATCGTCATGAGGTTGTTGCCGCTAAAGATGGCGGTGGGAGGGTCGGGAAGCGCCAGCAGTTCGCGAACTGCGGCAGCCGCCTGCGCCGTGCTGCGTACCCCGTGCCTCACATGGGCAGGTGCCGGCCGTAGGCCGCGGGCCGCGAGCGCCGCGAGATAGCCGGCATAGCGCTCCTTGGCGGTCCAGATGTCTTGTCGATCGCCGAGATAGGCGATGCGGCGATGCCCGCGGTCGAGCAGGTGCCGGACCGCGGATTCGGTGCTCGTCCGGTTGTCGACCAGGACGGCGTCGACCTCGAGCCCGTCGGCCGGCCGGTCGACGCAGACGACCTTGGTCCCCAGCACCATCTGTGTGGCGAGGAACCGCTGGCTCCCGGCCACGGGAACGACGATCAGCCCGTCGACGCGGCGCGCGCAAAACGCGGCCACCACCTCCTGTTCACGACGTGGATCGTCGTTGGTGCTGCCCACCAGGACGAGGTCATCCCGTTGGTGCGCCTCGTCCTCAACGGCGCGGGCGAGGGCGGAGTAGAACGGATTGGCGATGTCGTCCACGAGCAGCCCGATCGTGCCGGTCCTGGATCGCTTGCTGCGCAGGTGGCGGGCGAGATCGTTGCGTTGGTAGCCAAGCTCGGTGATCGCTTGCTCGACCCGTGCGGCCCTCTTCTGCGTGACGCCGGTGTCACCGTTGACCACTCGTGAGACGGTCATGTGGCTGACGCCCGCCGCCCGCGCGACGTCCTTCATCGTGGGGCGTCTGCTCAAACTGGCCTACCCTTTCCGCCAACCAGGCGATTCTTGATCGCTTGGTTCTGTCACCGGCGCCCTGCGAGAACGTTAACGAAGCGGTACCAGCGCTTGACGGTGCGAGCGCGCGCTTTAAGAATCGCACACGTTGTTAACGTTCCCGAAGCCCGTCTCAGGAGGTCCAGCGGCCCGGTAAGAGACCTGCGGGACCCGCGGGCGGACCGGACGTCAGAACGGGAGCGCAGCGCACAAGACAGACAGGAGACCCTGATGGCTGTACGTCGAAGGGGGCTCGCGGCGGTCGCGCTGGCCGTGGCGGGATCCCTCTTAATGGCGGCCTGCGGCGGCGACGATGACTCTGGCTCCGCCGCCCCGACCAGCGCCGGCCCCGTGAGTGGCAAGTTCGAGTTCTTCTCCTGGTGGACAGGTCCGGGAGATTCCGAGGGCAAGGACGCTCTGCTCAACCTCTTCAAGCAGCAGAACCCGAACATCACCGTCGTCGACGCGGTGGTGGCCGGTGGCTCCGGGACGAACGCCCAGGCGGTGCTCGCGACCCGGCTGCAGTCGAACGACCCGCCGGACTCCTACCAGCGGCACGCGGGCGCCGAGCTGCTCGCCGACATCCAGGCCGGCAAGGTCAAGGACCTGACCGCGCTCTACGATCAGGAAAAGTGGCGCGATGTCTTCCCGAAGTCGCTGCTCGACATGATCACAGTTGACGGGAAGATCTACTCGGTGCCGGTGAACATCCACCGGTCCAACGTGCTCTGGTACAACCCCAAGGTCCTGGAGAAGGCCGGCATCTCGGGTCCGCCCAAGACCTGGGACGAGTTCCTGCAGCAAGCGCCAAAACTCAAGGCCAAGGGGATCACCCCGCTGACGATCGGCCCGCTGTGGACCCAGGAGCACCTGCTCGAGAACGTTCTGCTCGGCGAGCTCGGCCCGGCCGCCTACGCCGGACTGTGGAACGGATCGACAGACTGGGAGTCGACCGAGGTCAAGTCGGCTCTGGACATGTACACCCAGGTCCTCAAGCAGTCGAACCTGAAGCAGGCGGCCGCTGACTGGCAGCCGGCGCTGGACCCGATCATCGAGGGCGACGCGGCCTACAACGTCATGGGTGACTGGGCGAACACCTACTTCCTCACCGCCAAGAAGCAGACGTGGGAGACCGACTACAACGCGACCACCGCTCCGGGCACCGAGGGCGTCTTCAACTTCCTTTCCGACAGCTTCACCGATCCAGTCGGTGCGAAGAACGAGGCGGCCACGATGGCTTGGCTGAAGCTCGCCGGGTCCAAGGAAGGCCAGGACGCGTTCAACCCGATCAAGGGCTCGGTCCCGGCCAGGATTGACGGCGACCCGTCGAAGTACACCGGCTACTCGGCGATCCCGTTCAAGGACTGGTCCAACACAAGCACCAAGATCGTCGGCTCGCTGACCCACGGCGTCGTCGCCAACAACGCGTGGAAGGCGGACATCGAGACGGCCCTCGGT
>JBKPTD010000004.1:0-6366 GCA_046735375.1 Actinomycetota bacterium | reverse complement strand
GCCTGGTGAAGCCCGTGGGCGCGAAGGCGAACGGCCACCGTGCCGGCCGACCCAGCACTGTCGCCGTCGTATCAACCGCCGACACATCCTGGAGCACGGACGGGTGCAGCTCGAGGTCGCGAAACAGCCTCCTGGCGCGGGCCAGGCTGATCTCAGCCTCCGCTGCGCCGTCGGTGTAGTCGAAGACCGCCCGCGGGGTGCGCCGCCTGGCCGCGGTCCGCAGATCGCTGATCGTCAGCGCCTTCCCCAGCCGGCGCCGCGTTGGGCTCGGTTCGAACCGCCGGCTGCGAACCAAGGCCCGGATGTCCGTCCACCGTGGTAGTCGGCGCTCAGTCATCGTCGGACATCCCTCACAGCATTCCGGTCATCACGCCGTCTCGCCTGCCAAAGCCTAGTGTCGTGTCTCCGGGGTTCGTTCAGGAGCCGTCAGAGCTGGTCGAGCCCGTCCAGGGCGACCGACCAGGGACGTGCTTGCACCAAGAACAAACCGCGGGCCACGCTCTCGTCGTCCTCCTGCGCCATGCGGATGTACATCTCGACGTCGGCCGGATCGGGAATCCTCAGGACCGTCATGCCGCTGGCCACCCCGTCGAGTGAGCCGGCCGCCACGAGCACACCCCGCTCATGCAGTCCCTGCAGGAATGCGATGTGTTCAGCAAAGTCGGGATGAGCCGTAACTTGCGTGCCCGGTTGCATCGCAGGTCCAGGGCTGTGCATCAGCGCAAGCCAGATTGGACCGTTGTACCTCAACTCACGCCGAGCATCGTTTGGCGCACCGGTAGGTGAGCGTGTCGGCCATACGGAGCCGGTTGCTCGGAAGGGTTGACCCGTCGTTGGACCGTCAGCCAGAAGGATCGGTCCGTCCCGGCGGATCATTGGACAACCACCCAGCCGAGTGGCTCGATCTACTCGGGCTCACGGTCCAACGATCGGTGAATCTGCCCGTTTTGGTCTGGGCCAGTGTCCACCGTTCACGAGCGAGCAATCCAGGTGTCCATATCGGCGGACGGTGACCGTCAGGCGACGCCACGACGGCGCCACGGTCGACCTGCGAGCCGTCCAGCCCTCACGCAGCGTCTCCCGTAGCTCGCGGGCGGGGTTGATTAGTCAGTGGTGGACGCCACCCGCTGCTGAATGAATGAAGACGGCTTGCACCTGATCAGCTGTCGATATCGGATCGACGTAGCCTCCCACGGACTCGAGTGCCTTCTTGAGGGTTGCCGCATTTGACTCTGGGCCGAAGCTGATAACGGTGACGTGGACTGGCCGCTTCGGATCCGCGGCGGCGCTCAGGCTGGCCTTGAGCTGCGCTGCCGAGATCGAACCGGGGTCATCCTCGTTTCTGCCGTCCGTAAAGAGAACGACCTGATTCGCGATTCCGGCACGATATCCCGCCTTTGCGGACTTGTAGGCAGCGAGGAGGGTGTCATACAGGCCGGTCCCGGTGTTCTGGGCGTCGAGTGCGTGAGCAGCCCGGGTCAGCCGGCTCCGCTGCGCGTCATTGAGGGTCCCGCGCGGAAGGAGCGTGCGGTAATCGTGCGGCGGGTCGAGGCGCGAGCCGAACTCCCAAAGCGAGAGTTCCGAGTCGTCCGGCAGCAGCTTGCCTAGTTCGAGTACCCCGGCGCTGACGAGGTCGATGAGCGGCTTATCCGATCCCGGTGCCCTAGCCCCCATAGATCCCGATACATCCACGACGACCAGGATGTCCGAGCGACGATCGGCCGGATACCACGCGGCGAAGACGTGGTCGAGCTTGTGCGGTATGAGGACGTCGAACGGCGGAGCCTTCAGTTCGGGCAGTCCTTTGATCTCGCTCGGTGGAGGCGGCCCGCCTGGGCGCCGCAGTCCCGCCTTGGCGATCGCGTCGTTGGCGTCGGTATCGGTCAAGGCGGAGAGGACACGCGCTAGCAACCCAGTCATGATCGGGTCCTCGACGGCGGCCGCCGTGGGCAGCCAGGTGTACCGCAGGATCGCGGTGTGGTCGGAGCCCGCGAGGATCCGGGAGCCTGCTGGCGCGGCCCCGCCACCCTCACCGCGCGCCCTGGCAAGCGCGTACTCGGCCACCAGCCCTACCTCGCCGGTTTGGGCGGGCATCGCCTGGCCATCGGTCACCGTACGGGTTCTGGGGACAGCCGTCGCCAGCGCATAGGCGGATGCGTCCATTCCCTGGTCGAGCCAGACCGCCTCACCGACGTCGCCGACTCCGACGAGACCGTCTCCCGATCCGGCCGGATCACGGACCGCCAGCTTCACACCCGAGTCGGTCGTCGCCAGTTTCGCGAGACCGAGCCAGCTACCGCCTGCGCTCTGGAGCCGTCCCGCCGTCGCCTCGTCGGTGACCATGTAGATCGGGCTGGTTGCGAGAACCGTGCCCGAGCCGCCCTGTGGCGCTTCGGCGAGGGCGAGCGAGCCGGCAGCACCCGCCCACGCCGCGTCATCGGGAATCCAAACGTCAGCCTGGAGATCCGCCACCCGCTGCGGGGCGGCCCTGCCGTCGGCGACGTTCACCTCGAGATGGACGCAGTCGTCACCAGACTCGAGGGTTGGTGCGAGCTCAGTGAGGACTGGTGCGAACGAGCTGGCTGTGACTATGCGCAAGCTGGCTGGGCATTGAGCTGCCGGCTCCACTAATCGGGTGGACTCGTCGCCCGAGCCTCGCAGGACGAGGGCCACGGTGATAGCGATCACCAGTGCCGCGGCCACTAAGGCGACGGGGATCCATCGAGACGCTTGACGTCGGTGCCGGCTCATGCGCATCCCCCGCGCTTCCCTCGGCGTGAAGAAGGTGGTCTATCGTCGCCCAAAGACGTCTGGCTCACTGATAATTCGGCCAAGCATTCCACTCTTACCTGCATAAGTCAGCCATTGTCGGAGACCCGATCTTGGCCCGGTATGGGGTTGTCGATTTCCCGCCACGACGCCGGAGATGTGCTGGTGGGGGCGGCCCGGGCAGGTCGCGGACGGACCGGGTGGATTACCGTCGGGCAGTAACGCAGTGTTTCGGGACCCCAGACCGTGGGAGGCACCCACCATGGGCGTACGCAGCTGGATCCAGCGCTGGCCTGCCCTGCGGCAGATCAGCGACGGAGATCCGCTCGGCAGGGGCCGTGCCGCTCAGTCAGCTCGATCCGCGTCCCTGACCCCCCGCACCGCGACCGCCGATCGGGTGGCGCGTTCCGTCTGTCCCTACTGCGCCGTCGGCTGCGCCCAGAAGGTATACGTGAAGGGCGACGAGATCATCCAGATCGAGGGTGATCCGGACAGCCCGATCTCCCGAGGTCGCCTGTGCCCTAAAGGCTCGGCGACCAAGCAGCTGGTCACCGGGCCGCACCGAGGGCAGAAGGTGCTCTACCGTGCGCCGTTCGCCACCGAGTGGCGCGAGCTCGATCTTGAGGCCGCGATGGACATGGTGGCCGATCGCGTCCTCGACGCGCGGCGCAAGGGCTGGCAGGACGTCGACGACAAGGGACGGATTCTGCGCCGGACTCTCGGCATCGCGAGTCTGGGCGGCGCCACGCTGGACAACGAGGAGAACTACCTCATCAAGAAGCTGTTCACCGCGCTGGGCGCGATCCAGATCGAGAACCAGGCGCGCATATGACACTCGTCCACCGTTCCCGGTCTGGGAACCTCGTTCGGTCGCGGCGGTGCCACCAGCTACCAACAGGATCTCGCCAACGCTGACTGCATCGTCATCGAAGGCTCGAACATGGCCGAGGCCCATCCGGTGGGCTTTCAGTGGGTCATCGAGGCGAAGGCACGCGGGGCGAAGGTCATCCATGTGGACCCGCGCTTCACCCGGACGAGCGCGCACGCGGACCTGTACGTGCCGATCCGGGCAGGAACCGACATCGCGTTCCTCGGCGGTGTCATCAATTACATCCTCAGCAACGAGAAAGACTTCAGGGAGTACGTCCTCGCCTATACCAACGCGTCGTTCATCGTGAGCGAGGGATTCAAGGACACCGAAGACCTCGACGGGCTCTTCTCCGGCTACCAGGCGGACACTGCCACCTACGACCGGACGACCTGGCAGTACGAGGGCATTCAGGAGACGGCCGCGGCGGGGCAGCGGACGGGACCAGAGACGACGGAGCACAACACGGGGGACCACCTCGGCTCCGGCGGACCAGCACTCCACGGCGAGGCACCGCATCCGCAGTCGGACCCAACGCTGCAGCACCCGCGCTGCGTCTGGCAGATCCTCAAGCGGCATTACTCCCGCTACACCCCGGAGTTGGTCGAAGCGATCTGTGGTATTCCGCAAGAGCTCTTCCTCGAGGTGTGCGAGACCTGGACGGCCAACTCCGGCCGTGAGCGCACGAGCGAGGTCGTCTACGCGGTGGGCTGGACGCAGCACACCGTGGGGGTGCAGTACATCCGGACCGCAGCGATCATCCAGCTGCTGCTGGGCAATATCGGCCGCCCGGGCGGCGGCATCATGGCCATGCGCGGGCACGCGAGCATCCAGGGATCGACTGACATCCCGACTCTGTTCAACCTGCTGCCCTCATACCTGCCGATGCCGAACCCGTCCGCCCATCCCAATCTCACGACGTACATCGAGAGCCTCGCGGGGAAGGCCCAGAAGGGCTTCTGGCACAACGCTGGCGCCTACATCGTGTCGCTACTCAAGGAGTACTGGGGCGATGCGGCAGCGCCTGACAGCGACTTCTGCTTCGACTATCTGCCACGAATTACTGGCGACCACGGCACCTACCGCACCGCTATGGACATGATCGACGGCAAGGTCTACGGATATTTCCTGCTCGGGCAGAACCCCGCGGTCGGCTCGGCGAACGGCAGATTGCAGCGGCTCGGCATGGCCAACCTCGACTGGCTGGTGGTTCGCGACCTGGCGATGATCGAGAGCGCGACGTTCTGGCAGAACGCGCCCGAGATCGAGACCGGCGAGATCGTCCCCGAGCAGTGCCGCACCGAGGTCTTTTTCTTCCCTGCGGCGTCCCACGTTGAAAAAGAGGGCACATTCACGCAGACACAGCGGCTGCTGCAGTGGCGGGACAAGGCGGTCGAGCCGAAGGGCGATCGGCGCTCCGATCTGTGGTTCGTCTACCACCTCGGGAAGCGGCTGAAGGAGCGGCTCGCAACGTCGGCGGACGAGCGCGATCGGCCGGTGCAGGACCTGGCCTGGGACTACGAGGTGACAGATGGTGAGCCGTCGGCCGAGGACGTCCTGCGCCGGATCAACGGCTACGACCTCGCAACCGGCAAGCTGCTGGACTCGTACCTCCAACTCAAGGCAGACGGATCGACCTCGTGCGGGAGCTGGATCTACTGCGGCGTCTTCGCCGGTGGGGTCAACCAGGCGGCCCGGCGCAAACCATGGCACGAGCAGGGGCCGACGGCGCTCGAGTGGGGATGGGCGTGGCCACTGAACCGGCGGATCCTCTACAACCGCGCGTCCGCTGATCCGGCCGGGCGGCCGTGGAGCGACCGCAAGGCGTATGTCTGGTGGGACGAGGACAAGGGCGAATGGACCGGCCTCGACGTGCCGGACTACGAGAAGACGAAGCCGCCGACATACGAGCCCTCACCTGATGCGGTCGGCCCGGAGGCGCTGCGGGGAGACGATCCCTTTATCATGCAGGCCGACGGGAAGGGCTGGTTGTACGCACCGAGTGGGCTGCTCGACGGCCCGCTGCCCACGCACTATGAGCCGCACGAGTCGCCGTTCCGCAATGCCCTGTACGGCCAGCAGGGCAACCCGACCAGGAGGGTCTACGGCCGGGCGGACAACCCGTCGAACCCGGCACCTCCTGAGGACCACGCTGACGTCTTTCCTTATGTGCTCACCACAGCACGGCTCACCGAACACCACACCGCGGGCGGAATGAGCCGCTTCTTGCCGTATCTCGCGGAGCTGCAGCCTGAGCTCTTCGTCGAGGTTTCCCCCGAGCTGGCCGCCGAGCGCGGACTCGAGCATCTCGGCTGGGCGCACATCATCACCAGCAGGACCTCGATCGAAGCCCGAGTCTTCGTCACAGACCGGATGCGGCCACTCCGCGTCCTGGACCGGCTCGTCCACCAGATCTGGCTGCCCTACCACTGGGGGGCCCAGGGCCTGGTCACCGGGGATTCGGTGAACGACTTGCTCGGTGTGAGCCTCGACCCGAACGTCTACATCCAGGAGTCGAAGGTGACGACGTGTGATGTCCGTCCTGGCCGGCGTCCGCGCGGACCGGCACTGCTGGACTACCTCGACGGCTACCGGCGGCGGGCCGGCCTGACGGTCGAGACAGGCACCCGGGTGGCGACGGTCGGGGAAGGTGCCGGCCTCGCTCATGTCGAGAAGACGGAGGACGGCCGATGACCGCCCGGCAGACCCTGCACGGTTCCCCTCAGGAC
>JBKPTD010000003.1:0-21518 GCA_046735375.1 Actinomycetota bacterium | reverse complement strand
GAGGGTCGAGCGATTGTCCTTGGATGACACAAGGTTAAATGCAGATTCTTCGACTCCGTTCAGGAGCCTGATTATCAGTCCGTCGACATAGCCGTGGATCTCGTGGATTCCTGCGCATCGAGATGCGGGCCCTCCCGGCCGGTCCGACGGTCGTCGACATGTTGGCGAATGCCGCGTACCTGCTCGGGATTTCCCTGTGGATAGCCAATCAGGACGAACGATGGACCTATGCGCTGCCGTTTGAGCGCGCGGATCACAACTTGTACCGGGCGGCACAGTATGGCCTGTCGGCCGAGCTGACCTGGCCAACGTTCCGCCCTGACCAGACCCAGAGGGCGCGCGCAGCCGACCTCATCGCACAGACCTTGCTGGACGCACGGCAGGGGCTGCGCGATGCCGGGGTCGAAGCCGCTGAGGCGGACCGGCTGCTGGACATCATCGGCGCGCGTCGTGGGACCAGACCGGCGCGGCCTGGCAGCGCGCCGCGCTGGCCGCCGCCGCCAGGACGGGGCCATCCGCGCCGGATGTGTTAGCGGCGATGCTCGGTCGGTACCTGGAGCACGTGGCGACTGGCAGCCGGTCCACACCTGCCCGACGGCCTGGCTCGTGGGATGCCACGTCTGCGGTGAAGGATCCGAGAAGGCCGCCGTGGCTCCAGTGCGTCCGGTCGGCGCGCGATCTGGTCTCGCGCCCGTAGGGTGAACTCGTGCCAGAACAACTGGATCGAGCGGCAATCTGGGCTCGATGCGAACGCGTGGTCGGCGCGTTTTCGCCAGCCGAACGGGACCCGCGGTTAACGCTGCGTGCTCTTGCAGAGCGGGCGCCGTCAAACGAGGAGGCGGACCGGTACGGCGAGCGTGCGCTCGTGGAACGGCTGGAGGCTCGCGTCGCGGCCTTGCTCGGCAAAGAGGCTGCGGTTTGGATGCCGTCCGGGACGATGGCTCAGCAGATCGCACTGCGGATTCACTGTGACAAACGCGCGAACCAGCGGATCGCGTTTCATCCGCAATGTCACCTCGACGTGCACGAGCAGCGCGGTTACGCGCACCTCCACGGGCTGATCGCAGACCTGCTCGGGTCGCGGGAACGACTCCCGACGCCGCACGACCTCGAAGCCATCCGCGAGCCGCTTGGCGCCGTCGTGCTCGAGCTGCCGGCACGAGAGCTTGGCGGACAGCTGCCGCCGTGGGAAGAACTAGTCGCCTTTTGCGCCAAGGCGCGGGAACGCGAGATCGCGCTCCACATGGACGGCGCGCGGCTCTGGCAGTGTGCACCGTTCTACGGGCGTAGCCTCGATGAGATCGCGGACTTGTTCGACACGGTCTACGTCTCGTTCTACAAGGACCTCGGAGCGCCGGCCGGCGCCACGCTGGCCGGAACCAAAGCCGTGATAGACCAGGCGCGGGTATGGCAGGTCCGACACGGCGGCAGGCTCTTCACCGCGTATCCCTTCCTCATCGCAGCAGAGCGAGGACTCGACGAAGTCTTGCCTCGGATGTCCGAGTTCGTCGCACGCGCGAAAGAGCTCGCGGCGGCGTTGGGGGACCTCGAGGGGCTCGAGATCGTTCCCAATCCGCCGCAGACCGCGATGTTCCACCTCCTCGTGCGTCGCAAGCTTGAACCGTTGAATAAGGCCGCGCTCGACATCGCCAACCGCACCAAAACCTTCATCGGCCACTTCGCAGCGACCGAACTTCCCGGCGTGCAGACCACAGAGCTGACGGTCGGAGGCGCGAGCTTCCAGGTCGCGGTCGACGACGCTCGCGAGCTCTACCGTGAGCTCTTGTCCGCGTCGGTGTGACGTGGGCGAAGGCTCGGCTACGCCGGGACCTTTGTCAGTTCGAGTTGAAGTAGTCGCAGCGAGCTCATCCCCGACGAATCAAGCAGCCCACCCCGCCACCGCTCCATGGTGGCAGAATCCAACACCGGCAATTGCGGCGCCGCGGTGTCGATCGCACCTACCGAGTCAGCCAGCCCACTGATCCCACGCGCCGTCCAGCCGTGGCGTGTCAAGGCGCAGCGCCCATGGCCGTAGCGGCGAGACCGAGGCTCCATGCCGCTGGGTTCGCGCCACCAAACTCTTCGGCCTCTGCGTTGCCGAACAGCGCGAGGGCCCGCCCATTCCGATCGGCGCACTCGCGCCAGTTCCGGCGAGCCTTGGAATACAGGCCCGCCTCGAACCACGCGAAGAAGGAATCCGCCACAATCCCGGTCATCTCCTCGGCGAGCTGGCCAGCACGCTCGGGATCGTTGGCCTCGTTCGCTGCCATCCACTCGGCCCAGACCTGCCTCCGCACCCGCGTCCCCTGGCCACCATCGCGACCCAAATGAACCATGACGCCAGTCTGACGGACACCCTTCGTCGAAACGTCCGTACGTGGCTCCCCTTTAGTCAAGGGGGCTGAAGGCGCCACTTCGAACGCGGGCCCCTTGCTGTCCACCGGGAGACGGTCCGCTTCGGCCGCGGGAATGCGCAGTGCGCAGCGTTGCACTACCCGGGGACCAACGGTGCGTGTGTAGTCATGGCCGGCGGCTTGGCCGTCACAAAGGAGCCCGGCACGGACCGGTTCGCACCGAGGTTCCATGCCGCCGGCTTCACAGTCCTCGCCTTCGACTACCGTCGCCTCGGCGAAAGCGCTGGCAAGCCACGTCAGATCGTCCGGATCCGTGAGCAGCTCGACGACTGGGACGCCGCGATCGCTTATGCCGCGACGCTGCCAGGCGTCGAGTCCAGTCGAATCGGTGTCTGGGGGTTCTCGGTCTCTGGTGGCCACGTCTTCCCGGTTGCCGCTCGCAATCCGGGCGTTGCAGCGGCCATTGCGCAGACCCCTTACGTCGATGGTCAGGCTGCCACCCTCAACGCGATGCGCCACCAGAAGCTCGGTGCGTTGCTACGCTTCACCGGCCTGGCCGTGCTCGACGCACTGGGCGGCCTGCTCCGCCGGCCGCCGCTGCTGGTCCCTCTGGTCGGCAGACCGGGCAACGTGGCGTTGCTCACCACACCCGATGCCCTCGACGGCGATCGCGCACTCAACCCCAACGGCCGCTACCCGAAGTGGCGGCAGGAGGTCGCCGCTCGCTCCGCGCTCCGCGTCGGGTTCTACCGGCCTGGGCGCGCCGCGGCCCAGGTCCAGTGCCCGTTGCTGGTCGTGGCGTGCGATGAGGACCAATCGGTTCTCGCGGCGCCGGCCGTACGCGCCGCTCAGCAAGCGCAGCGCGGTGAACTGATCCGGATGCCCGGGGGCCACTACGCCCCCTTCCTCGACGGCCACGAGCGAGCTGTCGAAGCCGAGCTGTCGTTCCTCCATCGGCATCTGGTGGAGCGGCCATAGCGCTGCCGATGATCGACCTCTCGGTAGGGATGATCGAGTACGAAGGATGGCTAGGGCGGGGCCGGAGGCTGGCTCTCCGGCCCCGGACCTCGAGGGCGGGGCTACGCGAGCCATCGCGGCCGCCGGACAAGTGCCGTCCGTGAGGTGGTGAGTAGCCGCTGCCACCATGCTCGCCGTGCACAACCCCAAGGCTATGTCGGCCGCGCGGGCCCCCAGTTCCTGTTGCTGTCACATTCTCCCGGGCTGCGCTGTCAGCTATATATGACGCCCACCACCAATATGACGCCCTTGGGCGGGACGGCGATTCGTGACCGTTCACGATGCACGTCAGCATCCACCCCGCCCGCATTTCCGCGGTTCCTGCTCGTATGGCCCGCCGTTCAGGCTCCCGGAGGCAAGGCGCGGAACCCGACTACCAGGAGTAGCCGATGAGTACTCTCGTGAGAGTCGTCCTGCGTCATGGGCGGCTTGTCGCGCTCGCCTGGTTGGTCGTGTTCCTCGTTGGGGGTGCGACGGCCGGTCAGCTGAGCCAGCGGCTCAGCGTCGACTTCTCACTGCCCGGGCAGCCCGGCTACGAGGCCGAGAAGGAGCTGAAGCAGACGTACGGGACGAACTCGTACTCTCCTTTCATCCCGGTCGTGACCGTCCCCGAGGGCAGGTCCGTTGAGGGCGAGAAGGCTCGGGTTGGCGCGGTCTACGAGGCGGTCAGGCAGCGGGTTCCCGACGTCCGCGTGGTCGACTTCGCCAGCACGAACGACCCACGCTTCCTCACGCAGGATGGGCGTTCGACGTTCGGTCTGGTGTTCGTGCCGCTGCCGGAGGAGTTCGGGTCATCTTTGGAGGCACAAGTTCAGGCGGCGGTCGACGCCGCGGCGGAACGCACCGGGCTGGAGGCGGGCCTGACCTCGTACGACATGCTGGCCGGCGGTGGTGACAGCAACGGGCCGAGCGTGCTGGTCGAGACCCTGCTCGGAGGGCTGGGCGCGTTCGCCGTGCTGGCCTTCGTGTTCGCGTCGTTCCTCGCCTTCGTGCCGTTGCTTATCGCCACGGTATCGATCCTGACCACGTTCCTCATCGTGCTCGGTCTCACGACGTTCACTGACGTGAGCTTCGTCGTGGAGTTCCTCATCGCCCTGGTGGGCCTCGGTGTCGCGATCGATTACTCGCTGCTCATCGTCTCTCGCTGGCGCGAGGAGCGCGCCCACGGCCTGGACAACACGACTGCGGTCGTCACCGCCATGCGCACGGCCGGCCGCGCCGTCGTCGCATCCGGCCTCACGGTGGCGATCAGCCTCGTCGCGCTTATCGTCGTTCCCGTCCCGCTGCTGCGCAGCATGGGTATCGGCGGCCTGCTCATCCCACTGGTCAGCGTGCTGGTCTGCTTCACGCTGCTCCCAGCCCTGCTTGCAGGCATCGGACCACGGGTGGACCGGCCGCGCATCCGCAAGGAGGCGGCGGCCTCACGTGGCTGGACGGCATGGGCGCGGTTGATCGTCCGGCACCGGTGGCTCGCCACCGCGACGGGTCTGGCCGTGCTCGGCTTGCTCATCGCGCCGATCTTCGGGATCGCGATCGGTCAGGCCCGCACCGACTCGCTGGCGCGCTCCGGCCCGTCGTTCGAGGCGCTGCAGGTGCTCCGCCACGGAGGGGTGGGCACCGGTGTGCTCACCCCGATCGAGGTACTCGTACCCGCCGATCAGGCGGACGCGGCCGCCGAGGCCGCGTCGGGGGTGGACGGCGTGCACACCGCAGTGGTGGGCGGGACCGCGAACGGCCGCACGGTGGTCGAGGTGTTGCCCAGCAATGAGACAGTCGACAGCACCGGTACCGCGGCCGTCGACCGGGTCCGTGACGCGGTCGAGGACGCCGTCGATGGCGCTGTCGGCGTGACCGGTTCAGGCGCCACCGTCGAAGACTACTTCCACGCGGTGTACGAGAACTTCCCCTATGTGCTCGCCCTCATCGCGCTGATCACGTACATCCTCCTGGTGCGCACCTTCCGATCGCTGCTGCTCCCCCTCAAGGCCGTGATCCTCAACCTGATCTCGGTTGCCGCCGTGTTCGGCGCGGTCGTCTTCTTCTGGCAGAACGGGCACGGCTCGGGCGCGGTCTTCGACATCAGCGGCACCAGCGCCGTGACGTTCTGGCTTCCGCCTCTGATCTTTGCATTCCTGTTCGGCCTGTCGATGGACTACGAGGTTTTCATCCTCAGCCGAATGCGGGAGGAGTACGACGCCACCGGGTCGACCCGCCAGGCCGTGACCGTCGGGCTGGGCCGAACCGGCCGGTTGGTGACATCCGCGGCGCTCATCCTGTTCTTCGCGTTCGCGGCGCTCGCGTCCGCGCCGGGCACGGATATCAAGGTGTTCGCGACCGCGCTCGGCGTGGGCATCCTCATCGACGCGACGATCGTGCGAGCCCTGCTCGTTCCCGCGCTGGTGAGCGTCTTCGGACGATGGAACTGGTGGCTGCCCGAGTGGCCGGCGCGACTGCTGCGGGTCGAGCCGTCGCCGCTCGCAGCTAAGGGAACCATCCCGCGGCCCCGCAGACGGGACCCGGCCGCCGGACGCGTCGAGGAGGGGGCCGAGAAGAAGGAACCGGCAACGCTCGAGTGACCAGAAGGACGGTCGCGGCGGAGTGTCGGGCATCGTGGAGTCGCGCATCCCGCAGACCGGCCTCGGCCGGCAGCTGCTTCCACTCGTCGTAGTCGGTGTTGGGGTTCAGTGGACGACCAGTTTCGGCACCCGGCCGGCCGCTCGTGGCGGGCACATCGGCCGCCGCCCACCTGGCCGCGACGATCTGCTGCGGATGCGTGACGCGCCTAGGCAGCCTGAGTCCGCCTCCGCTCTTACGTCGTGGTGAGGAAGCTACGCACGCCGTGGAGGGTCAAGCGCCGGAACGTCGAGTACATCTCCTCGGCCGAGTAGGGGAGGTCGTTGTCGAGCCACCAGATGCCTAGCCCGATGAAGGCGCTGACGATGAACTGCACGGCGGTCTCCAGCTGCACCTGGTTCTTCGCCGCCGCCGGGAACTGGGCTCGGAAGTGCTCTCGGACCAGGACAGCGACGTAGTCGCGCAGAATCCGGACTACCACGTCGGCACCGCCCTTGCGCGCCAGGGGCTGCCAGAAGTGTCGGTGCGCCTCAACGTGGCGAAAGACGACGAGGAGCGGCTGGAGGAGTTGGCGTGCTCCGCCGTCGGCGTGCTCGGCTGCCTCGCGTTCCGTGGTCAACGCCACACGGATGTCCTCGAACCCGCTCAGGAGCAGGTCGTCCTTGTCGCGGTAGTGCGCGTAGAAGGTCGACCGACCCACGTCCGCGCGGTCGAGGATGTCCTGGACCGTGATGCGTTCGTAGCCCTGCTCC
Organism: Actinomycetota bacterium; assembly: GCA_046735375.1. GTDB lineage: Bacteria > Actinomycetota > Actinomycetes > JAKEEW01 > JAKEEW01 > DASYTV01. Next base: position 14,821 of record JBKPTD010000003.1, on the reverse strand, counting down.
TGAACGAGCGAGAGTAGAGCGCGCCGGAGCAGCTCACGGGTTCGGCGCACCCGCCGGTCCGTCTTGGCCGTGCCCACGGATGCCTCCCATTCCCGAACAGATGAGTCGGTCGCGTTCGCTAGTGAACGAATCACGGCGATTGGTTGTTGACGGTCACTCCCGAGCCTATCGCATAATCGAACAGGGCGTTCGCTAATGGACCTTTGTTTGTTAGAGGACCTTAGCCCGATAGCAAACACGGATCCGGGAGACGGCCGAGGAGGAAGAACCATGACGCGGCACGGCCAAGGCAGCGAAGGCCGCAGCACCATCAGACCGGACCGGGCCGAATCTGGCCCGAGAAGCGATGACGGGCAGCGGCGGGCGGACACATACACGCGCCGCTGGTGGACCCTCGTGGTCCTGTCGGTGAGCCTGTTGATCATCATCATCGACGACTCGATCATCAACGTCGCGGTGCCAACGCTGCAGCGGCAGTTGGGCGCGTCCGCGACGGAGCTGCAGTGGATTGTCGACGCCTACATCGTGGTGTTCGCCGGGCTGCTGCTCGCCATGGGAGCGCTCGGCGACCGCTTCGGGCGAAAGCGCCTGCTTCAGTTGGGGCTGGTGGTCTTCGCCGGGGCAAGTGTGCTTGGCGCGTACGCGGGGTCGACGGGGCAGCTGGTCGTTGCTCGTGCGCTCATGGGCGTGGGGGGTGCAATGATCATGCCGTCCACGCTGTCAGTCATCACCGACGTCTTCCCCCGCGCCGAACGAGTCAGAGCCATCGGGATCTGGACCGGTGTCGCCAGCCTCGGCATCCCGCTTGGCCCCATCGTCGGGGGATGGCTGCTCGAGCAGTTCTGGTGGGGCTCCGTGTTCCTGCTGAACGTGCCGATCGCCCTGGCCGCGCTGGCTGCAGGATGGCTCCTGGTACCAGAAAGCCGGCACCCTTCGCCACCACGCCCGGATCTTCTGGGGATGGTGCTCTCGGTGGTGGCCCTGGCCTCCCTGGTGTACGGGATCATCGAAGCCCCGGCCCGTGGGTGGACCAGCGCAGCGGTCATCGGTTCGCTCGCGCTGGCGGTCATGGCCGGTGCCGGCTTCGTCCTACGCGAAGCGCGGGTACGCGAGCCAATGTTGAACCTGCGGCTCTTCCGGAACCCACGCCTGGGATGGGGGACGGTCGCCACGACCCTGGCAGGGTTCGCCATCGGCGGACTGGCCTTCCTGCTCACCCAATACCTCCAGTTCGTCCAGGGCTACACGCCGCTGCAGGCCGGCGTGCGATTCCTGCCGCTAGCCGTCGGGTTTGGAATCGCCAGCCCAGTCAGCCAGCGGCTGGTCCCCCGAGTCGGCACCACCCGGACCGTGGCCCTAGCCTTGGCGGCGGTGGCGGCGCTCTTCGCCGCTCTCTCTTCGGTGGAGCCAGGGACGTCGTATTGGCTCGTGGGGCCCGCTCTCCTCCTCATCGGGCTGGGTATCGGCACCGTGTTCGTCCCGTCCACGGACGCAGTCATGGCCGCCGTGCCCGGCGAGAACGCCGGCCTCGGCTCAGCCATCAACGATTCCGGCCGCCAGGTGGGAGCGGCGCTTGGCATCGGGATCCTCGGGGCGCTCGCAAACGCCGGCTACCGGTCCGGCATCGACGAGGCAGTCACTTCCCTGAGCCCGGAGCAGGCCGCCGCGGCCACGCGATCAGTCGGCGCCGCGCTGGAGATCGCGGTGGGCCTGGGCGGACCCCTCGGCCCTTCCCTTCGTGAGGCGGCCGGCGCAGCCTTCATGGACGGCTTTGGCCTGGCGATGCTGGCCGGAGCTGCCCTGCTCGCGGCCGGCGCGGCGGCGATACTGCGGTGGCTCCCGTCCCACGACGTAGCGGCCCAACCCGAAGAAGCACTAAGCCACCCCCAGGCAGTCGGCGAACCAGCCCCCGATCGAGGCGACCGGTGAATAGCGCCCTCACACCGTACGGGCCTACGCCTCGCGCAGACCCACGTGCAGCTCGTCGAAGGCTTGGACTGCACTGTCGAGCATCGAGTCGTCGAAGATCCAGTTGGGGAGTTGCGAGCCCAGATCGCTGTGACGATGTGCGGCCGGTTGGCGCTCAGACCCGTCCGCTGTGCTCGGTGGTGAAGAGAAGAAATTTGAATTTCGATGCCGCCGTCACGCAGCTACACCGAGTTGCGCGTCCCACTTTCGTACGGGTGAGATGTCAAACGGAAAGGTGACATGAGGTGACTGACTTCACCCAACGGGTTAAGGACTATCTCGGCAAGGAAAACGTCGAGTTCAGGGTCATAGAACACGAGCCGGCCGGCTCAGCCCAGGAGTACCACGAAGTTCTTGGCACGCGTTACGAGCAACAGGCGAAGTCGATCTTCCTCCGGGTTAAGCGCCCCGGCGAAAAACGCTTCGCAGTCCTCGCCATCCAGGCGCAGAAGCGGGCCGATCTGGAGAAGGTCAGGCGCCTGCTCAACGCCCGCGACGCCCGTCTCGGCACGGCCGAGCAGCTGCGGAATGCCACTGGCTGCGAGTTCGGCGAGCTGCCGCCCTTCGGCAAGATCTTCGGTTTGCCCCTTCTTCTCGACACAGATCTCCTGACCGAGGACGAGATTTACTTCAATGCAGGCGACCTCGGCGTCTCCATCGCACTAGACCCAAGGGAGCTGGAACGCATCGAAGAGCCGGTCAGGTACTGAGACGGGCGAGGTGTGACCCGACGGATGCAATCCCGCGAATTCACCATGATTGGCCCACCACGACCGGGATGTCACGAGGGACCGGAGAGCGTACGCCGCCGTGCTGGTGGCGATCGTGACAGGCGTGCTCGTCGTCCACGACCAAACGTCGCGGGCGTTGGGAGCCGACATTCTCAGCCCGGAAGAACACCTGCGGACGAGCAAGGCCATGGTGACTTTTGCTCGCATGCCCTGCTCAGCCCGGAGCTGGCCGCCCAGGCACACGCCGCGTACGACCAACTCCTGTCGCGACGATCCCGCGGCGGGGCGTCGCCGCGCGCGACGAGTGTAGGAACATGGCGATGACCGAAGCGATCCGCATCGAGGCGCTGGTCAAGACGTTCGGGGCCACACGGGCGCTGGGCGGATTGGACATGACCGTTAGCACTGGTGAGGTGCATGGTTTCCTCGGCCCGAACGGGGCCGGGAAGACGACCACGCTTCGGATCCTGCTCGGGCTGGTGCGCGCCGACTCCGGGACGGCCCGGCTGCTGGATGGCGACCCTTGGCGTGACGCGACCGGGCTGCACCGGCGGCTGGCGTATGTCCCGGGCGATGTCACCCTGTGGCCGAACTTGACCGGCGGTGAGGTGATCGACCTGCTCGGCCGGCTGCGCGGCGGGGTGGACCGGCCGCGCCGCGACGATCTGGTGGTGCGGTTCGCCCTCGATCCGGGCAAGAAGGGCCGCGCCTACTCGAAGGGCAACCGGCAGAAGGTCGCGCTAATCGCGGCGCTCGCCTCCGACGTCGAGCTGCTCCTGCTGGACGAGCCCACCGCGGGTCTCGACCCGCTGATGGAGGCGGTCTTCCGCGACTGCATCGAGGAAGAGCGCCAGGGCGGGCGGACCGTCCTGCTGTCCAGCCACATCCTCGCCGAGGTCGAGGCGCTGTGCGACCGGGTCACCATCATCCGGGAGGGCCGCACCGTGGAGACGGGAACGCTTGCGGACCTGCGCCACCTGACCCGTACGACGATCCAGGCCGAGCTGGCCGGCCCCCCGGCCGGGCTGGCCCAGCTCCCCGGCGTGCACGACCTGCACGCGCAGGACGGCCGGGTTCGCCTCGATGTGGACAGCGACGCCCTCGAACCGGTCCTGCGCCGCCTCGCCGACGCGGGCGTGCGCAGCCTGGTCAGCCAGCCGCCCACCCTGGAGGAGCTGTTCCTGCGGCACTACGCGGACGAGCTGCCGGCGGTCGGACACGCGGAGGCCTCGCGATGACCACGTTGACAGGCACCCGCACGCTGGTCCGGCTGATCCTGCGGCGAGACCGCGTGATCATGCCGGTGTGGATCGTGTTCCTCACCCTCGTCCTGATGAGCTTCCCGTCCTCCCTCCAAAAGGTCTTCCCAACGGCGGCCGAGCGTCGGCAGTATGCGGACAACGCCGGCTTCGTCGCGCTCTACGGCCACCTGTCGGGCACGAGCCTGGGCGAGTTCGTCACCTGGCGCGGCGGGTTCATCCCCGTCATGGTCGGCCTGATCAGCCTGCTCACCGTCATCCGGCACACCCGCCTCGAGGAGGAGACCGGCCGTCGGGAGCTGCTCGGGTCGACCGTGGTCGGCCGCCACGCGAACCTAGCCGCGGCGCTGATCGCCACGCTCGGCGCCAACCTGGCCCTCGCCGCCCTCGTGGCGCTGGGCATGACCAGCCAAGACCTGCCCGCCATCGGATCCGTGGCCCTCGGCCTCGAGCTCGCCGCGGCCGGCTGGCTGTTCGCCGGCGTGGGAGCCGTCACCGCGCAGCTCACCACCAGCGCCGGCAGCGCCCGCGGAAACGCCATCGCCGTCCTCGGCGCAGCCTACGTGCTGCGCGTCGCCGGCGACCTCAGCGGCCACGCCGGCGGTGCCTTCTCGTGGCTGTCCTGGGTGTCGCCGATCGGCCTGGTCCACCAGATCCAGCCCTACGGCGACCAACGCTGGTGGGTGCTCGCGCTCGTCGCCGGCCTCACCGCCGTGCTCACCGCCGCCGCGATCGCCCTGTCCGCTCGGCGCGACATCGGCGCAGGACTGCTACCGACCCGACCCGGCCCGGCCAGCGCCGCACCCAGCCTGCGCACCCCACTGGCGCTGGCCTGGCGGCTGCACCGCAGCCTGCTGGCCGCCTGGACCGCCGGGTTCGCGGTACTCGGAGTCGTGTTCGGCGGCGTCGCCGAGGGCATCGGCGACATGGGCCAAGACAACCAGAACCTGCAGGACATCTTCGCCCGGCTGGGTGGTCGGGGTGCACTGATCGACTCCTTCCTCGCCTCCGTGATGGCCCTGCTCGGGCTGATCGCCGCCGGGTACGCGGTCCAGGCCACCCTCAAACTGCAGACCGAGGAGAGCAGCGGGCGGGCCGAGCCGGTCCTGGCCACGGCGGTCAGCCGGCTGCGATGGGCGGGCAGTCATCTCACCTTCTCCGTACTAGGCCCCACCAGCGCCCTGGCCGCCGCCGGACTGACCACCGGGCTGACCCACGGGCTGAACACCGGCAACGTCGGAAAGGAACTCCCCCGGGCGCTCGCCGCCGCCATGGTGCAGCTGCCCGCAGTCTGGGTCCTGGCCGCGCTCGCGGTCGCCCTGTTCGGCCTGGTCCCCCGCCTCACCCCCGCCGCTTGGGGCGTGCTCGTCGCCTACCTCGTCCTCCTCACCGTCGGCGCCACCCTCCAGCTCAACCACTGGCTCCTAGACCTCACCCCCTTCACCCATGTCCCCAGGGCCCCCGCCGCCGACATCACCGCGACACCCCTGGCCTGGCTCACCGCCACCGCCGTCGCACTCACCGCCGCCGGCCTGACCGGGCTCCGGCACCGGGACAACCCCACCATCTGACCGATCTCGCCATCGGGTCGACCGCAGACCGCCTGGACGCTGGGCGAGAATCGGAGCACAAGCGACGCAAGCAACCCGGCATACGTTCAAATCGTGGATCGACCGGCAGATCCGCGAAGAGCGGATCATGGCGGTCGCCTCCGATGTGGGCATCGACCGTGGTCGGGTTGCCCATCGGTGAAGAAGTGCCCGGTGCTCGGCTGGCGCACTGTCAACCCATCCAGCCCGACGTTGTCGAGCGGCCGCAGCGCGGCTTCGATCATCGGCCAGGTCTGACCCGGCAGACCGCGGCTCGCCTCGTCGCCACCGCCCGGTGGCTGGGCCGCCGACAATCGGCCGTACTGGCGGTGTGCCTGCCGATAAATCATCCAAGCAGCTCAGGCAGCATGCCTGTACTCGTGAAGGGATGCCGCCGAGACGCTCACGTCGGTGGATGTTCAGCCGGGTGAGCCTGCCCGGTCGGTGATCGGTTCTAGCAGCGGCACGTCCAGCTCACGGTTGGTCAACCCGAACGGGCTCCGGCAGCGCCGAGGATCACATGAAACTCGTCATGAACGTTGGAGCCTCCTGTTGCCGGCCACCTGGGACGGATTGGAGGCTGCCGGAACGGCGCTTCACGTCAGGGAATGAGTCGGAGTTCGCGGGCCCGCGTGACCGCATGGGTGCGGTTGGTGGCGCTTAGTTTGCCGAGAATGTGGCTGATGTGTTTCTTGACGGTGTCGAGGGTCACGAAGAGGTCCTGAGCGATCTCTCGGTTCGTTCGGCCGACCGCGATGAGCTGGAGAACCTCGAGCTCGCGGTTGGTCAGCGCCCCGATCAGGCGGGCGGGTGGACGAGACTGGTCATGAGCGAAGCTCGATGGTACGAACGCCTGAACGATGTTGCTCGCGGGCCGGCGTAGCGGTGACGAGGTCGCCTCACCCACCGCCCCCGGACGCTCGTGGACCAGGGTGCGCAGCACTGCAGCCAACGGGATCACCTCGTCCTCTGGTGGCTCAGCACCAACCAACGCGTCACTCCAGTAGAGGACTTGCCACTCGGCGGGGGGTTCCGGGACGCTGTCGAGGGACACGAGCAGCGACGCAAGAACCTGTCTCATCCCAACCCAGTATCCGTTGAATCGGCCGAGTGCACGCGCCGGCTGCTGGCGAGCGGCATCGTCGGGCATCCGCGCCGGACCGCCCGCCCGAGGCGTCGCGGGTATCGCCCGTTGGTGACTCACCCTCCGGGCGGCCGCAAACCAGCTGCATCGCTCCGGCCCGGTCAGCTGCAGCGCATCAGCCAGCAACCGTACGGTGTCGGCGCGCGGCGACCGCACCCGGCCGGCCTCAAGGTCGCGCACGGTGCGTTCGCTCACTTCGGCGCGGGCCGCCAACTGCTCCTGCGACAGCAGCGCCGTGCGCCGGCGCGCCAGCCGGAGTGCACCGAATGACCCTCGGGCTGGCGGGCTCGCCAGCTGCTCCATGTCGCGTTACCCTTCTCCTGGCCCTGACCGGTTGACCTGCGGCATGTCGCCACGCTGGGGTACGGGCGCGGCCCATGATCCCGGTTTGTGACGACCCGGAATGCGTTAGGGGCCCCGGGAGGCCGGAGCAGGATCGGGCGGTGAGCCTGTTGTCTCTGCGTACATGCCGGAACCCATGTCAGCTTCCCGGCAGGAATTCCCCGATGATGTCTTCCAGGACCCGGGGGTCGGCGAAGTCGCGGAAGAGCACAATATGACCTTCCCGGATCCGGAGGATCTGGATGGACGTCGCCGTGAATGACCGGCCCGTCGTGGTGACGGTCGCCTTCGTCCGCATCTCCACGATCACCACCTCCGGGTCCTGGGCCTGGTAAAGCTTCACCACCTCGAGGTCCTCCAGTCGCAGCGGCGACGCCATGACCTGCCGCGAGTACTCGCGGATGGCCTCCCGACCCTCCAGGCGCACGAGCGTGCCCGGAGGCCCCGCGAAGGGCGACTCGATCACCGCATTGGGCGCGAACAGGTCAGCGAAGCCGTCGGCATCCCCGTTCAGGATCAGGTGGCGGCGCCGGGTAAGGACGTCGGCGGGCGTGGCGGACGGCATGCGGCAGTTCCCTTCACTCCAGTGGTTCGTTCAACAGACGTTCATTGAACGAGTGTAGAATCGACTGATCCTCCGGTCAACACCCGTAGAATGAAACAGTGACCACTCCCCGGCCCGGTTCACGCGCCGAGCAGCGCCGCCGCACCGAAGCGCGCATCCTCGACGCCGCGACCCAGGCCTTCTTCAGCGCCGGGTACGACCGGACCACCATCCGGGCCGTGGCCTCGGCCGCGGGAGTAGACGCCGGCCTGGTCATGCACCACTTCGGGTCCAAGCAGGAATTGTTCCGGCGGGTGATCGACGCCGCCCCGGTCCCTGAGGTCAGCGGGACGCCGGCGGAGGCGGCCGAGCAGATCCTCGCCGGGCTCGCCAGCCGGCTGGTGAGCGAGCCGGTCGCGTCGCTGGCCCTGTTGCGCTCGATGCTGACCACGCCCGAGGCCGCCAGCGCCGCCGTCGCCGGCATCGCCCGCTACGAGGCGCAGATCGCCCAGGCCATCCCCGCCGGCGACGCGGACCTGCGGGCCGCAATCATCAGCGCCGTCACCCTCGGTATCACGGTCTCCCGGCACCTCATCAAGGCCGACGAACTCGCCAGCGCCGACCCCGCGCAGGTCATTGAGCTGTTGCGGCCCTGCATGCTTTCGCTAACGGCCCGCCCCGGCCACAGCGGGCCGCCTTAATCGAGACCCGCTCACGAATGGGCTGGAATCAGTGCGACAGGGCCGACTTACCCGAGACGGGACACCTGCGTCTATGGTCGAGTCGCGGCGCACCGCCTACCTCGGCGCGGACGGCCCCGCCGCGACTCGCCCGCAGCTCCGGACACCGACGCGGGCAACGGCTCGAACAGCTGCCGGACGATTCCGAACGCGAACTCGCCCTCAAGCTCGCCGCTGCGGGCCGTAAGCACCCGCATCCCCGCAGCGCGGGTAGTCAGGCGCGCCTCGCCGAGCAGGGCGGGTCTTGCCGACGCCGGCAGTTCCCTCGATCACGAGCGATACCGGTGGCCGACCTGTCTGCGCAATTGTTGCGGCGCCTTGGGTGGCTCGGTTTGTCGTATTGCCCGACGTCGATCGGACGGTTGATGCCGGTGGGTGTACCTAGCATTGGGGAGATGAGTACAACGATAGGACTGCTCGGCGTTCCGTCCAGCGCGGCGGCGCACTGGCCCGGACAGGAGAAGGCGCCGGCAGCATTACGGGCGGCTGGCTTGATCAGCCTCCTACGCGATGCCGGGCTCGAGATAGACGACCATGGCGACCGCGCGGTCGTCCGGTGGCGGCCACACCCGACCGAGCGGCAGCCACACAACTTGAGCCAGGTCCTGGAGGTCCTGTCCGACGCCCTGCCGCGGATCTCCCGGATCCTCGAGGCCGGCCAGTTCCCACTCGTGGTCGGTGGGGAGTGCACGCTCGCAATCGCGCTGTACGGTGCGGCGGCTGCCCACGACAAGGACGTGGCGCTGCTGTACTTCGACGGCGGGCAGGACCTGTCGAATGACCCGGACAACCCAGAGGGCGTCCTGGACGGGCTCGGAGTCCGCCACATGCTTGATCTGCCGGACACGGCTCCTGCTCTGACGGGCTTCGGGCCCCGGCAGCCGCTCCTGCGTCCAGAGCAGTTGTGCTTCTTCGGATACGGCGAGCCAGAGGAGGATCGAGACGGCCTGGTTCCGAGCCCTCGTTTCCCGGCCAGCGACGTCAGGCCCGACCCACGTGGCGCCGCCCGCCGGGCACTGCAGGCGCTCGGCCCGGATCGCTTCGTCGTGCACTTCGACGTCGATGTGATCGACTTCTACGACCTTCCCGTCGCCGACGTACCGCTTTACAACCGAGGGCTGACGAAGGCCGAAGCGATGACCGCGTTGTCGGAGTTCGTGGCACACCCGGGCTGCGTCGGCATGACGTTTGCCGAGTTCAACCCCGACCACGGCGAACCGGACGGCACGACCGCCCACGTTCTCGCCAAGGCCTTGGTCGGCGCCCTCCGGCCATTGGCGAAAGGCTAGTGCCCGAAGGCGATTGGCCTCAGGAACACTACGGTGCGTAAAGCCTAATCGCGCTACATCACCCTGATCCTGCGTCAGGGTGGTGTCCGAGTCCGCCGGCGGGTGAGCACTGGCTGAGCCAGGCTTTCGAGGCCTCGTGGGTACGACCGTCGGTTGTGTTGCAGAACCTCTCCGCACGCTGCAGCTCATCGGCTGTCGACGACGGGTCGGGGCGGCCGATGATGACAGTGTTGTACCGGGCCGCTCTGGCCCTCGATCGGGGTTCGCCGGTTGGCAGCGACGGCTATCGCCTCACCCGTTCATCCGTGCCACACCCCAGGGCGGCGTGGCCCGAGCGTGACGAGGCTCAGCGTGGCCGATTGCCGGCCTTGCCGGTTCAGCCTTGCCCGGCGGAATTCCACGCCTCGACGAGGGGCCAGGCCCCCCAGGTTTGGTGACCACGACCCGCGACCGGCGCCGGGCCGGGCCGGGCCGGGCCTGAAGAGTGTCACAGCTTCGGGCAGTGCCTTGTCTTTATTCGAGGGGTGGATTCCTCTCCACGACCCTCAGGAGACACGTCATGTCCCAAACACGACCGATACCTAGCACCAGGGCCGCGCCAGAGATTGAGGCGACCGGGGTCACGCCGCGGCTGGGCTTGGCCCTTCTGGTGATCGCGACGGCGCAGTTGATGGTGGTCTTGGATGCGACCATCGTTAATGTCGCGCTGCCGCATATCCAGCGCGCGCTGGGTTTTTCCGGCAGCGGCCTCGAGTGGGTGGTCAACGCCTACGCGCTCACCTTCGGTGGGCTGCTGCTGCTCGGCGGCCGGGCCGGTGACCTGCTGGGCCGCCGCCGAATGTTCGTCGCCGGGCTGCTGGTGTTCTCTGCGGCGTCGCTGCTGGGCGGGTTCGCGACCTCCGAGGCGTGGCTGCTGGGGGCCCGCGCCGTGCAGGGCGCCGGCGCCGCGATGATCGCGCCGACCGCGCTCGCGCTGATCAGCACGACCTTCGCCGAAGGCGCGCCGCGGACCCGGGCGATGGCGGTCTACGCCGCGATGAGCGTGGCCGGCGGCGCGGCCGGTCTGCTCGCCGGCGGGCTGCTCACCACGTACGCGTCCTGGCGCTGGGTGCTGTTCGTCAACGTGCCGATCGGCCTCGCGGCGGCTCTGGCCGCGCCGCGGGTGCTTCGGGAATCCGTCCCGCAGCGGGGCCGGTTCGACCTGCCCGGTGCGGTCACCGGCACCGGCGGACTAGCAGCGCTGGTCTACGGGCTGGTCAACGCGGCGACGACCCCGGACGGGGTCTCGCACTGGGGCGACGCGAAGGTGGTGGTGGCGCTGGCGGCATCGGTGGTGCTGCTCGCGGCGTTCGCGGTGATCGAACTGCGCAGCCGGAATCCGCTGCTGCCGCTGCGGTTGGTGCGCGATCGCGACCGGACCGGGGCGAACCTGATCATGCTGTGCGTGGGGGCGGCCCTCTTCGGTGTGTTCTTCTTCCTGACCGTGTTCGTGCAGACGGTCTGGGGATACTCGGCGCTGAAGACCGGCGTGGCCTACCTGCCGATGATGGCCATGATCATGGTGGGGTCGGCCGTGGCCGCGCAGCTCGTCGCGCGGGTCGGCGCCCGGCCGCTGCTGCTGGCCGGTGCCCCCACCGCGGCCGGCGGCCTGTTGTGGCTGTCGAGGATTAGCGAGGACGGAAGCTACGTCAGCGATGTGCTCGGGCCCATCCTTATCCTCGCTATTGGGCTTGGTCTGCTGTTCTTGCCGCTCACCCTGGTCGCCATGTCCCGAGTCAGGGACGAGGAGTCCGGGGTCGCGGCCAGCCTGCGCAACACCGGCCAGCAGGTCGGCGGCGCGATCGGGCTGGCCGTGCTGGGTACGGTGGCGTGGAGCGTTGTCGCCACCAGCGTCCGCGACCAGACCGCGCAGGCGGCGAACGCGGCGACCCGGACCGGCCGAGCGGGGCAGCCCAGTCGCTCGGCGCTGACCGCGATCTACCACCACGCGCTGGCCACCGGGTTCTCCCGCGCTTTCGTGGTCGCGGCCGGGCTCATGGTTCTCGCTCTGATCATCGCGATCGTCTCGATCCGGATACGACGTGCCGACCTAGGCGACGCTGCGATCTGAGGCCCGGCGTGGCACCGGCACCACCGGTGCCCAGCGCACAAGCCGGCGGGAGGGATTCCGTGCCTGAGTTCGCAGATGAGACGGGCGCGGCCGGGTACCGGCCGCGCCTGTTCTCCATCGCCTACGGGATGACCGGGTCGGTGGGCGACGCCGAGGACATCGTGCAGGACGCGTTCCTCGGCCTGACCCGGGCCCGCCGAGCCGGAACCGCGATCGCGGATCTGAGCGCGTACCTGGCCACCGCGGTGACCCGGCTGGGCATCAACCACCTGCAGTCGGCGCGGGTGCGGAGGGAGACCTACGTGGGGGACTGGCTACCCGAGCCGATCGTCGTGCCCGCCGACGGGCCGGGGCCGGCCGAGCACGCCGAGCTGGCCGACTCGCTGTCCATGGCGTTCCTGGTGCTGCTGGAGGCCCTCTCGCCGGTGGAGCGGGCGGTGTTCATGCTGCGCGAGGTGTTCGAGTACGACTACCCGGACGTGGCGAGCATCATCGACAAGACCGAGGTGAACTGCCGGCAGATCTTCGCCCGCGCCCGGCAGCGCATCGCCGCCGAAGGACGGGCGCCCGACAGCGCGCCACCCCGGGCGCGGCGAGCCGAAAGCGAGGACCTCGCCCGCAGGTTCTTCGACGTCGCCGCGGGCGGCGATCTCGACATGCTCGCGCCCGACGTGGTGATGCACGGCGACGGTGGCGGGAAGGCGCGGATGATCGACAAGCCGCTGGCCGGGCGGCAGCGCGTCAGCCAGCTGCTCGTCGGATACGCGGCTCGGGGCCGGGCCCTCGGTCGCTCTCTCCGGCTGGCCTGGGTCAACGGCCAGCCGGGCGCCGTGTTGTACGACGCCGACGGGCGGGTGGTCGGCGTGGTCGGGCTCGACATCGCCGACGGCGTGGTCCAGACAATCCGTACCGTGGTCAATCCCGACAAGCTTCGCCACATCGGACCGGTGTCTGATCTGTTGAGACTGCCGGAGAAGCAATGAACGGCTCCAGGCCGAGGCACTCGCCCAACTTGACCAGCTGCGAGCCTCTCGCGTCCGGATCGTCGAGACCGGCGACGCCGAACGTCAGCGGCTGGAACGCGACCTACATGATGGCGCCCAGCAACGCCTACTAGCCCTCTCCTACGACCTTCGGCTCGCACGCGCTCGGACCCAAGCCGACGGCGACGGCCGGACCGGATCACTGCTCACGCAGGCGACCGGCCAGGCGCAGGCGGCCTTGGAGGAGCTGAGGGACCTCGCCCACCGGATTTACCCGGCGATCCTGGCCGAGGCGGGCCTCGGGGCGAGCCTGGCGACGTTGGCCGATGCGGCTTCCCTCCCGGTGGAGATCCGCCACGTGGTCCAAGGACGCTACTCGACCGCAGTCGAGACCGCCGCCTACCTCCTGGTGGCTGAAGCGGTCCAGGACGCCGCCGGCCGCAACGCGGGCCACGCAGCCGTCAGCGTGGTTCAGGACAGCGGGCGGCTGGTGGTAGCGGTGCAGGATGACGGCACCAACCGCACCGCCGCGATGGTCCAGCTGGCCGACAGGGTCGGCGCGCTGGACGGTCGGCTAACGGTCGAAGCGACGCGGCTTCAAGCTGAGCTCCCATGCGGGTAGTCGTCGCCGATGACGTCATGCTCACCCGGGAGGGCATCGTCCACCTCCTGCGCGACGCTGGCATCGAGGTGGTTGCCGAGGCCGAGGACGCCCAGGGCTTGCTCCACCAGGTGCGCCTGGCCTACCCCGACGTGGCGCTGGTGGACATCCGCATGCCGCCCACCCACACCGACGAAGGCTTGGTCGCCGCCCAGACGATCCGAGCTCAGCATCCGCAGGTCGGTGTGCTCGTCCTTTCCCAGTACGTCGAACCCAGCTACGCCATGCGGTTGATCCAAGAGCATCCCGAACGGTGTGGATACCTTCTCAAGGAGCGCGTATTCGACATCGCCACCGTGGTGGACGCACTGCGACGGATCGTGGACGGCGAGACGGTGATCGACCCGACAATCGTCTCGCGCCTAGTCGGGCGACGTCGCCGGCAGGACCCGCTCGACGCCCTCAGCGAACGGGAACGGGAGGTGCTCGGGCTTATCGCCGAAGGTCTGTCCAACCGGGCGATCGCCGCCCGGCTGTACGTCACCGAGCGCACCGTCGAAGCCCATGTCACCCAGATCTTCCACAAGCTTCGCCTGCCCGAGTCAGCCGGCCAGCATCGCCGCGTGCTCGCCGTTCTCGCGTTCCTCCGCACCTGACCACGCAGCAGGCGCAGAGGCTCCGCGACCAGAGGGATCCAAGCCGGCCCGGTCAGTCCAGCGAAGATGCCGCTCGAACAAGCCGACGGAAGGCTTGAGCGGGCTCCTTAATCACCAGAACCCTGAAAATGGGAGGACTATATGCACCCCGCCGGGCCAGGCAGAGCAGACGACCCACCTCGCGTATTGCCAGGTCCCAACTAGTGCTGCTGGCACCACCTGGCGAACTGCCTCAAAGCCAGCTTGTACGCCTGTCGGGTCGGGCCGGTGTGCCCGGCGAGGAAGCCGGGCCACGGGTACGGTGGCGGCCATGGTCGGCGATCACCCGAGCCCGATGCCGACCGCGACGCTCGGGGCGGGCGGCCCGGTGGTTTCGCGGATCGGGCTGGGGCTGGCTGCCCTAGGCCGCCCGGCCTACATCACCGGCGGTCGGGAGGATGACCTGCCCGACCGCAGCGTCGCTGGCCTGCGAGCCCGGACCTTCTCGGTGTTGGATGCTGCCTACGCCGCCGGGGTGAGGTATGTCGACGTGGCCCGCTCCTATGGCAGGGCCGAGGACTTCCTGGCCGGGTGGCTTGCCGAGCGCGGCCATCCGGACGTGGTCGTCGGCTCGAAATGGGGCTACCGCTATACGGGCGGCTGGCGGTTTGACGCGGACCAGCAGGAGGTCAAGGAGCATTCGCTCGCCATGTTCAGGGCACAGCTGGCTGAGAGCCGGGCCCTCCTCGGTGAGCGGCTCGCCCTGTACCAGGTGCATTCGGTGACCTCCGATTCCGGGTTGTTCACCGACACCCCGTTGCTGGCCGCGCTCGCCCGGCTGCGCGCCGATGGCGTGATCATCGGGCTGACGGCCAGCGGGCCGCAT
>JBKPTD010000002.1:0-7293 GCA_046735375.1 Actinomycetota bacterium | reverse complement strand
GGCGATCTTCCCGATCCATTTGCTGTGCTGCAGCCCACGGTAGAGAGCTCGCTGGCGGCGGATGCGCCGGCACCTGTGGAGACCCCACGCGAAGCCAAGCCGGGCAAGCCGACCTCCGCGGAACTCACCGCCGAGTCTGTGCTGCGGGGGCGCCGGGAGTTGCCGGGCCGCGGCTGGCGTCGGACGGTCTTTGCACTGAGCGGCGGACACGTGAACGTCGGTCCGTCGAAGGCGGAGGTCAGGGAGCGAGAGCTGATCAACCGCGCGCGGACGCCGCTGCGCGGCTGCCACCGGCTAGCGATCATTAGCTTGAAGGGTGGGGTTGGGAAGACGACGACAACCACCTGCCTCGGCTCGATGTTCGCGACGCTGCGCGGCGACCGGGTGATCGCGATGGACGCCAACCCCGACCGCGGGACTCTGGGCGAGAAGATTCCGCGATCGAGCAGCCGAACCGTCCGCGAGCTGGTCGAAAATGCCGAGCAGCTGAATCGCTATGCCGATGTGCGCGACTTCACCTCGCAGGCTCCGTCACGGCTCGAGGTTCTTGCTTCAGACTCCGATCCGTTCGCGTCGATGGCATTCTCCGAGACCGACTACCGGGTAGGCGTGGGCATCCTCGAGAACTTCTACAACCTGATTCTCGCCGACTGCGGCACCGGCCTCCTCCACAGCGCGATGGTTGGCGTACTCGACCTCGCAGACTCGCTGATCATCGTCACGACGACGTCGCTGGACGGCGCCCGCTCCGCCTCGGCAACCCTGGACTGGCTGGACCACCACGGTTACGAGGATCTGGTTCGGCAGTCGGTCGCCGTGATCTCGACAGTGCACTCCGGCAGCGGAAACGTCGACGTGAGCAAACTCGAGGATCACTTTTCCTCGCGCTGCCGCTCGGTCGTCCGCATCCCGTTCGACCCGCACCTGGAGGCGGGCGGCATTATCGATCTTGATGAGCTGGAGCAGCCGACTTATGACGCCTACCTCCAGCTCGCCGGCGAAGTGGCCGTAGGGTTCGCCAGCGAACCCCGCATCGGCTAACCCCCGCCCCCTTTTCCGCATGAGAGGCCCGGACCGATGGTGTGAAGGTGCCCCTCATGCGGAACGGGGGTTAGTCGACGAGGGCGGCACGGTCGGCGTCGGCACGTTCGGCTTCGGCACGCTCGTAGGCCGTGACGAGGTCCCGGTAACCCTGAGAGCGTTCGAGCAGTACCTCGTGGGGTCCGCGATCGAGCACCCGGCCATGTTCCACGTACACGACCTCGTCGGCCAGCGCGATCGTTGCCTTCCGGTAGGCGACGACGACCACGGTCGCCGAGGACGACCGGAGGCCCGCGAGGATCCGCGCCTCCACGAGCGGGTCGACGCTGCTCGTGGCGTCGTCGAGCACCAGGAGCCGCGGTCGCCGCACCAATGCCCGCGCGAGGGCGAGCCGTTGCCGCTGGCCGCCGGAGAGCGTCGTACCGCGTTCCCCGACGTTGGTGTCCAGCCCGTGCGGTAGCTGCCCGACGAAACCGTCCGCCTCGGCGAGGCGCAGAGCGGCCCACACCTCCTCGTCCGGCACGTCAAGGCCGAGGGTCACATTCCCGCGGACCGTGTCGTCAAAGAGGAACGCCTGCTGCGCCACGACCGCTGCGCTGACCGCGATCCCGCCGTGGGCATAGTCACGGGCATCGACGCCGTCGAGCAGCACCTCACCTGTGCCCGGATCGACCAGCCTGACCAGCAGTGTGGTGATCGTGGACTTGCCCGAGGCAGTCGGACCGACCACCGCGACGGTCCGCCCGGGCGTGACGTCGAAACTCACTTCGTGCAAGACGTCGACGCCGTCCTCGTAGGAGTAGCGCACCGCACGTACCTCGAGTCCGCTGGCCACATCGGCGCCGCCAACCTGCGCCTCGCCGTCGTATCGCCCGTAAGGAAGCGAGCCGGCCGCGTCAAGCACCCCGGCGACCCGCTCGTAGCCCACCACGCTGCGCGGCAGCTCGCCCAGGACCCAACCGATAGCACGGATCGGGAACGCAAGGAGGGTGAAGAGATAGGCGGTCTGGATCACCTGGCCCGGTTCGAGCGAGCCGCTGTCGACTCGCATCGCACCTACCAAGAGAACGGCGAGCACACCGAGGGTGGGCAGCGCTTCCAGGACCGGGTCGAAAAGCCCGCGGACGCGGCCGACGGCGATGTTGGCGGCGGCCAATGACTGGCTCACCTCGTCGAACCGCCCGGTTTCTGCCGCCTCCCTGCCGAGCGCCTTGACCACGAGGGCACCGTCGAACGACTCGTGGGCGACCTCGCTGACCTCGGCGCGCAGCTGCTGTGATCTGGTGGCGATCGGCGACAGCCTGCGCTGGTACAGCAGGTTGAGTGCGAAAATCGCCGGAAATACGAGGAAGCCGACCAGCGCCAGCCATACGTCGGTGAGAACCATCGCCACAGCGGCGGTGAGGAGCATCACGAGCACGCCGACCGCCATCGGCAGCGGCGCGATCGGATACCACGTCGACTCAACGTCCGCATTCGCGTTGGAAAGCAGTTGACCGGTCGGATGGGCGTGGTGCCAGGCGAGCGGGAGGCGCAGATATTGCCGGGTCACCCGGCGGCGTAGTGTGGCCTGGAGCCGATACTGCATGATGCCCGCACCCAGCCGGCGCAAGACGATCCCGGCGGCTTTGAGCAAGGCAATACCAATGATCGCCGCTGCGGCAACAGCAAGGGCGCCAGCGGCTACCCGGTCATCACGGAAGGCGGGGAGCACCACCTTGTCGGTGACGATGCCGAGCACCCAGGCGGCGCCGACGGTGGTCACGCCGTAGACCGCGCTGCCAATCGCGGCGGCGGAGAAGATCCGCGGCTCCTCGCGGATGGCCAGCCAGAGGATCCACAATCCCCTGCGCAGGACCGCGCGGTCCACCCGCTGTTCCACCGCTACCTCCTCCTCACTGCTCCCCAGCCTGCCACGATCACCCACTCCCCTGTCACATGCATTCCGGCTGGACGCAACTTACCTAGGCAGTGTTAACAAGTTCCGTGTTCAGGCGGAAGCCGGCTCATTCGCGGCCGCGCGGGCGACATCCAACCGGCCGAGGCCGCATAGTTCGGAGGCCGAGCAGCCGAAAGCCCGGCCCACAGGACGCAATGGGCCGGGCTTTCGACTCTCTGCTAGGCTTCCCGCTTCGGCTGAGGCTGAGGCGCTGTGACCCCCTGTCCAGCGCCCCAGCCCGCCTCCTCCCCCCGCGGGGCCTTGATCCCCCGAGAAACTACGGTGGACACTCGTCGCCTTGCATCTTGCTGTGCAAGTTGGTGCAGGTCGTCTCGTACTGGTCCTTGACGATGAGCCCGAAGACGAAGACCAGCGTCACAATCACTGCCGCCAGGGCCGCAATCATCAGGCCATACTCGACGCCGGACGCCCCAAGATCACCAACTGTCTCCGATTGGGCACGAGAGCCCCTCACGACGAGCTAGGGGCAAGTCTGGGTCGACGCGTCATGTGCGTCGAGCTCGTCACAGGTCTTCTGGAAGCCGTTGTGAACGAACGTCCCGATGGCGAAAGCCAAGGCGACGATCACGGCCGCGATTGCAGCGATGAGCAAGCCGTACTCGACGCCGGAAGCGCCTTCGTCGTCACGGCGCCGGGCCAGTACTGCCTTAAAGTATTCGATCATTGCTGGGAGACCTCCCCGAATTTCCGTCGTCCGAGGCCCCTCAGTGGCCCGCGGTGTCAGGAAGAGAGGTTTCCGCACGGGAAGCTCGTCCCAACATCGCGTATGCGGTCAGATCTTGTGTCCGCCAGCAGTCATAGGCGGGTCCACCTTTTGGTGGATGGCCAGCCGCGTATTGTCGGCGCGCAGCCCTATTCAGGTGGTTCGGCCGACAGCAGACCCAGCTTCAACGCGGTCATCAAGGCCTGCGCACGGTTCTGAGCGCCGAGCTTCTCGTACAGCTTCATCACATGGGTCTTCGCAGTGGACGAGCTGATGAAAAGCTGCTTAGCGATCACAGGTACTGCATGACCTTCGGCCAGCAATTGCAGCACCTGCTGCTCGCGTGGGCTCAGCCGCGGCCCAGCCGGATTCAACCGTCGCTGCATGGCGCCGGCCAGATCGTTGGCGGTGAACGCAGCCGGCGTCTCAGCGGCTAGCCTGGCGGCGGCCATGACCTCCGCAGCCGACGCATCCTTGACGACGAAAGCCGACGCGCCCGCCTCCAATGCGGCAAGCAGCTGATCGTCACCCGCGAACATCGTCAGGACGACAATGCCCATCGTGGCGCCCTCGGCCCGCAGCGTGCGCACGGCCTCGAGGCCGTTGCCGTCGGGGAGGCGTATATCGACGATCACGACATCTGGCTGCTGCTCCCGGACGACGGCGAGCCCGTCGCTCATCGTCGCGGCCTGGCCGACCACCTCGAAGTCGGGACTGCGCTCGAAGGCATGAGACAAGCCCTGCCGGATGAGCTCGTGATCGTCGATGAGCACGACGCCGATGGTCATTCTTCACTCACTTCCGTCGCACGTTCCGGCGTCAGCTTCTCCGCGCCATCGTGACGACGCTGGGCGCGAGATGCTGGGAGCCGATCCTTATTCGACCGTGGCCGGGCCGACCCGACCTGGACATGGACCCGGGTGCCGCCCTCGGAGCGCGGCTCGATGGTCAACCGTGCCGGTATTCGCTCCGCCCGCTCATGCATGATCGAACGGCCGTATCCTCCCGCCCGCCCGGGGCCGATGCCGATCCCGTCATCCTCGATGATCAGCTCTGCCCGCGGCGGTGCGACCATGCAGGTGACCCACATGGTCTCCGACCTCGCATGGCGGCGCACGTTGGCAATCGCCTCCTGGGCAATGCGCAGCAACTCCGCCTCGATCTGCGCGGGAAGGCGAATCGGCGACTCATCAAGGATCAGGTGGACGGTAAGGCTGCTGGTCGCGCCAACCGTACGCACGTATTCCGCCAGCGCCGCCCCCAGGCCGCCGTGCCGGTCCACGTCGCTGCGCAACTCGAAGATGGACATCCGCACCTCGGTGAGCAGTCCTGACATCGTCCGGCGCAACTCGGTAAGGCTCTTCACCAGCTGCTCGTCACCCTGCTCCCTGGCCTGCTCGGCCAAATCGTCGATGGCATAGCCGAGCCCGGCTAGCTCCTGCGCGACGCCGTCGTGGATCTCTCGCGATAGCCGCCGGCGCTCCTCGACCGTCGCCAGCTCACGTACCTTGTCGAACATCAGGGCGGTCGCCAACCGTACGGCGTTCGATTTCGCTGCGCGCACCGCACGTCCGACGGCATCCTCATCGATCGCGTAGGCCCGCGCGGCCTCGAGCGCGACAACTCCGATGGGATGGTCGGCGACGACCAGTGGTATCGCGAGGCTACGGCGCGGCTCTCGCTTGCCCTGAGCACGATGGACGCCCATCGGTCGCACCTGGGGCGTCTTGTTGCGCCATGCTTCTGCGACTGGGCCGGAGCCAACACTCGCCGTATCCCAGTCGAGCCGCTCTGTGCCGCGGTGGGCCACCGGCACCAGGAGGTCCCCGCCAGCGTCGATGAGCACGGCGGCCTCGCTGACCCGAGTCATCTCACCGCGCTCGGCAGCCTTTACGACGTGGCCCAGCAGCACATCCGCCGCGGCGACCGGGTCGAGAGCGCCTGGCAACCGAGTGGTGATCGCATAGAGCTGCTCGAGCAGGCGATGCGCCTGGTAGTACTGAGTGCCCTCATGATCGCGTATCCGGAGGCTGCCAACCCAGGACGCCAGCAGACCGACCACCAGGGAGATCACCAGGAACTGGGCAGCAAGGGTGCTGAACTCCGCGATCGACTCCACCATGGCACGGTCTGCGCTGGCCGCGATCCCCTGCGCGACGACGAGCCCTAAGGCAGCGATCCCGCTGACAGTGAACGCCCCCGGCATCAGGGCGGCCATGCCCCCGGCGAAAACGGGCGCGACGACATAGGGCATGAGCGGGCTGTCGGCACCGCCCGTGTAGATGACGCCGAATGCCCAGACGAGGGCCTCGATGCTATAGGCGAAGGTGGCGGCAGGCCCGCGGACCCGCATCGCCGCGGCCGTGGCCGCGATCGCTGCCAGGGCAGCCAGCCAGACAATCGCGAGGTATTCGCCAGTGGCCAGTGCCAGCGGTAGACAGACCACACTCAAGCAGGCGCGGACAAGCAACCCGGGCCGGCGCAACGGCCTGGGGATCACTGCCGCGATGCCAGACACAGCGCACAGACTGCCAGGAAATGGGGGGAGTCGTCCGTGATTCTCCATAGGTTGAGGCAACGACTACTGTCGCGGAACCCTATGTAACTGGTTCGCTATGTCCGGTACTGAGCGGCTGGGAGCTGATAACCGGTAAGCGCGACCGTGAGTCGGCCACCTCACGGCCTGAGGGGGAACATGAGCGAGCTGGAGTCCTTGCGCCAGGCGATGGAACGGGCCGACGCCGCCCTCGTCGCAGGGGGTGCCGCGTTGCCAACTGTCTATCCGACCGGGTTCGACCCGCTCGACACCTATCTCGGCGGGGGTCTGCGGGGCGGCGAGCTGACGTTGATCGGCGGCGCCCAGGGAGTCGGTAAGACGACCTTTGCGCTTCAGGTGCTCAGAAATGTCGTGGCCGCCGGCGGCAACGCCCTCTACTTCTCGTACGAGCACGACTCCGAAACGCTCCTTACCAAGATCATTGGAATTGAGGCGGCTCACCAGACCTTCGGCGCCGGCTTCGACCTGATCACCATGCGCCAGCTTCGTGAGGTGCTGGAGAACGCCCAGGGCGATCCCCGATCGTTGCGGGCCCGCATCGCCCGCCTACAAGGCGGTGCCTCGGCGATCGACGCCGTCTACGGTTACGGTGACCGTTTCCACATCGTGCGTGCGGCCACGACCGGGACGGACCTCGCCACGGTCCGCCGGCACCTGCTCGGCTTCGCGCGAGGACACTTCGGGCCGCACGCGATTGCTGTCATCGACTATCTGCAGAAGGTCGTCGTGCCCACCGCCCAGCCCATCGTCGAAGAGGAGCGGGTCACCCTGGTCGTCGAGGGGCTGAAGGACCTGGCACTCGAGTTCAGCGTTCCCGTGGTGGCCGTCGTCGCCGCCAACGCGGAGGGAATCGCACCCGGTGCCCGGCTGCGTATCCACCACCTGCGTGGGTCGACGGCACTTGGCTACGAGGCCGATGTCATCTTGCTGCTGAATGAGAAGTTCGACGTCGTGGCCCGCCACCATCTGGTGTACGACGTAGGCAACGCCGATCGGTTCAAGTCCTACATCGTGGTGTCTCTGGAGAAGAAC
>JBKPTD010000001.1:0-65521 GCA_046735375.1 Actinomycetota bacterium | reverse complement strand
CCACCTGCGCGATCGGCTTGCCGGTCTCGACCACCAGCTGCACCGCGCCCTGCTTAAAGTCCTCGTCGAACTTCCGATACTTCCTCGCCACCGCCCGTACCTCCTCAAAGGCGATGTCTCCACGCTATGAGGGGAAACCCAGATCTCGAGTTTTGGTGGGATCGCGCAGCGGACTGCCCGATTCCACCAAAACTGAAGATCTTGGTCGGAGGGATGGACGGTGCTTGGTGGGGCGAGGAGAGGCTGGGCGACTACATCTCGCCGAGGCGGCGTGCGCCGGCTAGCGGGATCGGTAGCCAGTTCGGCCGGTGGTGCGCCTCGTACATGACCTCGTACACGATCTTGTCGGCCTCGAAAGCACGCAACAGCAGCGGGTCGTCACGCGGGTCGACGCCCAGGCCGACCGCGTAGCCGTCGCAAAAGGCGTCGCGATTTCGTTGCGCCCACTCGTCGGCGCGGTACTCGAGCTGTGGCGAGACCGGAGTGTCGGAGAGGACGAGCATGTGCCGGGCGGCGTAGTCGAAGGACCGCAGCATGCCCGCGACATCCCGCAGCGGCGAGTCGGGCAGGCGCCGCTCGGCGAGCGGGCGCGCAGGCTCACCTTCGAAATCAATGAGGAACCAACCCATCTCGGTCCGAAGCGCCTGCCCCAGGTGCAGGTCACCGTGGATCCGTTGTGCCGGGATCGGTTCGGCGGTCGCCGGTCTGTGGGCGAGTGCGTCGTAGGTGGCGCTGAAGGTTTCTGCATACGGGGCGAGGTCTGGCACCTCTGCCACCGCCGCGGACAGTCGCTTGTGCATCCCGGCCGCGATGCCGCTGAGTTCGGACGAATCGAAGGTAACGGTCGCCAACGCCGCGGCCAGGTCGGCGTGTACTTCGGCCGTGGCCTGGCCGAGGCGGTACGCCTCACTCGCGAAGTCCCCGCCGACCTCGTCCGCATGCAGATCGGCCTCCGCGAACAGATCGCGAACGCTGGTCTTGGCCAGTTCCCAGCCGTCCACCGCAGTACGCAGGTACTCGGTGAGAATCGCCGCAGTGGTCGGCTCCCCTTCGACCGATGTGTCGAGGTAGGCGAGTGGGCGCGGGATGCGCTTGCACCCCCGGCGAGCCAACGCGGTGGTTACCTCGAAGTCGGGGTTGATCCCAGGGGAGATGCGCCGGAACACCTTGAGGATCAGCTCGTCGCCGAAGATGAGCGAGGTGTTGGACTGTTCGGACTGCACCACAAGTGATTGCAGGTTGCTCGGCACGACCGCATCGGGTAGCCGAGTGAGCCGCTGGAGCAAGATGGTGGTCAGCTCCGTATCGTGCAGCGCGTCATAGACCGCGACCATCCGTCCGTCGTCGACGGGCAGCCAGCCGAGGACCGCGTGCTCGATCCGATGTGGCACCTCCCCGCCTTGCAGGCCAAGGAAGAGCTGATAGTTATCGCCATCGACACGCACGATCGCGTGGTGCAGCGCTGGTTCACCGCCAGCGAGAACGTCGTAGGAGCTGACCGCGAGGTTTTGGACATCTCGACCTTTTGCCGCGTACCAACGTTGCCGTGGCAGCCATTCACGCAGGATCTCCGTGAGTGCGTTCGGGTCGAGCGCCCGTTCAGTCATGGGGTATGGCTTTCCCTCGGCAGCCGGAACCAATAGAAACCGTGGCCAGCAATCGTGAGCAGGTATGGCAGCTCGCCGATCCGCGGGAAGCGCACGCCGCCGAGCAGCTCTACCGGCTCGATCCCTTCCCATTTACGCAAGTCGAGCTCGACCGGTTGCGCAAAGCGGGAGAGATTGTTCACGCAGAGCACGAGATCGTCGCCAAACTCTCTGACGTAGGCGAGCACGCTCGGGTTGCTGCCTCCGAGGTCCGTGAACGAGCCGAGCCCAAAAGCGGGATTCTGCTTGCGCACCTCGACCATGCGGCGCGTCCAGTGCAGGAACGAGGTCGAGTTTCGCAGCTCTGCCTCAACGTTCAGCGCCTGGTAGCCGTACACCGGGTCCATGATCACTGGGAGGAAAAGGCGCCCCGGGTCGCAGGTCGAGAATCCTGCGTTGCGGTCAGGCGTCCAATGCATCGGGGTGCGGACACCGTCGCGGTCGCCTAGCCAGATGTTGTCGCCCATGCCGATCTCGTCACCGTAGTACAGGACCGGCGAGCCGGGCAGCGAAAGCAAGAGCGCGGTAAATAGCTCGAGCTGGTTGCGGTCGTTCTCGAGCAGCGGAGCGAGCCTGCGGCGTATACCGATATTCGCCTTCATCCGCGGATCCTTGGCATATTCCGCCCACATGTAGTCGCGCTCTTCGTCGGTGACCATTTCGAGTGTCAGCTCGTCATGGTTGCGCAGGAAAATGCCCCACTGGCAGTTCGGTGGGATCTCCGGCGTCTGCGCCATGATTTCCGAAATCGGATAGCGCGATTCCCTGCGAACCGCCATGAAGATCCGTGGCATCACCGGGAAGTGGAAGGCCATGTGACACTCGTCGCCCTCGACTGCGTCTCCGAAGTAGTCGACGACATCGCCAGGCCACTGGTTGGCCTCCGCGAGCAGGACTCGGTCGGGATAGAGCCGGTCCACCTCGGCCCTGATCCGCTTGAGGAGCTCATGGGTGGCTGGCAGGTTCTCGCAGTTCGTGCCCTCCTCCTCGAACAGGTAAGGCACGGCATCAAGCCTGAAGCCGTCTATACCGAGGTCAAGCCAGAACCGCAATGCCTCCACAACAGCCTCCTGGACCTGCGGGTTGTCGTAGTTCAGGTCGGGCTGATGGGAAAAGAAGCGATGCCAGAAGTACTGCCGGCGTACTGGGTCGTAGGTCCAGTTCGACGTTTCGGTGTCGACGAAGATAACCCGAGCGTCTGAGTAGCCCTTGTCATCGTCTCGCCAGACATAGAAGTCGCCGTACGGACCTTGCGGGTCCTCACGGGACGCCTGGAACCACGGATGCTGGTCGCTCGTATGGTTCATGACGAAGTCGATGATCACCCGCATGCCACGGCGATGCACCTCATCGACGAACTCGACGAAATCCGAGAGCGTGCCGAACTCAGGCTGGATCGCTGTGGAGCTCGAGACGTCGTAGCCTCCGTCACGCATTGGCGAGGTATAGAAGGGCGGCAGCCAGAGGCAGTCCACGCCGAGCCAGGCGAGGTAGTCCAGCTTGGCGGTGAGGCCAGGCAGGTCGCCCTGGCCGTCGCCGTTCGAGTCGTTGAACGACCGGACGAGCACCTCATAGAAGACCGCGCGCTTGAACCACTGCGGGTCTCGCTCCGCCTCGGAGACATCGGCGAACGGATCGATGCCGACGCCAGCCGACACTGTCGGCTCGGCCACCTCAGGCCGCGTCCAGGTCGCCGCATCCGCTATCGACGTACGAGCGCCAGCGCCCGCGCCGCGGGGTGTGCTCGCGGCGGCCGGGGCCGTCTTCACCTCGACCCCGGTCGTGTTCTGCTTGGCCGTTCTGGGAGGCCCGCCCCTCGCTACATCTGCGCTCACCCGACCCCCAGACTCGTCGCCGCACCAGCCCTGGCTCGATGACCCTCATCCGCTCGCTGACGCTCACTCATGCGCCGTTCCTGCTTACCGTGAAGATGTGTGCCGGCTCGACGAACGGATCGAGCCGGACGTAGTTGTGTTGCCGCCACCAGTAGGTCGCACCGGTGACCTCGTCGTGGACTGCAAACGATTCCTGCCAATCCATTCCGAGCTCCGGCATGTCCAACGAGACGGTTGCCTCGCGGGTGCCGTGCGGATCGAGGTTGACCACGACCAGCACGATGTCTTCCGGCCCGAACCGGGCTCCGCCAGCTGCGGCGAAACCTTGGGAACTCGGAGCGGGACTGTCGCCCCTGGCCGCCCCCATGGCCATAGGGCGTGACCGTTTGGAGAAGACCATTATCGCGTCGTTGTCGGCATAGTGGAACCGCAGGTTGCGCAGGTCGTGCAGGGCCGGATGAGCGCGGCGGATCTCATTGAGCCTGGTGAGGTACGGCGCGAGTGAGTCGGGCCGATCCCAGTCGCGCGGCTTGTACTGGTACTTCTCCGAGTCCAGATATTCCTCGCTGCCCGGGCGTACGGCGACATGCTCGTGGAGTTCGTAGCCTGAGTAAACCCCCCAGGCCGGGGACGTCATTGCGGCGAGCACAGCACGGATCTTGAACGCCGGCAGGCCGCCATATTGCAGGTAGGCGTGCAAGATGTCCGGCGTGTTGACGAAGAAGTTCGGGCGCAAGAAATGCGCGGTCTCCATCGACAGTTCACGCAAATAGGCCTGAAGCTCGTCCTTGCTGTTGCGCCAGGTGAAATACGTGTAGGACTGGTGGAAGCCGATCTTCGCCAATCCCCGCAGCATGGCGGGCCTCGTGAAGGCCTCCGAAAGGAAGATCACGTCAGGGTCGGTCGCCCTGACATCCGCAAGCACCCGCTCCCAGAAGTCGAGGGGTTTGGTGTGCGGGTTGTCGACCCGGAACGCACGCACTCCGTGTGACATCCACAGTCGAAGGATCCGCACCACCTCGGCGCAGATGCCTTCCGGATCGCTGTCGAAGTTGATCGGGTAGATGTCCTGGTACTTCTTCGGTGGGTTCTCCGCATAGGCGATGCTGCCGTCGGCACGCGTCGTGAACCACTCCGGATGCTCCTTGACCCAAGGATGGTCTGGCGAGCATTGCAAGGCGAAGTCCAGCGCGATCTCGAGGCCGTGCTTCGCCGCCTCCGCCACGAAGGCGTCGAAGTGATCGAAGGTTCCAAGATCGGGGTGAATAGCGTCATGGCCGCCGTCTGGCCCGCCGATCGCCCACGGCGAGCCGGGATCGTCCGGTTCGGTGACGAGCGTGTTGTTCCTGCCCTTGCGGTGCGCGGTGCCGATCGGATGGATCGGCGGCAGGTAGACGACGTCGAACCCCATCGCCGCTATGGCGGGCAGTCGCTTCGCCGCTGTGCCGAAGGTCCCGGACCGCCAGGCCTGGGCCCGCTCGTCGTACCGCGCTCCCTCCGAGCGAGGGAAGAACTCGTACCAACTGCCGAAGAGTGCCAGCTTCCTGTCGACCTGCAACGCGTACCGGGAGGAGCTGGTGACCCGATCACGCAGTGGGTTGTCCGCGAGGAGGGCGCTCACCTCGGGCGCGGTCGCAGCCGCCAGCCGAGCCGGTGCCGGCCGGGACCGATCCCGCAGCGCGATGATGACGTCCTTGACCATGGCACTGTGGCGGGGAGCGACGGTGGAGGCCGCGCGCTCGAAGATCTTCGCCCCCTCCTCGAGGGTCAGCTCGACGTCCTGCTCAGTGACCTGAGCGACTCCACCGGCGATCACACCGCCCTCGGCCGCCGAGATCTTCGCCACCGCGGCATGCCGCCAGGTCGCCATCGGGTCGGACCAACCCTCGATCGCGTACGACCACAGCCCGGGGCGGTCGGGGACGATGTCGGCGTACCAGCGATCGGTGCCTGGCGCACCGGGACGCATGGGCGTGTACGGCCCTCGCCGGCCATCCGGATCTCGTAGAACGACGTTGCAGTTGACCGCGTCATGACCCTCGCGAAACACGAAAGCGCTGACGCGGACCGTCTCCCCGGGCACCGCTTTCGCCGGGCGACGTCCGCAGTCGACTGCGGGCTGGACATCGGTGATCGGAATGCGCCCCATCCTCACCTGAACGAACCTACCCAAGTGCGTCCCGGCAACCCGCGAAGCCCTGTCGTACAAGAGCACGACCAGCGGGCTGGGACGTTGACGGGTTAGGGTGCCTCACCGTGAGAGCCCTTCGTCGATTCACCGTCCAGGCTGTTCTGCCCGAGCCGCTGACGGCCCTTGGCGAGCTCGCCATGAACCTCAGGTGGTCGTGGCACGCGCCGACGCGCGAGCTATTCGCGGCAGCGGACCCCGAGGTCTGGGAGCGGGTCAGGCGTGACCCGATCCGGCTGCTCGGCGAGCTCTCTTCGGACCGGCTCGACCAGCTTGCGGTGGATCCGGAATTCAGGGAGCGGCTCGACGCGGCTGCAGCTGACCTGGCCACCTACCTCACCGCCCCGAGGTGGTATCAGTACCTCGCTGGAACCAGCGAGGAGCTAGGCCCGGACCAGGGTGGCGGTGCCGATGCAGCCGACGCCGATTCAGCGGCGGCCGAGGGCAGCGCTGCCGGATCGCAAGCCTCGTCTGTTCCGCCCGAATCGATCGCCTACTTTTCACCAGAGTTCGGGATCACTGCCGCCATGCCGCAGTACTCGGGCGGACTCGGAATCCTCGCGGGCGATCACCTCAAGGCGGCCAGCGATCTGGGCGTACCGATCATCGGAGTCGGTCTGCTCTATCGTCGTGGGTATTTCCGGCAAACCCTGTCGGCGGACGGCTGGCAGATCGAGCACTACCCGCTGATCGACCCGTATGCGCTCCCGCTGGCGTTGCTGCGGGACGCCGCGGGAGCGCCGTTGCGAGTCCGGGTAGGTCTGCCAGGTGGCCGCCTGCTGGCAGCTCAGATCTGGAAGGCACAGGTCGGCAGGGTGCCGCTGCTCCTGCTCGACTCGGACATCGAGGACAACGGCCTCGGCGAGCGCGAGGTGACGGACAAGCTCTACGGCGGCGGTACGGAGCACCGGCTGCTTCAGGAGATGCTCCTGGGCATCGGCGGTGTCCGGGCGCTGCGGGCGTATTGCCAGATGACCGGTACGCCTGACCCCATCGTCTTTCACACCAACGAGGGCCACGCCGGCTTCCTCGGGCTGGAGCGGATCAGGGAGCTGACGGAGGAGGCAGGCCTGTCCTTCGACACGGCGCTCGAGGCCGTCAGGACCGGAACCGTCTTCACCACCCACACGCCGGTGCCGGCGGGCATCGACCGTTTTCCGCGCGAGTTGATCATGCAGTACCTCGGCGGGGATAACGCCTCGCCAGGCACACCGGTCGATCGCATCCTCGAGCTGGGTGCGGAAACCTACGAGGGCGGCAGTCCCGATCTGTTCAACATGGCGGTGATGGGGCTGCGGCTGGCGCAGCGTGCCAACGGCGTGAGTCTGCTGCACGGCAGGGTCAGCAGGGGGATGTTCGCAGGCCTGTGGCCGGGCTTCGACCCGGACCAGGTGCCGATCGGTTCGATCACCAACGGCGTCCACGCACCGACCTGGGTCAAGCCGGAGGTGACCACGACCCTGGCCGAGTACGCCCCGGCGGCCGCGGCCGGACTCGCCGCGTACACCGAGCCGGAGGTCAACGGCGATGCGTCATCGGCGGGCGAGGCGGATGCCGGTCCGCCGACGGCTGGCGGCGCGGGCTGGGAGCTCGTCCGCGACGAAGCGCTGTGGCGGTTGCGCGGGATCCTGCGGGCCGCCCTTGTGGACGACGTGCGGCGGCGGGTGCGGGAGTCCTGGCGACAGCGCGGCGCCAGCGAGGCCGAGCTCGGTTGGGTCTCCTCGGCGCTCGATCCTGAGGTGCTCACGATCGGCTTCGCCCGGCGCGTCCCATCGTACAAACGCTTGACGCTGATGTTGAACGACCCGGACCGGCTCAAGCGGCTACTGCTGCACCCCACCAGACCCATTCAGATCGTCGTGGCGGGCAAGTCGCACCCGGCCGACGACGGTGGGAAGGCGCTCGTCCGCAACTTGGTGCGGTTCGCGGACGATCCCGAGGTCAGGCACCGCATCGTCTTCCTCCCGAACTACGACATGGGGATGGCGCAAACCCTCTATCCCGGGTGCGACGTGTGGTTGAACAACCCGCTGCGCCCGCTCGAAGCATGCGGTACATCTGGCATGAAGGCCGCGCTCAACGGCTGCCTCAACCTCTCGATCATGGATGGATGGTGGGACGAGCTCTACGACGGGCAGAACGGCTGGGCGATCCCGAGTGCCAGCGGTGTCGACGACCCGGATCGGCGGGACGACCTCGAGGCGGCTGCCCTGTACGACATCATCGAAAATCGCGTCGCGCCGCAGTTCTATGACCGTAACGTCGCGGGGCTTCCAGTGCGCTGGCTCGCGATGGTGCGGCACACGCTGCGGACATTGGGACCACGGGTTGGCGCCGACCGGATGGTGCGCGACTACGTCCACACGCTGTACGCCCCTGCGGCGCGTTCGGTGGCTGCGGTCTTCGACGGCGACTTCGTCGGGGCCAAGGTGCTCGCCGACTGGAAGGGGCGGGTCCGTCACGCCTGGCCGAGCGTGCGGGTCGATCACGTGGAGTCGGACGGCGTCGCGGACGCGACGTCGGTGGGCGCGACTCTGGTGGTCCGCGCATTCGTGTCCCTCGGTGATCTCACGCCCGAGGATGTCGCCGTCCAGGTGGCGTACGGTCGGGTCGACGACAGCGACGGCATCACTGAACCGATGTTCCAGACCCTGGATCCAGCGGAGGCCTACGAGTCGGGCCGGTGGCGATATGAGGGGAGCGTCGCACTGCTGAAGACCGGGCAGGTGGGTTTCACGGTCCGGGTCCTGCCGTGGCACAAGCTCCTCGCGAGCCCCGCGGAATTCGGCCTGATCGCCCTCCCATAGCGAGGCGCCCAGGCCCGCCTTTCAGGCGGTCAACCGCCTGTTCACGTCTGAACCGTGGCGTAGGCGGGATGCGTAGCTTTTTGTGTGGGTGTCCGCCAGGCAGCCGACGAGGATCTCGTCCGCGCGCTCTACGCGGAGTACGCCGGCCCGTTGCTCAGTTTTGTCCAGCGATTGGTCGACGGCGACCGGCAGCGCGCGGAAGACGTCGTACAGGAAACTCTCCTGCGCGCGTGGCAGCATCCTGAGGCGCTGAGTGAAGATCGTGTACGACCGTGGCTCTACACGGTCGCGCGCAACCTCGTGATCTCCGGGCATCGGGCCAAGACCGCGAGGGCACCCGAAGTCCCGATCCACGCGGCCGACGCGCTGGTGGCCGATGACCGCGCCTTTGATCAGGCGCTGCTGTCCTGGCAGGTAGCCGACGCCCTCCAAGCGATCAGCGAGGCGCACCGCCAGGTGATCGTCGAACTCTTCTACCGCGGCCGGTCGATCGTGGAAGCCGCCGCGGTCCTCGGTATCCCTGCGGGCACAGTGAAGTCGCGCAGCTTCTACGCGCTGCGGGCCTTGCGGCTCGTGCTCGAAGAGCGGGGGCTGACGACGCCGTGAACCGTGTCCGGGCGAGCGCAACGAACTGCGAAGTCACCGAGTCGGTCGGGGCCTACGTCCTCGACCGGGTGGCCGCGTCGGAGCGAGCGAGAATCGAGGTCCACCTCAAGCTCTGTGTGATCTGCCGGGCGGCTGTCGATGAGCTGCGCCCGGTCGCCAATCTCCTGGGTTCGGTGAGCGAGGCGGAGATCGCCCCCCGCAGCTCACCTGAGCCATCGCCGGTAGTGCTCGACCGGTTGCTGGCGACGACATCAGCGACCCGGCAGCGCCAGGCCAAGTCGCGCCGAGCCTTCGTCGCGGCCGCTCTCGCCGTCGCGGCCGCGGGCATGGCGATCCCGGCCATTGATCAGCAGGATCCACCGGCGCCCAGTCCGGTAGTCGCCAGCGCAACCGCGGCGAGAGTGTCCGGAATTGCGAACCTCGTCGGGACCGGCACTGGAACCGATATCCAGCTTCGACTCCGCGGTGTGCCGGAGGGGATGACCTGCCGGCTGATCGTCCGTGACAGCTCCGGCGCACAGCACGAAGCCGGCAGCTGGCCCGCTGGCTACGACGGTACGGTCGACGTCCCTGCCTCGACCACCGTTCCTCTGGGTCAGATTGCAGCGCTCGGCATCGAGACGATGGCCGGCCATGAGCTCCTGGCCATCCCCGTCGGGCTGCCCGGCACGCTCGGGTGAGCCAGCGGCTGGGCTCCCGGCGGTCTGTGGTGCGAAGACGAACGGTGGTGTGGACGATGCCGTACCCTTGGTGCTCCACAGCGCACTGTCAGTGACGGGGGGGACTGTGGCACGAACGCGAACTGTCGTGTGGACGATGCCCATGTCGTCGATGGAATGCCGCGACGGTCCAGTGCTCAGCCATCGGCGAGACCGGGTAACCCTGAGCTACGACCTTCCCGGCCCGACCGGCGAATACCTCTGGGAGTCCGTACTCTTCCTCGGCGTGGCGGCAATTGGGTTCACGCCGCGTGCCGCGTGCAGGCGCGATCAGGTATCGGCGAGCGACCGGTTGATCGAACTCGAGGGATCCGCCTGGCGAAACATGGTGAGTGGCGCTGCCGGAAGGGGGTCCTCACTACGCCATTTGCGCATCACCTTCGCGCCGCTCGGTTGCTATGACCTGCTCGCCCTTGCGTTCGTGCCGCCCACCGACCGGCCGCACGGCCTCCCCGTCCCCGCCGTCGGCCGCGGCTTCGCCTAACCAGGCTCCTCCCGCATTCGGGGCTAACGGGACGCCCGGACCAGACTTCGCTCCCTGCCGCATCAGATCCTGTCCGAAATGCCGGTCTTCCGGATGCATCCAGGGAGCGGAGTCATGTTCCGGGGCGCAGAGTCATGTTCCAGGGCGCGCCGATGCGGTCGGGACGCGAGGGGAGGCGCTGCTCCTAGCGGACGGCCTTAAGGACGGCTGCGGACCGGGCAGGGAGAGTGAGGTCGCCACCGGCCTGGGTCGATTCGGCCGGGCCCGCGGTGCCGATGACCATCTCGTACGACGTGGCCAGCGGAGGGCCGGGAAGCCGAAACTCGGTCGGAGCGTCTCCGGCGTGGAGGAGTATCAGGAAGCTGTCGCCGACGATCCGTTCGCCGTGCCGGGTTCGCTGCCGGATCGCGTCCCCGGCGAGGAACATCCCGATCGTGTTCAGCCGCGCGTCATCCCAGAGTGGAGCGGTGAGCTCCGCGCCGTCGCGGCCGAACCAGGTCAGGTCCTTCGGGCCGCCTTCAACGAGTGGCCGGCCCTCGAAGAAGTGCCGTTGCCGGAAGGCCGGCTCGGACCGTCGCAGCTCGATCAGAGCGCGTACGAAGGCGAGCAGGCCTGCCCACTCCCGTTCAAGATCGGTGGCCTCTGACATTTGGCGATCCTCGGACGCCGAGCCAGTGCCCGGATTTGGTGCTGCCTCGCCTGCCTGTACGTAAGACCAGTCGAGCCAGGAGATCTCGTTGTCCTGGCAGTAGGCGTTGTTGTTACCGCCTTGAGTGCGGCCCATCTCGTCGCCGGCGACGAGCATCGGTACGCCGGTCGAGGTGAGCAGCGTTAGGAGCATGTTCCGCGCCTGCCGGATCCGCCGCGCGACGATCGACTGATCCGTGGTCTCGCCCTCGAAACCGCAGTTCCACGAGCGGTTGTCGTTGTTGCCGTCGCGGTTGCCCTCGCCGTTGGCCTCGTTGTGCTTGTGCTCGTACGACACCAGGTCGCGAAGGGTATAGCCGTCGTGGGCGGTGACGAAGTTGATGGAGGCAAAGGGCCGCCGGCCATCGTCCTCGTACAAGTCGCTCGACCCGGCCAGCCGCGACGCAAGCTCGCGGACCCCCGGATCGTGCAGCCGCCAGAAGTCGCGGACGGCATCCCGGTACCGGTCATTCCATTCGGTCCACAGCGGCGGGAACTCGCCGACCTGGTAGCCACCTTCGCCCACGTCCCACGGCTCGGCGATGAGCTTCACCCGGGAGAGGACCGGGTCTTGCTGGATGACGGTGAGGAATGAGGACAGCTTGTCGACGTCATGCATCGAGCGAGCGAGTGCGGCGGCCAGATCGAAGCGGAAGCCGTCGACCTGCATCTCGGTCACCCAATACCGCAGCGAGTCGGTGATGAGCTGGAGCACGTGCGGCTGCTGCACGTTCAGCGTGTTCCCGGTGCCGGTGTAGTCGGCATAGCGCCGGCCGCCGTCGCGCAGCCGGTAGTAGGCGCTGTTGTCGATGCCGCGGAAGGCGAACGTAGGGCCGAGGTGATCGCCTTCGGCGGTGTGGTTGTAGACCACATCGAGTATCACTTCGATGCCGGCAGCGTGGAGGGCCCGCACCATCTGCTTGAACTCGCTGACCTGCTCGCCTCGGGTGCCGGCCGCCGAATACGCCGCATGCGGCGCGAAGTAGCCCAGCGAGTTGTAACCCCAATAGTTCCGCAGCCCGCGCGCGACGACGTGCGGCTCGTCCACGAAGTGGTGGGTGGGCATGAGCTCGACAGCGGTGATCCCCAGCCGTACCAGGTGGTCAAGGGCCGCGGGATGCGCCAGCCCCGCGTAGGTTCCGCGAAGGTCGGCCGGGACCGCGGGATGTCGCATTGTGAAGCCGCGAACGTGCATCTCGTAGATCACCGTGTCTGCCCATGACACACGCGGACGTTCCACCCCGGCCCAATCGAACTCGTCGTGGACGACGACCGACTTCGGCATGAAGGGCGCGGAGTCCCGGTCGTTGCGACGAAGGTCGTCGCTGCCGGCGTGGCCGTAGATGGCCGGATCGAGGGTGTAACCGCCGTCGATTGCCTTGGCATAGGGATCAACGAGCAGCTTGGCGGGATTCCATCGCAGCCCGTGTCGCGGGTCCCACGGGCCGTGGACGCGGTATCCGTACCGCTGACCTGGCCCGACGCCCGGCAGGTAACCGTGCCAGACATGGAAGGTCCAGTCGTCGAGCGCGATCCGCTCCTCCGTGCCGTCATCGGCGAATAGGCACACCTCGACGCCCTCCGCGCCCGATGACCAGAGTGCGAAGTTGGTGCCTTCGCCGTCGAAGGTCGCGCCGAGCGGTTGCCACCGTCCAGGCCACGGCCGGCTTGTCATGACATCCATCCTCACGAAGGTGCGAAGTCCTGGCACGTCCGCGGCTGCCGATGCCTGCCTTCAGCGCGGCCAGCCTCTCACCGATCAAAACGCGCGAGTGTACGCGTCCGGCTGCCCCGCGACACTAGTCTTCCGCCCGGGGCTGACCTTTATCGGAGGCGAGGGAGTCGTGGGCGAGTTCGTATGTCTCGACGTGGAGGACGGCATCGGCACGATCAGGCTCGACCGGCCGCCGATGAATGCGTTGAACGCAGCGGTCCAGGAGGAGTTGCGGGCGGCGGCGCACGAGGCAGCCGGCCGCGCCGACGTCCGCGCGGTGATCGTCTACGGCGGCGAAAAGGTGTTCGCCGCCGGCGCCGACATCAAGGAGATGGCGGCGATGTCTTACACCGACATGGTCGATCGGTCGGGTGCGCTCCAGTCGTCGTTCTCGTCGATCGCCAAGATCCCCAAGCCGGTCGTCGCCGCCCTGAACGGTTACGCCCTAGGTGGCGGCTGTGAGCTCGCGCTGTGCGCGGACGTCAGGATCGCGGCCGAGGACGCGAGGCTCGGCCAGCCGGAGATCCTGCTCGGCATCATCCCAGGGGCCGGCGGAACTCAGCGCCTGGCCAGGCTGGTCGGCCCGGCCAGGGCGAAGGACATCGTCTTCACGGGTCGCTTCGTCAACGCCTCGGAGGCGCTGGCGATAGGGCTCGTCAACCAGGTGGTGCCCTCGAGTGAGGTGTACGCCGCGGCGCAGAAGTGGGCTGGGCAGTTCACGAGCGGACCCGCCTACGCCCTCCGCGCGGCCAAGGAGGCGGTCGACCGCGGACTGGAAGCCGACCTTGACACGGGCCTGGAGATCGAGCGGCAACAGTTCGCCTCACTTTTCGCGACCGAGGACAAGGCCATTGGCTTCGAGTCCTTCATCGAGCACGGCCCGGGCAAAGCGGTCTTCAAGGGTGCCTGACGCGGGCGCCGGGGGCGCGGACTCGATCGCGCAGCAGGTCGAGGCCGCATGGCGCGACCCCAAGCTGGCCAACGTGCTCTATCACGACTGGGAAGCGGCCGGCTACGACGAGAAGTGGTCGATCTCGTACGACGAGCGGTGCATCGCCTACGCCAGGGATCGTTTCGTCGCCGTTGCGGGGACCGACGGGTGGCCGTACCGCAAAGCGCTGGAGCTCGGCTGCGGGACTGGCTTCTTCCTGCTGAACCTCAAACAGGCCGGTGTGCTCGACCGCGGCTATGTCACCGACATCAGCCCGGGCATGGTGGCCGCGGCACAGCGCAACGCCTCGTCTCTCGGCTTCGAGGTGGAAGGCCGGGTCGCGGACGCCGAATCGCTTCCGTACGGCGACGAGCTCTTCGATCTCGTTGTCGGGCATGCGGTACTCCACCACATTCCCGACGTGGAACTGGCCTTCAAGGAGATGCTTCGGGTGCTCAAGCCGGGCGGTCGCTTCGTCATCGCCGGTGAGCCGACGCAGTGGGGCGACCGGATCGCCCGGCGGCTGTCCCGGGCCACCTGGTGGTTCGCGACACGGGTGACGCACGTGCCGGCCCTGCGGGACCGGTGGGCCCGCCCGCGGCAAGAGCTGGCCGAGTCTTCTCGAGTTGCGGCCTTAGAGGCGGTCGTCGACCTGCATACCTTCGATCCGGCCACACTTGCCGCCACTGCGCGCCGAGCCGGCGCAGCCGACGTTCATATGATCACCGAGGAGCTGACCGCGGCGTGGTTCGGCTGGCCCGTTCGTACATTCGAAGCGGCGGTCAATCCCGAGCGGCTCGGGTGGGGATGGGCCAACTTCGCGTACCAGTCCTGGCTCAGGCTCTCCGCCGTCGACCGCGCGCTGTCTCGATATGTGCCGCCGTGGCTCTACTACAACGTTTCCGTCACCGGACACAAAGCCGGGTGAAGGGCGCGACACCTCGATCCGCAGAACCATGAGGGGGACCCTCACCCCATAGGTTCGGGTGAAGGTGCCCTTGATGTTTCCGCGGGGTGAGCGGCAGGTACGGTGACGAACCGTGATCGGGATGCGGCCGCCGAAGCAGGCTCGGGTGCTCACGTGGGCCTCGCTGCGCTGGGTGATCCTGTACCGCGCGTGGACGCCCTACCACCTCGTGCGGTACCTGCGCTACGCGCGCCTGCGGGTCACGAGGCCGCACGTCATCACCGAGGGCATGGTCTTCCTTGGAAAGGGCGTCGACGCGTACGCACGTCGCGGCTACGGCCGGCTGGTCATCGGCAAGTTCGCACACATCGGAGACCACACTGCGCTGCGCGCTCACGAGGGCACGCTGCGGATCGGCGACAAGGCTGTCCTCGGCGCGCGGGTCACGGTGAACTCCTACCTTCATGTGGAGATCGGTCCAGCCAGTCTGATCGGGGACGATGCCTACATCTGCGACTTCGACCACCGATATGAGCGGCTCGATCAGCCGATCAAGGACCAGGGCATCGTCAAGGCGCCGGTGCGCATCGGTCGCGATGTTTGGCTCGGTACCAAGGCAACGGTCCTGCGCGGTGTCGACATCGGCGAGGGCTGTGTCGTCGGAGCCGGAAGTGTGATCACCCGCGATCTCCCGCCTTACAGCGTGGCCGCGGGAGCACCGGCCCACGTACTGAAGAGCCGGCTGCCCACGGTGCCGGCCGCGCCCATCCACACCGCTGCTGAACACGTATGGCACTCACGCGCACATCGGTCGCGCCGCCAGGCCCCCTGATGCCCCTCCAGATCGCTCACCGCCAGGCGCACGGGCCCCAGGCCCATCGGCAGGGCGCTCGTGCGCCGCGGTTCTCGGTGCTGGTCTCCCCGTCGATAGCGGCAGCCGCCGCGATCGTCGTCTGCGCAGCCGTCCGGCTGTGGTATCTCACCACCCCGCAGGCAACGCTTGACGGCGACGAGGCGACGACCGGCGTGATGGCCAGGCACATCCTCGACGGTCACCTCTACACGTACCTCGCCGGGCAGCACTACAACGGTGCGATCGAGCAGTACCCGCAGGCCGCGATGCTGTTTCTGCTGCCCGATAACGCCTTCACGCTGCGGCTCACCCAGGTCGCCATCGCCTGCGTCGTGTGCTGGCTGATCTACATCGTGGGTGCCCGGATGCTTGCGACCCGCTGGCAGGCGGCACTGGCCGCCGCTCTCTTCGCCACCGGGCCGTTCTTCAACATCTGGAAGGGCGTCCGCAGCCACGGTGCGTACGGCACGGGACAGATCCTCGGCCTCCTCGCTATGTACGCGGCGCTCCGGCTGCGGGACGCGGGTCGCCCCGGCGAGCGCCGCTGGTTCGCCGTCCTGGGGCTGAGCATTGGGCTGGCCCTGTGGGCGTCCTGGTCGGCCGGATATCTGATCCTGCCCGCGTTGGTGTACGCCCTCCCCACGCTGTGGCGGCGGCGGCGACAGGCCGCCATGGCAGGGCTCCCGGCGCTCGTCATCGGCTATGCGCCTGCGTTGGGTTGGGCGATCGCCCACGGCACGTTCCCGTTGCTCGGCGGTCCGCAGCCGGAACGCACCACGTGGGAGCGGCTCGCCTCACTGGTGAGTCCGGTTCTGCGTGAGTTCATCGGCGTGGGCTACCGCTACGGTCATCCTGGCTGGCCGATCGTCCCGCAATACGCGCTGCTCGCCATGCTCGGCATCGGCTACGCGGTCGCCGTCGCCCGTCGGCTGCGGAGCGGGAGGTCGGCGCCGACGGACATGTTGCTGCTCACCCCGCCGACCGTCGCGCTGCTGTACGCGGCCTCGCCGTACACATGGTGGACGGGTGAACCCCGCTACCTCTTCGCTGCGTACCCGGCACTCGCGCTGGGCATTGCGGCATCGGTGCCGCGGTCGCTCGGGAGCCTCGATGCGCCGTCCCGGGGCAGCGGGGTGGCCCAGCGATCCGTCGCCGTCGCAGTCCTGGCCGCCTGGGCCGCCACATCGGCCACGTTCCTGGCCTTCCACCATGACGACGGGCCGCGCGGCCTGCCGGGATGCCTGGCTGCTGCGACCGCATGGCTGCGGGGCCATGGAATCACCCATGTCTACTCGGACTACTGGACTGGCATGCCGCTGCAGTTCTACGCGGGCGGCCGGCTGTTCGTTGCGCCTATCGGGGGCGGCCGGACGAAGTTCCCCGAGGCCCGACACATCGTGGACGCCGATCCCGACCCGGTTTACGTGGCGGGACATATCCGAGATCCGATGGACGAAGAGCCGGACCACGTGGCTCAGGTTGATGCCGCCTTGGCCAGGCATGGCATACGGAGTCAGCGCACCGAGGTGGGATGTGTCGTCGTCTACCAGCACTGGCAACCGCTCCAAAGACCGTGGGAGATCGGTCTCGGCCTTCCGATGCCACGTGGTTGAGGTCACATCTGAGTGATGCCTACTCGTGAGTAACATAGCTCAGACCCACACCGGCTTGCTTGCGTCCGCGGGTTCACTGGCAAGCTTCTTAAGCGGACCTTTGCACCGTTCACGCCTGGAGTTGGAGGTCGGTCCCCGGCCATGAAGATCGTCGTCTGTGTGAAGCAGGTACCCGACACTGCGCAGGAGCGCCGGCTCGATCCGGCCGATAAGACCCTCGACCGCGCGGCAGTCGACGGCGTGCTGAACGAATTGGACGAGTACGCCATCGAGGAGTCGCTGCGGCTGGCCGGGGCGACCGACGGCGACGTAACCGTCTTGTCGATGGGTCCGGAGCGGGCCAGGGAGACCATTCTCAAGGCCTTGCAGATGGGTGCGGACCGCGGCGTTCACCTCCTCGACGACGCGCTGGCCGGATCCGACGCCGGCGCGACGTCCTACGCGCTCGCCCAGGCGCTTGGCACTCTCGAGTACGACTTGGTGATCTTCGGTTCCGAGGCGACCGATGCACGGACGTCGCTCGTTCCTGCCATGGTTGCCGAGCGGCTCGGCCTCCCTCAGCTGACCTATGCCGGCAAGGTGGACGTGGACGGGACGACTATCCGTATCCAGCGGCAGACCGAGGACGGTTACGCGGTGGTGGAGGCAGCCATCCCGGCTGTCCTATCCGTGGTGGAAAAGATCAACGAGCCGCGTTATCCCTCGTTCAAAGGAATCATGGCGGCGAAGAAGAAGCCGCTCGAGACGCTGACCGCCGCCGAGGCCGGAATCGACCCGGGCGCGGTCGGCCTCGCCGCTTCGGCCACCGCGGTCGACGACTTCGCTGACCGCCCGCCGCGCTCCGCCGGCACGATCATCAAAGACGAGGGCGATGGCGGCGCCAAGCTCGCCGACTTCCTGACCGAGCAGAAGTTCATCTAGGCACTGAGAGGTACGCGAACACGATGGGTGAGATCCTCGTCCTGGTCGAGCACGACGCGGGCGCGCTCAAGAAGGTCACATTGGAGCTGCTGACTGCGGCGCGGGCGCTCGGCACGCCGGCGGCCGTCTTCGTCGGGGCCGGCTTCGAGACCGCGGCGCCCCGCCTCGCCGAGTACGGCGCGGCGAAGGTCTACGTTGCAGAGGCGCCCGAGCTCACCGAGTACGTGGTGGCACCTACGGCCGAGCTGCTCGCGTCGCTGGTCACTACCGCAGCACCGGACGCCGTGATCGTCGCCTCTACCGCGGAGGGCAAGGAAGTCGCAGCCCGGCTGGCCTTGAAGATCGATTCAGGCGTCCTGACCGACGCGGTGAGTCTCGGCGAAGGCTTCGTCGCCGAGCAGTCGATCTTCGGCGGTTCGTCCATCGTCCACTCGCGGGTCACCAAGGGACTGCCGATCATCACGATGCGACCGAATGCGACCTCACCGGTAGCCGCGGACGTGTCGGCCGCCGCAGAGCAGATCGACGTTTCGGTGGAGTTGTCAGATGCAGCTCGGCAGGCTCGGGTCGTCGATCGGGTCGTGGTAGAGACCGGCTCTCGGCCCGAACTCACCGAGGCCGCGATCGTTGTGTCGGGCGGCCGCGGGGTCGGCTCGGCGGAGAACTTCTCGATCATCGAGGAGCTGGCAGACTCACTCGGCGCAGCTGTCGGCGCCTCCAGGGCCGCCACCGACGCAGGCTGGTATCCGCACCAGCACCAGGTGGGACAGACCGGCAAGACCGTATCGCCGCAGCTCTATATCGCCTGTGGCATCTCAGGCGCGATCCAGCACCGGGCGGGGATGCAGACATCGAAGACGATCGTCGCGGTGAACAAGGACCCGGAGGCGCCGATCTTCGAGCTGGTCGACTTCGGCGTGGTCGGCGACCTGCATCAGGTCGTTCCCCAGCTCACCGCGGAAGTCCGCCGCCGCAAGGCATGACCGGGCCACGGGCAGTGCACGGCACAGTGGCGAGATTTCGCCGGTCGAGGTAATTCTGCCCGCGGGCTAGGCTTGCGGGCGATATGCCCTATCTAGATCACGCCGCGACCACCCCGATGCTCCCCGAGGCAATCGAGGCCATGACGGCTCATCTCGGGCGGCTCGGCAACCCGTCCTCATTGCATTGCTCGGGACGCGCTGCACGCCGAGTCGTCGAGGAGGCCAGGGAGGCGGTGGCGCAGGCGCTCGGCGCCCGGCCCTCGGAGGTGATCTTCACCGGGGGCGGAACCGAAGCGGACAATCTCGCGATCAAGGGCCTCTACTGGTCGCGACGTGCGGAGGATGCTCAGCGCCGGCGGGTGATCGTCTCCGCGGTCGAGCATCATGCGGTACTCGATTCAGCGCACTGGCTGGGTGAGCACGAGGGCGCCGAGATCGAGCTGCTGCCCGTCGATCGGCTCGGCCGCGTAGACCCGGAGGCCCTCAGGGAGGCACTCGAACGGGATCCCCACTCAGCCGCGCTGGTCTCGGTGATGTGGGCAAACAACGAGGTCGGCACCGTACAGCCGATTGCGGAGCTGACCA
This sequence comes from Actinomycetota bacterium, assembly GCA_046735375.1. Lineage (GTDB taxonomy): Bacteria > Actinomycetota > Actinomycetes > JAKEEW01 > JAKEEW01 > DASYTV01. The sequence continues at coordinate 46,042 of JBKPTD010000001.1, read as the reverse complement.
AGATCGCGCGGACGTACGGAGTGCCAATCCATTCCGACGCAGTCCAAGCGGTGGGCCAGCTCCCGGTGGACTTCGCGGCCGCCGGCTTGGACGCGATGACCGTGACCGGTCACAAGATCGGTGGACCGATCGGTGTCGGCGTGCTGCTGCTCGGCCACGACCTGACCCCGGTCCCGGTCCTTCACGGCGGTGGGCAAGAGCGCGACATCCGTTCCGGCACCCTGGACACGCCCGCCATCGCGGCGCTGGCCGTGGCCGCGGAGCTCGCCGTCAAACGGCAGGCAGAGCGCGCTGAGCAGCTCATGCGGCTTCGGGAGGACCTCATCCGCGGGATCGTCGAGGCGGTGCCCGAGGCGGTGCTCAACGGTGACCCAGATCCCGACGTCGAGGGCAGGCTGCCCGGCAACGCACATTTCTCGTTCCCGGGGTGCGAGGGCGATGCACTGCTCATGCTCCTTGACGCGCGCGGCATCGAGTGTTCGACCGGTTCGGCCTGCTCAGCTGGCATCGCGCAGCCCAGCCACGTCCTGTTGGCGATGGGTCAGGCCGAGGAGCGGGCTCGCGGCTCACTCCGCTTCTCCCTCGGGCATACCTCTACCCAGGCCGATGTCGATGCCCTGGTCGACGCGATCGCTCCAGTGGTCGAGCGTGCCCATCGTGCGGGCCTGAAGAACGGGCCCAAGACGACCGATCACACTGTCTGACACGTCGGCCCGGTGCCGTCGACTACCCTCGTACACCGAGATGACCAGCCAGAATCGACCCCTGCGCGTGCTTGCCGCCATGTCCGGCGGCGTGGATTCGGCCGTCGCGGCTGCCCGTGCCGCAGACGCCGGCTACGACGTTGTCGGGGTGCATCTCGCGCTCTCGAGCAACCCCGCGTCGTTCCGCACCGGTGCGCGCGGCTGCTGCACGCTGGAGGACGCGAGGGATGCCCGCCGGGCGGCCGACGTGATCGGAATACCCTTCTACGTCTGGGATCTGGCTGAGCGCTTTCGCGAAGACGTCATCGACGATTTCGTGGCCGAGTACGCCGCCGGTCGCACGCCCAATCCCTGCCTGCGCTGCAACGAGAAGATCAAGTTCGCGGCGGTGCTCGACCGCGCGCTCGCGCTCGGCTTCGACGCGGTCTGCACCGGGCACTACGCGAAGATCGTGGAGACGGCCGCGGGCGGCCGCGAGCTGCACCGCTCGGCGGACCCCGACAAGGATCAGTCCTACGTGCTCGGCGTGCTCACGGCTGGTCAGCTCGCCGGCGCACTGTTCCCGGTTGGCGGATCCACGAAGGCTGCCGTTCGCGCGGAGGCGGCGCGGCGGGGGCTCGCAGTCGCTGAGAAGCCTGACAGTCATGACATCTGCTTCATCGCGGACGGTGACACAGCGGGTTTCCTCAGCGGCCGCCTCGGCGAGGCGCCCGGCGAGATCGTCGACCACACCGGTGCCGTCCTCGGCACCCATCAAGGCACGCACACGTTCACCATCGGGCAGCGCCGCGGGCTGCGGATCGGGACTCCAGCAGCGGACGGTAAGCCCCGCTATGTCCTGGACATCTCGCCGGTTCGGCGCACGGTCACGGTTGGCCCGGCGGAGATGCTCGATGTCGACGAGGTGGTCGGCCTCAGGCCGCGGTGGTGCGGTCCAGCACCGGAGGGCGAGGTCTCGTGCTCTGCCCAGGTTCGTGCCCACGGAGCGCCGGTCCCTGCCCGGGCCCGCTTGATCGGGAGCGAACTGCGGGTACGCCTGCACCGGCCGGCCCGGGGTGTCGCCCCCGGGCAGGCGATCGTGCTGTACGACCGCACGCGGGTGATCGGCTCGGCGACCATCGCAGCCGCCGCCAGAACCGCCGCCTGACAGTCGTCCACCGCCCCGTTCGGGTTCTTCTACTCTCTGGGCTATGACTGCCGAGCCGCAGCCGTGGGCTGCAGGAAGCGCCACCGGGATCGGTTCGCACCCAGGCACCGACCCAAGTGAGGCGGCGGCAACCGTCTTCGGCGAGCTGCCCGAGCTGCCCTACTTGCCGGAGCTTCCAGCCCGCGGGCCGGCCGCTGCGATGATCGGCCGCGCCGTCTCCCTCCTCGTCGACCTGCCTGCCGAGACCGTCCCGAGCGGGTGGCGCTTCACCGACCGGCCCGGTCGTGACGTCAGCCGGGCGCGCAGTTGGCTGGCCGAGGATCTCGACACCGTCGAGGAACGAGCGGAGGGATACAGCGGGCCGTTCAAGATCCAGATCGCTGGACCATGGACGCTGGCTGCGGCGATCGAACTGAGGTACGGCGACAAGGCGCTAGCCGATCCCGGTGCTGCCAGAGACATCGCAGCCTCGCTCGCTGAAGGCGTCGCGCAGTATGTGGCTGACGTGCGGAAACGTCTTCCCGCTGCCGAGATTGTCCTCCAGCTCGACGAGCCGACACTGCCCGCGGTTCTCGCCGGCAGTGTTCGCACCGCCAGCGGGTTCGGTGCCCTGCCCGCGATCGAGGAGCAGGTCGCCAGATCGGCATTGGCCGATGTCGTGGCCGCTGCCCCGGTCATGACGGTGGTTCATTGCTGTGCCGCGTCCCTCCCCGTCGACCTTTGCGTACGAGCGGGTGCCGGCGCGCTGTCAATCGACTTCGGTCTCGTCCACACGCTGGATGAGGAGGGTCTCGGCCGCGCGCTCGAGTCGGGACTGCGGCTCTTCGCGGGGATTGTGCCCTCGCACGATGTTGAACTGTCGGCGCCCACCGATAGCGTCGAGCCGGTACGAAGCTGGTGGCAGCGCCTCGGGTTCGCGCCTGAGACGCTCGCCGGATCTGTGGTCGTGACCCCGTCATGCGGGCTCGCGGGCGCAAGCCCGCGCTATGCCCGCGCAGCGCTCAAACATTGCCGTGAAGCGGGGCGGGTGTTGCTCGAGGCGCCCGAAGCCGGGCACTGACGCGGAGGATCGAACGGTGGCAGAAACGGTCGAGGGTGTTCCGGTCGACGCCCGTGACAGGCACGCGGCGCTGACGCAAGTGCTGGACGACCACCGGTATCGCTATTACGTCCTCGACCGTCCCACCATCTCGGACGGCCAGTACGACGGGATGTTCCGTGAGATCACCGCGCTGGAGGAGCGTTATCCAAGCCTGCGTACTCCGGATTCGCCGACGCAGAAGGTTGGCGACGTCTATTCGACCGACTTCGCTCCGGTGGAGCACCTCGAGCGAATGATGAGCCTGGACAACGCGTTCACCGATGCTGAGCTCGTCGCCTGGGCGCAGCGCGTCGAACGTGAGGTAGGGACAGGCGCGGAATATCTGTGCGAGCTCAAGGTGGATGGACTCGCCGTTGCGCTCGTCTACGAGAACGGACGACTGGTGCGCGGCGCCACCCGTGGCGACGGCCACGCGGGCGAGGACATCACCCCAAACATCCGCACGATCGACGAGGTGCCGGTCCGCCTGAAGCCCGCTGATGGCGCGGTCCTACCTGGACTGGTCGAGGTACGCGGTGAGGTCTACTTTCCTGTCGCAAAGTTCGAGGAGCTCAACGCGTCATTGGTGGAGGCCGGCAAGGCGCCCTTTGCCAATCCACGCAACGCGGCCGCGGGATCGCTGCGGCAGAAGGATCCCCGAGTCACCGCGAGCCGGCCACTCCACCTCGTGGTGCACGGCATCGGGTCGAGGCGCGGCTTCGACATCCAGCGCCTGTCGGAGGCCTACGCGCTCCTGCGGGCATGGGGCCTGCCCACCGCCGCCCACGCTAAAACCGTCGCCGACCTGGACGCGGTGCGCGATTACATTGCCTATTACGGCGAGCACCGGCACTCCGTCGAGCACGAGATCGACGGTGTCGTCGTCAAGGTGGATCAGGTGCCGCTCCAGCGCCGACTCGGATCGACCTCGCGAGCGCCGCGCTGGGCGATCGCGTTCAAATACCCGCCAGAAGAGGTGAATACGAAGCTGCTGGACATCCAGGTCAACGTGGGGCGGACCGGTCGGGTGACTCCCTTCGGCGTGATGGAGCCGGTGCGGGTCTCCGGCTCGACAGTCGAGATGGCGACGCTGCACAACGCCAACGAGGTCAAGCGCAAGGGCGTGCTCATCGGGGACACCGTGGTCCTACGTAAGGCCGGCGACGTGATTCCCGAGATCGTGGGGCCGGTCGCCGACCTACGTGACGGTTCTGAGCGCGAGTTCGTGATGCCGACCCATTGCCCCGAGTGCGGGACTGAGCTCGCGCCGGAAAAAGTGGGCGACGCTGACATCAGGTGCCCGAATGCTCGCTCGTGTCCCGCCCAGCTCCGTGAGCGGCTGTTCCACCTCGCTTCTCGTGCCGCGCTCGACATTGAGGTGCTCGGATATCGGGCCGCTATGGCGCTGCTCGACGCGAAGCTCGTCGCAGATGAAGGCGACCTCTTCGCCCTGACCGCGGACAGGCTTCAGGAGTCCGCCTTCTTCACGGTGCAGACCGGCGCCCTCTCCGCGAATGCGGTGAAGCTCCTCGACAACCTCGAGCAAGCCAAGGCGCGCCCGCTGTGGCGCATCCTCGTCGCGCTATCCATCAGGCATGTCGGGCCGACGGCCGCACAGGCGCTTGCGCGCGAGTTCCGTTCGCTCGACAGGATCGCCGCCGCGCCTGAGGAGGAACTCGCGGCCACCGAGGGGGTGGGGCCGACGATTGCCGCCTCAATCCGCGAGTGGTTCGCCGTCGATTGGCATCGCGAGATCGTCGACAAGTGGCGAGTGGCGGGAGTGCGGCTCGAGGAGGAGGGCGGCGACGAGGGTCCCCGCCCTCTGGAGGGGCTGACCGTCGTCGTGACCGGATCGCTCGATCGTTACAGCAGAGACGAAGCGACGGCAGCGATCCAGGAGCGAGGCGGCAAGGCGGCCGGGTCAGTGTCGAAGAAGACGGATTTCCTCGTGGCAGGGGACAGCCCCGGCTCGAAGTACGACAAAGCGGTACAGCTCGGGGTCCCCGTGCTTGACGAGGACGCCTTCGAGGTCCTGCTCTCCGAGGGTCCCGATGCAGCGGCGGCTCGCGCCAGCGGGGCCTGACGCCGGCACTAATTCCATGCGAGATCGCCAGGCTCCAGGCTCTACGATGGCGAGGTTCCCGACCAGGCAAGGAGCAGCTGATCCATGGCCATCACCCGTGCCGAGGTGGCACATCTGGCCAGACTCGCTCGGATCGACCTGGGCGAGGAGGAGCTCGACCACTTCGCTACCCAGCTCGATGTGATCATCGGGGCCGTGGCCAGGGTGGCCGAGGTCGCCGCCGATGACATCCCACCGACCTCTCATTCCGTCCCGCTGACCAATGTCCTGCGCGAAGACGAGGTTGGTCCATGCCTGTCACCTGAGGAAGTGCTCGCTGCAGCGCCGGCCGCCGAGGACGGCAGGTTCCGGGTCCCCCGGATCCTGGATGAGGAGTGATCGGTGTGACCGACCTGACGAGGCTGTCGGCCTCCGAGATCGCGGCCGCGATCGCCTCGGGTGAGATCTCCGCCGTCGAGGTTGCGCAGGTGCACCTCGACCGGATCGCCGCCGTGGACGAGAGAGTGCATGCCTTCCTACATGTCGATCGCGAGGGCGCCTTGGCCGCTGCGAGAGCGGTCGACGCGAAGCGCGCGAATGGAGAGCGGCTTGGCTCGCTCGCCGGTGTGCCGCTGGCGCTGAAAGACGTCTTCACACAGAAGGGCGTGCCCACGACCTGCGGATCGAGGATCCTCGAGGGATGGCGCCCACCGTTTGACTCAACGGTTGTGTGTCGGTTGCGCGACGCAGGCGTGGTGGTTCTTGGCAAGACCAACATGGACGAGTTCGCGATGGGCTCGTCCACCGAGAATTCCGCGTACGGCCCAACCCATAACCCCTGGAATCTCGGCCGGATCCCCGGCGGTTCGTCGGGTGGGTCCAGTGCCGCTGTCTCGTCATATCAGGCTCCGCTGGGCATCGGGACCGACACTGGGGGCTCGATCCGCCAGCCGGCGGCGGTGACCGGCGTGGTGGGCGTCAAGCCGACCTACGGCGGAGTGTCTCGCTACGGCCTGGTGGCTTTCTCGTCCAGCCTCGATCAGGCAGGGCCGCTTGCCCGCACCGTCCTCGATGCGGCGTTGCTGCACGAGGTGATCGCCGGCCATGACCCGCTCGACTCGACCTCAATCGACGCACCGGTCCCGCCGGTCGCCGAAGCGGCGCACATCGCCGACGTGACCGGCCTGCGGGTCGGCGTGGTCAAGGAACTGTCAGGCGCGGGCTACCAGGCCGGCGTCGAGCAGCGCTTCCACGAGGCGGTTGAGTTGCTGGCCAAGCTAGGCGCCGATGTCATCGAGGTGTCCTGCCCCCACTTCGTCTACGCGCTTCCCGCCTACTACCTCATCGCTCCCAGCGAATGCTCGTCCAACCTGGCCCGCTTCGACGGGATGCGCTACGGCCTGCGGGTCGGGGATGACGGCACGCGCAGCACCGAAGAGGTGATGGCCTTGACGCGGGCTGCCGGATTCGGCCCTGAGGTTAAGCGGCGCATCATGCTCGGCACGTACGCGCTGTCCTCCGGCTACTACGACGCCTACTACGGCCAGGCACAGAAGGTGCGCACGCTCATCACCAGGGACTTCGACCGTGCCTTCGAGTCGGTGGACGTTCTCGTGTCGCCGACCACTCCGACGACGGCATTCACGATCGGCGAGCGAGTCGACGACCCCATGGCGATGTATCTCGCGGACCTTTGCACGATCCCGGCGAACCTCGCGGGCAACGCGGCGATGTCGCTTCCGTGTGGGCTCGCGCCGGAGGACGGCCTGCCGGTGGGTTTGCAAATCATGGCTCCCACGCTCGCTGATGAGCGCGTCTACCGAGTGGGTGCGGCGGTCGAGGCCGCGCTCCGGGACGTCTGGGGTCATCCCCTTCTGGAGGAGGCGCCGTCCCTGTGACCAATGTGGTGGAAACGACGGCGCTCCTGCCTTATTCGAAGGCAGTGGCCGATTACGACCCGGTGATCGGGCTCGAGGTCCACGTCGAGCTCGGCACCGCCTCCAAGATGTTTTGCGCCTGCTCGACTGTGTTCGGGGCGGCTCCCAACACCCAGGTCTGCCCGATCTGCCTCGGCTTGCCAGGGTCACTGCCGGTCGCCAATAGGTCAGCGGTCGATTCCACGATCAAGATCGGCCTGGCCCTCAACTGTTCGATCGCAGAGTGGTGCCGGTTTGCGCGCAAGAACTACTTCTATCCCGACATGCCGAAGAACTATCAGATCTCGCAGTACGACGAGCCGCTCTGTACCGAAGGCTGGCTCGATGTCGAGCTCGACACGGGGGACGGTCCGCGCACCTTCCGGGTCGACATCGAGCGGGTGCACCTCGAGGAGGACACCGGCAAAACGCTTCACGTCGGGGGTGCGACCGGTCGGATACACGGCGCCGACTACTCGCTCGTCGACTACAACCGGGCCGGGATTCCATTGGTAGAGATCGTGACCAAGCCGGTACCGGGCACGAGCGCGCTGGCGCCGGAGGTCGCCCGGGCCTACGTCACCGAACTCCGGGAGATCTGCCGCACCCTCGGCGTCTCTGACGTACGGATGGAGGAGGGTTCGCTGCGCTGCGACGCCAACGTGTCTCTCGCGCCGCGCGGGGCCAGTGAGTGGGGGAAGCGAACCGAGACGAAGAACGTCAACTCGCTGCGGTCGATCGAGCGCGCGCTCCGCTACGAGATCGAACGCCAGGCCGGAATCCTGGCCGCTGGCGGCCGAGTCGTCCAGGAGACCCGCCACTGGCATGAGGAGACCGGCGTGACGACGCCCGGCCGGAGCAAGGAAGAGGCGCAGGACTACCGCTACTTCCCCGACCCCGACCTGGTACCGCTCGCCCCGTCCCGCGAATGGGTTGAGGAGCTGCGTGCGTCGCTTCCCGAGCTGCCGACCGCGCGCCGCCGGCGCCTCGCCGACGTGTGGGGTCTGTCGCCACGCGATATGGACGCGCTGGTCAACGCCGGGGCGCTCGACTCGGTCGAGGCGACGGTCGCGGCCGGCGCACCCCCTGCCGAGGCGCGCAAATGGTGGCTCGGAGAGCTCGCCCGCCATGCCAACGAGACAGGCACCGAGGTGTCCGCGCTGCGCATCAGCCCCGCCGATGTCGCGCGGGTGGTGGAGCTGGTTGCCCAGGGAAAGCTGAACGATCAGCTCGCCAGGCAGGTCATCGAGGGCGTGCTGGCCGGAGACGGGTCACCGGACGAGATCGTCGCCGCGCGGGGCCTCGCAGTCGTCAGCGATGACTCCGCACTCGGCGCTGCCGTCGACGAAGCGATCGCGGCCAACCCTGACATTGCCGAGAAGGTACGGTCCGGAAAGACCGCTGCGGCTGGCGCATTGGTCGGTGCGGTCATGAAGGCGACCCGCGGTCAGGCCGACGCCGCTCGGGTACGCGAGCTGATCTTCGCCCGTCTTGGTGTCTCCGGCTGACGGCTCGCCGTTGCTGTCGGTGCCGGCGGATAGCGTCATAGATCGTGTTCCGAGCGTGGTGGGTTCGTACGGCCGAGGGGTTGCCGCGGCCGTTCTGGGTGCTGCTCGTCGGCACCTTTGTCAACCGGATCGGGTTTTTCGTCGAGCCGTTCCTCGCTCTCTACCTCGCGGGGCCGCGGGATCTGAACGCGTCGACGGTCGGCACGGTGGTCGCCTGTTTCGGGCTCGGTTCGTTCATCTCGCAGCCGATCGGCGGTTATTTCGCCGACCGGGTCGGGCGCCGGGCGACACTGGTGGCCAGCATGCTGGGCACTGCGGCCGCATTCATGCTGTTCGCGGTCGCACGAGATCTGGTGTTCATCGCCATTGCAGCCGTCATCGCCGGGCTGATGGTCGACGCATATCGGCCGGCTGTGGCCGCCCTTGTCGCCGACCTGGTCACGCCCGCGCGGCGGCCACGGGCGTTCGCACTGCTCTACTGGGCCATCAACCTCGGCGTTGCGGTGGCCGGCGTTGCCGGGGGCTACCTCGCTAATCGGTCCTTCTGGCTGCTGTTCGTTTTGGACGCGCTGACGTGCCTGATCTTCGCGCTGCTCATTGCGCGATTCGTTCCCGAGACCAAGGTCGAAACGGCGAGCCAGGACGATCACGGCTACGGCCCCGTCTTGCGCGATGGCGTGCTCCTCGGCCTGGTCAGCTCTGTGCTGCTCACCTCGGTCGTCTATATGCAGTACATGGTGACCCTTCCGCTCGCGATGCGTGCTGATGGATACGGCCCGGGTGATTTCGGTGTTGTCTACGCGGTGAATCCGATCACTGTCATCGCGGTTCAGCCGCTCGTGCTGTGGGCTGTCGATCGGCTGGCTCCCATACCGCTCCTCGTCGGCTCATCCTTGATCATGGGCTTTGGGTTCTGGCTGACCACCTTCGCGGACACGCTGCCCGTTTTCGCGGCAACGGTGGTGGTGTGGACGCTGGGCGAGATCGGCTTCAACGCGGTCGGCCCGGCGCTCATCGCCGACATTGCGCCACCCGCTCTGCGTGGCCGCTACAGCGCGGCCGTCGGAGTCGCGTTCGGTGCGGCTGCCTTCGTGGCGCCGCTCGCGGGCACCAGGGTCTTCCAGAGCCTTGGCGAGGTGACCTTGTGGGCCGGTTGCTTCGTCGTCTGCGCTGCGTCCGCAGCGATCATCGTTGCTCTTGCTCCTGCGGTTCACGCCCGGCGAACCGCCGTTGCCGCTGCCGCTCTAGCAGACATCCCCGCCTGACTGGCCCGCCCTGCATGAAGCGAGTCGACCTGACGTTTGGTCGTCGCTAGCTGCGGTAGACCGGTGCCCGTGCAAGAGCAGGGAGGACGGACCCATGGGCGCGGATCAAAAGCCGAAGGTCGTCGTCGTTACCGGGGCGAGCGCGGGTGCCGGGCGGGCGACCGCGCAGGCATTCGGCGCAAGGGGCGACATGGTCGGCCTCATCGCCCGCGGCGAGACGGGACTGACCGGCGCCGCTAAGGATGTCGAGCAAGCGGGCGGCCAGGCGTTGACCATCCAGGCAGATGTCGCAGACGCCGATGCCTTGGAAGCGGCAGCACAGCACATCGAGTCCGAGCTGGGTCCGATCGACGTCTGGGTCAATAACGCGATGGCTTCGGTGTTCGCACCCGTCGACATGGTCGAACCCGCCGAGTTCCGCCGCGTGACGGAGGTCACCTACTTGGGCACCGTCTACGGCACCATGGCGGCGCTGCGCCGGATGATCCCGCGCGACGCCGGTGTCATCGTCCAGGTCGGCTCCGCTCTGGCACACCGGGCGATACCGCTCCAGTCGGCATACTGCGGCGCCAAGCACGCGATCCAGGGCTTCACTGAGTCACTGCGCACGGAGCTCTTCCACGATCGCAGGAAGATCGGGCTCACCATGGTCCAGCTTCCCGCCCTGAATACACCGCAGTTCGACTGGGTGCTCTCGCGCCTCCCCTATCGACCACAGCCCGTGCCGCCGATCTACGCGCCCGAGATCGCGGCACGGGCTGTGGTGTACGCCTCGGAGCACCCGGAGCGCCGCGAGTACTGGATCGGTGGAACCACGGTGGCGACCGTCGCAGCCAACAAGGTCGCGGGCGGTGTTCTGGATCGCTACCTCGCACGCGCCGGCTACAGCTCGCAACAGACGAAGGAGCCGGAAGATCCGCAGCGGCCTCACAACCTATGGGACCCCCTGGACGGCCCGAGCGGCCGGGACTTCGGCGCGCACGGCAGGTTTGGTGCGAAGGCGAAGCAGAACGGCTTCATCCGCCCGGATCCCAGCGAGATCCTCCAGTCGTTCCGGGAGCGGCTGCGGAGCAGCTCAGCGGACGGCCCAGCTGGCGACGGGTCTCGTTGAGAGGCCGCGACCGGCGACCTATTGCTGACGCATCTGCTGGCGGTGCTCGTCTTCCATCCGCTGGATCCGCATGCCCTCACGCCCCGTGCGGGTGAAGTAGAAAACACCAAGGGCGAAGCAGAGCCAGAGCACACCGATGCCGGCCAGGAGCGCCGCGACACCGAACAGGGTTTCCATGGCTGTCCTCCCATCTTCAGATCATCAACGTAGTGGTGCGGCGGACCGCATGCACGAGTGTGGCAACCCGACAGACTCCGACCTAGGCGTCGTCGCGCAAGGCGGAGGAACTATCGTCGGCGGGTGACGGCTCGCCGTCCTTGGGGGAGGATCGATGGAACGCCATGAAATGAAGCGCCTGTATCTCGAACATCGCGAGGTTGAGGAAGCGCGTGAATTGGATGCCGTGGTCGCAACCTTCGACGACGATTGCTTCCTCGAGAACGTCGCCCTTGGAACGCGCGCATCAGGGCGCGAAGCAGTGCGCCGATCCTACGAGGCGCTGTTCACCGCCTTCCCTGATCTGTCGCCAACGTCGGTGGGCGAAGCCTTCGGCGACGATGTCTTCGTCACCTGGGGGACAGTTCAGGGAACGATGGATGGACCGTGGCTTGGCATCGCGCCCACCCACAAGACCTTTACCTGTGCCTTCGTCAACGTCGTCCCGTTCAAGAACGGGAAGATGCAAGGCGAGCAAATCTTCTTCGACCTCCCTGCGCTCTGCCGCGGTGTCGACGTTCCTCTCGACCAGGTCATAAGCCGCGCCGCCGCCACCCAAGACGGCTAGGAAGAGCTGCCAGCCCTTTCAGCTTCGTCTGTAATGCGCGGTGACAGGACGCATGCCATGCTGCGCCGATGGATTCGCGCGCCGTCGCGGCCGCAAGAAACAACGCCGAGTGGTGTGACCTGGTGTGTCGAACGCACGGTATTGACACCATGTTCGAACCGGATATGTGGGTCGCGCATCGACGGTCGCCGCCGTTGTACCCGGACGCCGTCACACTCAGCGATCGTCTATCGGCCGGGGATGTGGTTGGCCGGGTGGACAGCTCGACCGGATGTTCTGTCAAGGACAGCTTCGCATCGGTCGACCTGTCGTTGGAGGGCTTCGGGCTGCTCTTCGACGCTGAGTGGATTTACCGCGAGCCGGCGGAGCATCCAGCCGTGGTTCCCCCGGGCTGGAACATCGTGCAGACACCCGACGAGCTCCGGACTTGGGCAGCGGCGCATGGTGGCGGCGAGGTCTTCCGACCGGCGTTGGTCAGGGACCCGGCCGTCGCCATTGTGGCTGCGTACGACGGTGAGGGTATTGCGGCCGGTGCGATAGGCAATCGCAGCGCCTCCGTCGTCGGTGTCTCCAACCTGTTCACCGTGACAGGCGACGAGGAGCGGGCGTGGGCCGGCGCAATCGCCGCTATCTCCGCTCACTTCCCCGGTCTGCCGCTCGTCGGTTACGAAGGGGAGGCAGGACTGCCGGCTGCCCACCGCACGGGCTTTGTCAGCGTCGGTCAGCTGCGCGTGTGGCTCAAGGACTGACCTGATGGTTCTGCTTCACCGGACCAGAACGGTGACGGTGCCGAGCACGACCGCCCGACTGTGGGCTGTGATGGTGAGTGTGATCTTGGTCGCTCCCCGCGAGACTGCGATCCACGAGTGCGGATAGTTCGGGCATTTCTTGCAGTCGTTGACGGCCAGCGACGTGCCCTCCAGTTCGCCGGCGAGGGTGCTGGCGCGTTTGCCTGTCGCGTATGCCCAGATGTAGTCCCCGACGTGCAGCTTGATGGTCGCGCCAGAGCGAATCTGCGAATCGTCGAGGTCGTGGTACACCTCCTTGGGGTTGTAGTGGACGGAATTCATGCCAACGTCGACCTCGTCGGCAGGTCCTCGCGGCTCGGCGACCACGGTCACCATGACCACCGCGCCCGGCTCCACCATCGTCCCGGGCGCCGGTGAAACGGCGAGGATGTAGCCGGCCGGGCTACCGGGGACCGTCTTGGCGTGGATCTCGGCGGTCAGGCTCGCCCGGTGCAGGACGTCAACGTAGGTCGCCCGGGCGCCTCCCTGTTCATCCGTCCTGATCTTGTCAACACCAGGAACGGCAATCCGGTCGGGCACGATCCGGATCCAGCTGAGGATGCGGTCCACCTCCGCCCGACTGGTCGAGGAGTCGGCGATGAACATCACCCCGAGAGAAGGAAGGTAGGTGATCCCGATGCAGACAGGGCGGCCGCCGGGAGAGCACGCGGTCTTCTGCCGCTCGGCGGGCACACCGTCGATCAGGGTCGTCTCGTCCGCGTGGTAGTAGAAAGGCGGCGGCCCCGTCCGGATCTCGACGCTATCGACCCCGCGAGGGCGGCGGGGTAGACAGGCCTCGATTGCCGCCACATCGATGACGACGGTGTCTTGCTGAGGCACCCCGCAGAGTGCCTTGTTCGTCCCCCACTCCTTGGGTACCGCGATCGCTGCGTGGCCGGCGCCGACGAGTCTGGTGCCCGGCGGCGTCACAATCGGGCCGGGTGGTGACCCCGCCGGTGGCCCGGGATCGGCAATGCCTCCAAGGATGGAGGCCAGGACCGTCCCCCCGATCGCCATGCCCACGACCGCGGTGCTGGCCAACGTGATCACTACGCGCCGTCGGCGGGTTTTTGCGCCGACTCTTGCCTCGGCCAGCGGCCTGCCATCGACCACCATCTGGTCACCTGCTTTCTCGGGGACTCAGACGTCTCTGATCTTGAAGAACTCAGCGACTTGGACGGGCCACGGGCCTTCGCGGTTCCATGCTGGAACCACTACGTGGTCAGTGGAGTGACCGGGAGGCGGGCACGGCTCGCGGCGACGGCGACCAGCAGCTCGTGCTCCCGATCGGCGAAGTCCGGTCCAAGTGAGTGCCGTCCCGCCCGATTGCGGAGGAAGGCCAGCTCGGTCGCGATGTGCTGAAACTTACTTGTGGCCCGGCGTCCCGCCCATCCGCCGTACCTCCCCGCCGCGACCAAAGCACGGCGCCGCTCATGCATCGATGCCAGCCGCGCCACCTCATCGAGGCTGAACCAGCCGGCCATGCCGTATTCCGGCAGCCATTGCGCGACCACCCTCCCCTCCCGCCGCCGTGCCCAGATCATCAGGCCGACGTACGCGGCGAACAGCGGAACCATGACCAGCCCGTACACGACGAGGAAGCCGGCGAGGCCACCGGCAGCCGAGAGATTCCACAACGCATGCAAGGCGACAGCGCAGAGATAGCCGATCACAGGCGCCGCCACCCGCACCCGTGGGCGGTCGGTTGACGCCGCGATGCCGAAGCCAACGCCGATTGCGGCGGTGAACATGGGATGGGCGAACGGCGCGCCGAGCCCACGGAGGACGAACACCGCACCAACACTGCCGAGCCCGCCGAAGGTGCCGTGCTCGGCGACCGTGTCCGTGTACGCCCGGCCGAAGTAGAGCACGTTCTCGACAAAGGCGAAGCCGAGTCCGCACAAGCCCGCGAGAACTAGCCCGTCGACCACTCCGTCGAACTCCCGCCGCCTTCGCAACGCGAGCAGCGCAACTCCTGCTCCCTTGGCGGCCTCCTCGACCCAGGGTGCGATGAACACGGCGCCGATCGCGACATCCTTCTGGCCGTACTGGCGCAGGAATTCAATGCCTGCCGAATTCAACGCCAGGGCGATCACACCAGCCACAGTCGCGCCCCAGGCGACTGCGAAGACGAGATACGGCACCGGCTCCGGCTCATTCCGGTCGAGCCACAGGAAAACGGCGAGGACCGGCACGACGGGCAGTAAAGCGAAGATCGTTCCAACCACAAGCCCGCCACTGCCGATCTCAGCGCCGACGGCCTTCAGCAAGATGAACCCCGCGACGGCCATCAGAAGCGGGAGAACCACCCAGAGCATGACCCGGCGGGGGGTGGAGGCCGTCTGGTCATCGGGTGTCGCACCGTCGGGGGATCGCAGGATCTCGTCCGGGGTCGGCACATGCGGCAGTGGCGCGCTGGCTCTGAGTGCGTAGAAGTCCGCGGCCAGCGGTGCCCAGGCGCCACCGGGAAGCTTCAGTGGATTCGTCGGCCGCCGCACCTCTCGCAGCCTAAATGACGGGGGGTAGGTGGTTCGTGACTCAGTCCTGAGGGCGCAGCTCAATGCGAAGGATCTTGTCGTCGTTGGTGCGCGGCGCTCCGCGACCGTCCGTATTACTCGTCGTGAGCCACAGCGAACCATCGGGCGCGACCACGACGGTGCGCAGCCGCCCGTACTTGTTCACGAAGAAGTCGCGCGGCTTTTCGGCATGCGTGCCGTTCAGCGGGATCTGCCAGAGTCGAGACCCGCGCAGGGCGGCCATGTAGATCGCGCTCTTGGCAAAGGCGACGCCGCTGGGTGACGCCTCATCGGTGTGCCACTGAACGACCGGGTTGACATAGCTGTTGTTGTCGGCCTTGCCCTCGACCACCGGCCAGCCGTAGTTGCGGCCGCGCTGGATCAAATTGAGCTCGTCCCAGGTGTCCTGGCCAAACTCGGACGCCCACATTCGACCCTTGTCGTCCCAGGTGAAGCCCTGCGGGTTGCGATGACCGTACGTCCACACAACAGAGTTATCGAACGGGTTGCGAGGCGCCGGCTTGCCCGTCGGCGTCAGGCGGAGGATCTTTCCCGACAGCGAGTGGAGGTCTTGGGCCGGAGCGCGCAGACCTGCCTCGCCGGCCCCGGCATAGAGCATGCCGTCCGGGCCGAAACCGATCCGGCCGCCATTGTGAATTCCGGCCTTCGCGATACCCGTGAGGACGGGATGGGGGTTCCCGAGCTCGCCGTTGCTGTACTTCATCCGGACGATTCGGTTGTCTCGATCGCTGGTGAAGTAGGCATACAGCCAGTGGTTCTGGTCGAAGTCGGGCGAGATCGCGAGGCCGAGCAGCCCGCCCTCGCCGCCCGGTACGACACCCGGCACGTCGCCGACGGCGGTGACCCTGCCCGCTGCGGTCACGCGCTTGATCCGGGCGGTGTCCCGTTCGGATACCAACGCACTCCCGTCAGGCAGGAATGCAAGGCCCCATGGGCTGGTGAAACCGCCGGCGATGACCCTGGTGACGACCGGCTTCAGGTCGGCACCCGTGGGCTCGCTCTTGGTCGCGGTCGAGGTCGGTGAGCCCGTGCTCCGGCCCGGCGTCGTAGCAGGTGCCGAGTTCGCGGATCCGGCGGAGTCATCACCGCCCGAGCAGGCAGTGAGCGCCGTGAAGGCCAGTACGGTCGCCGCGGCGATCACGGCCGTGCGTTGCACCAGGCCCACCTTCCGTCAGGAAGTTGCCGACATCGGTTGGTACGCGGTCCTCACCCTCCTGGTTCCCGGTACGACCAGATCATGCCGTTACCCTGCGCAAGCAGGCCGGTAGGGTGCCGCGGTGTGAGAGCGCTGCTCCCCGGCCCGGAGTACGTGCCGGATCCCGGTGATGTGCCCGATGAGGTCGTGATCGACACCTGGCCGACCGAACGGCTCACCGAGATCGAGTTCTACGTGCCGGACTACGTCTTCGAGGTTGAGCCTTTTGCGGCGATGGCCCAGATGCCGGCGCTGAAGGTCGTACAGCTGCTTACCGCAGGCTTCGAGCACGCCGAGCCATACGTCCCGACCGGCGTCACCCTCTGCAATGCACGTGGCGTGCACGACACGAGCACTGCCGAGCTCGCCGTGGCCCTGACCCTGGCGGCGATCACCGGCCTGGGCGACTATGCCCGTGCTCAGCTCACCGGGGAGTGGCAGCACGGGTTCCGGGACGCACTGGCTGATAGGACCGTGCTGATCGTTGGGTACGGGGCGATCGGCGCTGCCGTCGAGCGGCGACTGGCTGGCTTCGAGGTCGAGGTCGTGCGGGTTGGGAGGTCGGCCCGAGCCGGCGTCAGTGCGCTGAGCGAGCTGCCCGCGCTTCTGCCCACCGCCGACGTCGTGATCTTGACCGTGCCACTGACGTCCGAGACCCGCGGGATGGTGGGCAAGGACTTTCTGGCGGCGCTGCCTGATCGGGCGCTGGTGGTGAATGTGGCGCGCGGTCCGATCGTTGATACGGAGGCGCTGGTGGCCGAGGTGAGCGCGGGCAGGCTGCGCGCTGCGCTCGATGTCACCGACCCAGAGCCGCTCCCGGCCGACCATCCGCTGTGGCGGGCGCCTGGCGTACTCATCTCGCCACATGTCGGCGGTGCCTCGAGCGCATTCCTGCCTCGTGCACGGCGGCTCGTGCGTGACCAACTCAGGCGGTACGCGGCGGGCGAAACACTCGCTAATGTGATCCGGATAACCGGCTAAGCGGGTCGGCTGGACGGCTTCGCCGGTCGCCAATAGTGAGGTGCCCGATGACCGAATATCTCCTCGCGATAGGGACGCGCAAGGGTCTCTTTCTCGGCCGCTCTACTGATCGAGAGTCCTGGGACGTCGAGCGCGCAGATCTTGGAATGAATTCCGTTTCTGCGGTGTGCATCGATACCCGGCGTGGCCAGCCACGCCTGTTGGTCGGGGCGACCAGCGGTCACTGGGGGCCGTCCGTGCTTTACTCCGACGACCTCGGCAAGACCTGGCAGGAGCCTGATCGGGCACCCATCTCGTTCCCAGAGGGATCCGGCGCAGCGCTCGCACAGGTGTGGCAGCTTCAGCCGAGCCGCCCAGCTGAGCCCGATGTGGTGTGGGCAGGCACCGAGCCGTCCGCTCTCTTCCGGTCGGAGGACGGCGGAGTGACATACGAGCTGGTTCGCGGCCTCTGGGAGCATCCGCACCGGCCGACGTGGCAGCCGGGCGGAGGAGGGCAGTGTCTCCACACCGTCCTGCCGCACGCCAGCGACACCAGCCGGGTGACCGTCGCGATGTCGACCGGCGGGGTCTACCAGACCACCGATAGTGGTCAAAGCTGGGCGCCGAGCAACGGTGGCATCGTCGCTCTGCATAGGCCCGACCCTTACCCGGAGTACGGGCAGTGCGTCCACAAGATCGCGACCCACCCCGGCGAGCCGGACCGCATGTTCTTGCAGAACCACGGTGGTGTCTTCCGCTCCGACGACGGCGGTGGTAGCTGGTCGCCGATCGGAGGCGGCCTTCCTGCAGACTTCGGGTTCCCGATCGTCGCCCATCCGCGACGCCCAGGCAGCGCGTTCGTCTTTCCGCTGCTGGGCGATTTCGACCGGACGCCGCCGGAGTCGCGCTGCCGCGTCTTCAGAACCGACAACGCCGGCGAGACCTGGCAGCCGTTGGAAAAGGGTCTCCCGCAAGACGGATTCCAGGCCGCCGTGATGCGCGACGCGATGTCAGCCGACAACGGCGATCCGACCGGGCTCTATCTAGGCAGCCGTTCTGGGGCGGTGTTCGCGAGCGGGGACGAGGGGGACAGCTGGCACACGGTGGCGCTCCATCTGCCCGACGTTCTATCCATCCGGGCTGCGGTCGTCGGGTGAGGCAGACCACATGCGAGTCGTCGTGTGGCTGCCGGGGCCCCTGCGCGAATACGTCGGTGGTGCGAAGCAGCTGCCGCTCGACGTCACCGACGGTGCGGTCATCAGGGATGTTCTCGATGCAGTTGGGCGGTCTCATCCGCTGCTCGAGCGCAGGATCCGCGATGAGCTCGGTCAGATCCGCGAACATGTCAACGTCTTCGTCGGGACGGACAACATCAAAGATCTGGATCGCCTCGAGACCCGGCTGCACTCCGGCGTAGAGATCACGATCCTGCCGGCCATCTCCGGCGGCGCGCGGCACAGCTGACCCGGCCGGGCTTTTGTGGAGCCGTGCGACTATCGGAGGGACCGCCGAAGGGACGGATATGCCAGACGCAGTCATCGTCGATGTCCTACGCACAGCCAGTGGCAAGGGCAAGCCAGGTGGAGCCCTCTCTACCACACACGCCGTTGACCTCCTTGCGACCGTGCTCGAAGCCCTCGTCGAGCGAAACAGTCTCGATCCGGCGCTCATCGACGACGTCATCGGCGGCTGTGTGACCCAGAGCGGCGAGCAGAGCATCAACGTCACCCGCAGCGCCGTCATGGCCGCAGGCTTCCCCGACGCCGTGCCGGCGGCCACCATCGACCGGCAATGCGGCTCAAGCCAGCAGGCCGCCCACTTCGCCGCACAAGGCGTGATGGCCGGCGTGTACGACGTGGTCGTCGCATGCGGCGTCGAGTCGATGAGCCGGACGAAGATGTATTCGAGCATCCAGGGCAGAGATCCATACGGCGAGCGGCTGCGGACTCGATTCCCGGACGGTCCGGTCTCGCAGGGGATTTCCGCTGAACTCGTTGCCCAGCGCTGGGGCCTGGACCGGGACGTCCTCGACGCCTTCGCCTTCCGTTCGCATCAGCGGGCCACCGAGGCGACGACCGCCGGTCTCTTCGACCGCGAGCTTGTGCCCATTGACGTGCACGGACCCGACGGGGCACTGGTCAGGCACGGCGTGGACGAGACCATCCGGCCGGAGACCACCCTCGACAGCCTGGCTTCGCTCAAGCCTGCATTTGCCGACGATCCCGCCGCGCCAGACTTCCCCGAGATCGACTGGCGGGTGACCGCCGGCAACTCATCTCCGCTGACCGATGGCGCCTCCGCCGCTCTGATCATGAGCAAGGCAAAGGCCACCGCACTTGGGCTGCGGCCGCGAGCACGCTTCCACGCCTTCGCCGTTGTCGGCGATGACCCAGTCCTCATGCTGACCGGCATCATGCCCGCGACCCGGATGATCCTGAAGCGGGCTGGGCTGACCATCGACGAGATCGACGCGTACGAGGTCAACGAGGCATTCGCATCGGTGCCGCTGGCCTGGCGGCAGGAGTTTGACGCCGATCTCGAGCGGCTCAACCCACGGGGTGGCGCCATTGCCCTCGGTCATCCGCTCGGCGCCTCAGGCACCCGGCTGATGGCCACGCTGCTCAACACGCTGGAGTCCACTGGCGGCAGGTACGGCTTGCAGACAATGTGTGAAGGCGGCGGGATGGCCAACGCCACGATCATCGAGTTGCTCTGAGCAGTGAGGAGCTCGGCGCGACGTAGCGACACGCCGAGCCATGACAGATGCGCGGATTCGTGAGCTGAGGGTGGGACGGTCATATCCCGGAGGCGGTTGCATATCGCTGAGGGAGGTCCGCAGTGACGACGAGCCGGACGCCGGAGCTTGCCGTTTCCGACGCGCTCGAAGGCTGGTGTGCCGAGTGCGGCGATACCACCTTTGAGCAGCCACCCTGCACCGATGGCCACGGTGAGGACTGCCCCGAGCTGGTATGCGCGGGTTGCGGCATGGCCTATTTCACTGGCAGCGCGCCAGAGGAGACGAGCGGGGAGACGGCCGACCGCCGCGGGCCGGCACAAGCAGCCTGATCCACGGCGCCAGACCCCTGTGCGGGGGCGGTGGCGTAGATTGACCGCACCGTCAGCCGCTGCCGTGCGTACCGACCGGTGATCCCAGGTCGGCCGCCGCGGGTCGTCGTACTCATTCAAAGGCCGCAAGCATGCCCGACATCAAGCCAAGAAGTCGCGAGGTCACCGACGGTTATGAGCGCGCACCTGCGCGCGCGATGCTGCGCGCGGTCGGCATGCGCGACGAGGACTTCGCCAAGCCGCAGATCGGAGTGGCGTCGTCCTGGAACGAGATCACGCCGTGCAATGTGCCGCTGGACCGGCTGGCGAAGGCGGCCAAGGACGGCGTACGCAGCGCTGGTGGGTTCCCGCTGGAGTTCGGCACAATCTCGGTGTCCGACGGCATCTCCATGGGCCACGAGGGCATGCGTGCCTCGCTCGTCTCCCGCGAGATCATTGCGGACTCGGTCGAGTGCGTCATGCATGCCGAGCGGTTCGACGCAGCGGTGCTTCTAGCCGGCTGCGACAAGTCGCTGCCCGGCATGCTCATGGCTGCCGCCCGCCTCGACGTCGCCGCGGTCTTCATCTATGCGGGTTCGATCCTGCCCGGCCGGCTTGGCGACCGCGACCTGACCATCGGTGATGTGTTCGAGGCCGTAGGCGCCTGCGCCTCTGGTCGGATCAGCGAGGACGAGCTCGGCGACATCGAGCGGTATGCCTGTCCGGGCGAAGGGGCGTGCGGCGGAATGTTCACCGCCAACACGATGGCCAGCGCCGCCGAGGCGCTTGGCATGGCGCTCCCGGGCAGTGCTGCGCCACCCGGGCCCGACCATCGCCGCGACGAGGACGCCCGCCGGGCCGGAGAAGCGGTCGTAGGGCTGCTCGAGCGAGGCATCACCACCCGTCAGATCCTCACGAAGGAAGCGTTCGAGAACGCGATTTCCGTCGTCATGGCACTTGGCGGGTCCACCAACGCCGTTCTCCACCTGCTGGCCATCGCCCACGAAGCCGGCGTTGAGCTGAGCCTGGACGACTTCAACCGCATCGGCGATGCGACCCCGCACCTCGCCGACGTCAAGCCGTTCGGGCGCTATGTCATGAACGACATCGACCGTGTCGGGGGGGTGCCAGTGGTCATGCGGGCGCTGCTCGATGCCGGGCTCCTGCACGGCAACGCGCTCACCGTAACCGGTCGCACGATGGCCGAGAACCTGGCGGACATCTTGGCCCCAGACCCCGACGGCAAGATCATCCATGCGCTCGACGACCCGATCCACAAGACCGGTGGGCTGACGATCTTGCGTGGCTCGCTTGCCCCCGATGGTGCCGTGGTCAAGAGCGCTGGCTTGGACGATGACGTCTTCGAGGGGACCGCCAAGGTCTTCGATGACGAGAAGGACGCGATGACCGCGCTCACTCGCGGTGGTATCGAGGGCGGCGATGTCGTGGTCATCCGGTACGAGGGTCCAGCGGGCGGTCCAGGCATGCGCGAGATGCTCGCCGTCACCGGTGCCATCAAGGGCGCCGGCCTCGGCAAGGATGTCCTCCTGATCACCGATGGCCGATTCTCCGGGGCGACGACAGGCTTCTGCGTCGGTCACATCGCGCCAGAAGCGGTCAAGCGCGGACCCATCGCGCTCGTCCGGCATGGCGACCGGATCAGGCTGGATATGCGCACCCGCAGCTTGGACCTGTTGGTTGATGGCATCGAGCTCGACCGCCGCCGGACGGTCTGGGCGCCACCGGCTCCGCGCTACACCTCCGGTGCACTTGCGAAATACGCGAGGCTCGTCGGCTCCGCAGCCACCGGCGCCGTCACCGGTTGATTCCAGGACCTCCCTGCGCAGACGCGTCTGAATCCTGAGACGGGCGTCCCACGTGCTTGACAGTCCAGCCCGCCGTACGAAAGCGTCTGATCCGATGCAGCACCGAATTCTCGTACTTCGTAGGCGCGCGGGCTGACCCGAGCGGCAGCCAGCGCGCGACCCCCACGTGCCCGCCAGGGCCTGGGGGTTTTTCGTTCCCCGAGCCAGCACGACGCGGATTCAGATGAGGCGACGAAGATCATGACTGACGGGCAGGCGCAGGTGACAGGCGCCCAAGCGCTTATCCGTGCCCTTGAGAAGCTCGGCGTTGACACCGTCTTCGGGATTCCCGGCGGTGCGATCCTGCCGGCATACGATCCGCTCCTCGATTCGACCAGGCTGCGCCACATCCTCGTACGCCACGAACAGGGTGCGGGCCACGCGGCGGAGGGGTATGCCCAGGCGACCGGCCGGGTCGGCGTCTGCATGGCGACCAGCGGCCCCGGCGCGACCAACCTCGTCACCCCGATCGCCGACGCCTACATGGATTCGGTCCCGATCGTGGCGATCACCGGTCAGGTGTCCACCAGCCTCATCGGCACCGACGGCTTCCAAGAGGCGGACATCCGCGGGATCACGATGCCGATCACCAAGCACAACTACCTCGTCACGGATGCGGCAGACATCCCGCGGACAGTCGCCGAGGCGTTCCATATCGCCGGCACCGGGAGGCCAGGACCTGTGCTTGTTGACATCGCCAAGGATGCGCTCCAGTCCAGGACCGCTTTCCATTGGCCGGTCCAGCTCGACCTGCCCGGCTACCGGCCTGTAAGTCGGCCACATGCGAAGCAGGTACGGGAGGCAGCCCGGCTGCTGGTCGAGGCCCGCCGGCCAGTGCTTTACGTGGGTGGTGGTGTGCTGCGGGCGAGGGCGTCGGCGGAGCTGCGCGTACTCGCCGAACTGGTCGGCGCGCCGGTCGTGACGACCCTGATGGCTCGCGGTGCGTTCCCTGACGGCAACCGGCAGCACGTCGGCATGCCGGGAATGCACGGTACGGTCGCGGCGGTCGGCGCACTCCAGAAAGCAGATCTCATTGTCAGCCTCGGTGCGCGGTTCGACGATCGGGTGACCGGCCGGCTCGATAGCTTCGCCCCAGAGGCCACCATCGTCCACGCCGATATCGACCCGGCGGAGATCTCGAAGAACCGCGTCGCTGACGTCCCGATCGTGGGGGACTGCCGCGAAGTGATCGCGGATCTGGTCGTGGCCGTCCAGGCCGAGCACGACGCTGGACGGCGCGGCGACTACGAGACGTGGTGGCAGACGCTGCGGGGCTGGCAGGCGACCTACCCCCTGGGGTACGAGACGACGCCGGCCGACGGATCGCTCGCTCCGCAGTACGCAATCCAGCGCATCGGTGCGATCGCCGGACCAGACACGATCTATTGTGCCGGGGTCGGCCAGCACCAGATGTGGGCGGCGCAGTTCATCCGCTACGAGCGTCCTGGCACGTTCCTCAACTCAGGTGGGCTGGGGACGATGGGTTATGCGGTGCCTGCCGCGATGGGCGCCAAGGTCGGGCAGCCGGACAAGACCGTCTGGGCCATCGACGGCGACGGTTGTTTCCAGATGACCAACCAGGAGCTGGTCACGTGCGCCTTGAACAAGATCCCGATCAAGGTCGCCGTGATCAACAACAATAGTCTCGGCATGGTCCGGCAGTGGCAGACGCTCTTCTACGGCGCCCGCTACTCGAATACCGACCTGCACTCGCAGCGCGTGCCCGACTTCGTCAAGCTGGCAGAAGCGATGGGCTGTGTCGGTCTGCGGTGCGAGACCGTCGACAGTGTCGATGCCACCATCGAGAAGGCGATGGCGATCGACGATCAACCAGTGGTCGTCGACTTCGTCGTACACCAGGACGCGATGGTGTGGCCGATGGTCGCGGCCGGGACCTCCAACGACGACATCCAGGTCGCCCGCGGGCTCGCACCGCAGTGGGACCGGGAGGAGTGAGCATGAGCAGGCACACTCTGTCGGTGCTCGTGGAAAACAAGCCCGGCGTGCTCGCGCGCATCGCCGCACTGTTCTCGCGCCGCGGGTTCAACATCGATTCGCTCGCGGTCGGACCCACCGAGCATCCGGAAATCTCCCGGATGACGATCGTGGTGGGCGTCGAGGATCGGCCGCTGGAGCAGGTGACCAAGCAGCTGAACAAGCTCATCAACGTGATCAAGATCGTCGAACTGAATCCGGAGTCGTCCGTGCAGCGCGAGCTGCTCCTGGTCAAGGTGCGGGCCGATCTCGACTCCCGCTCACAGGTCCTCGAGACCGTCCAGCTGTTCCGGGCGAAGGTCGTCGACGTCGCACCGGATGCCGTAACGGTGGAGGCCACCGGGAGCGCCGACAAGCTGGAGGCGCTGTTGCGTGTGCTCGAGCCGTTCGGCATCAGGGAGCTCGTACAGTCCGGCATGGTCGCAATCAACCGCGGCGGCCGATCCCTGACCGATCGCGCGCTGCGTGCCGTGGCCTCGTGACGCGCGCCGCCGCCAGGGCAAGCAGACCAACAACGCAAGGAGATCCCATGGCAGAGCTCTACTACGACGACGCCGCTGACCTCGGTGTCATCCAGTCGCGGCATGTCGCGGTGCTCGGCTACGGCAGCCAGGGCCACGCGCACGCCCTTTCCTTGCGTGACTCGGGCGTGAACGTACGGGTTGGCCTGCCCGAGGGGTCGAAGAGCCGGACCGCCGCAGAGGAGGAGGGACTCCGCGTCCTCCCGCCCTTCGAGGCTTGCGAGGAGGCAGACCTGATCATGATCCTCGCACCAGACCCGGTGCAGCGGCGGCTGTACACCGAAGCGATTGAGCCGAACCTGATCGATGGCGATGCCATCTTCTTCGGCCACGGCTTCAACATCCGCTATGGCCTGATCAAACCGCCGCCCGGCGTCGACGTGTGCATGGTCGCCCCCAAAGGTCCCGGCCACCTCGTGCGTCGCCAGTTCAGCGAGGGCAAAGGTGTGCCCGTCCTCGTCGCTGTTGAACAGGACTCGACCGGCAAGGCATGGGATCTCGCGCTCTCGTACGCCAAAGGCATCGGCGGCACCCGAGCCGGCGCGATCAGGACCACCTTCACCGAGGAGACCGAGACGGATCTATTCGGCGAGCAGGCCGTTTTGTGCGGGGGAGTATCCGAGCTGATCAAGGCGGGTTTTACCACGCTGGTCGAGGCCGGCTACCAACCCGAGATTGCCTACTTCGAGTGCCTCCACGAGATGAAGCTCATCGTTGACCTTATGTACGAGGGCGGACTATCGAAGATGTGGTGGTCGGTATCTGACACCGCGGAGTACGGCGGCTACGTGAGCGGACCGCGTGTCATCACCGAGGAGACGCGCGCGGAGATGCGGCGAATCCTCGCGGAAGTCCGCGACGGTTCCTTCGCGCAGCGCTGGATCGACGAGTACGACAACGGCTCGCCCACCTTCAGCGCGATGCGAGAGGCTGAGCGGCAGCGCCAGATCGAGCAGACCGGCGCCGCCCTCCGCCCCATGATGAGCTGGATCGACTGAGCCACCGGGGCTTCTCTGCGGCCGCGGAAGCGACACCGAACAGAAACTCGTACACGAAGCGCGGCGCAAATAGGCCCAAAGTGTCTGGGCGGGCCTAAATTCCCCCCCAACGTGTCCGAGTTTCTGTCTGCCACCGAACGCGCCGGGAGTCGGCCGGCGACGATCCGCCTGTCAACAGGCCGTCTCGGCCGGAGTCGGGAGGCAGCCGGCTGATGCGGTGTGCGCCGTGGACCCTGTCCGGGTTCATGGTGGAGCCGCCCGCTGGCGGCATCTGGCCATGGCCGGCACCACCCGCGGCGAGGTGGCCCCCTCAACGCACGCTGGCACGACACAGGCTGAGTCGCGTCACGTCCTCGCCAGGTCCGCGACAGAACCTCGTACACGAAGGCCAGTGCAAAAGGCCCCAAAGCGCGTGGACGACCCTAAATTGCTGACTACCTGTACGAGTTTCTGTCTGCACCGTTGGTGCCTCAGCTCGCGTCGTGCCAGCGTGCATCGAGGGTGGGGCGGCCGACTACACTGGCGGGCACGCCGCGGGCACAGCGCTGTGTTCTTCGCCGCGGTCCAGCCAGTAATCACCCGTGTGCTCCGTGCCTGCGTGCACCCGCCTGAGCCACGGCGTGCGGGGGTCGAGAGGAACCGGCACAGTGACCAAACCTGTCGTTCTCGTCGCCGAGGAGCTGTCTCCGGCCGGTATCGCCCTGCTGGAGGACGAGTACGAGGTCCGGCAGGTGGATGGAGCCGACCGCGACGCCCTGCTGCCTGCCCTCGCCGATGTCGACGCATTGATCATCCGCAGCGCTACCAGGGTCGACGCGGAAGCCCTGGCGTCGGCACCGCGGTTGCGGGTCATCGCACGGGCCGGCGTCGGCCTCGACAACGTCGATGTCCCCGCCGCCACCCGGGCTGGCGTCATGGTGGTCAATGCACCGCAGTCCAACATCGTCTCCGCCGCCGAGCACGCCGTCGCGTTGCTGCTCGCGACCGCGCGCAACGTGCCTGCGGCCAACGCTGCCCTCAAGCAAGGCGAGTGGAAGCGGTCGAAGTACACCGGGGTCGAGCTTCAGGACAAGGTCGTCGGGATCGTCGGCCTCGGCCGGATCGGGGTCCTGGTCGCGCAGCGCCTGGCCACCTTCGGCGTCAAGCTGATCGCGTACGACCCCTACATCCCCGCCGCTCGCGCCGCGCAGCTTGGGGTACGCCTCGTTCCGCTGGAGGAGCTGCTCGCCGACAGCGATTTCATCACCATCCACCTGCCGAAGAACCACGAAACTGTTGGGCTCATCGGCGAGGAGGCGCTGCGACAGGTCAAGCCGACCGTACGCATCGTGAACGCGGCGCGCGGTGGCATCGTCGACGAGCACGCGCTCGTCGTCGCGCTCAAGGAGGGCCGGGTCGCCGGAGCGGGCATCGATGTGTTCGCCACCGAGCCGAGTACGGACAGCCCGCTGTTCGACTTCGACCATGTCGTGGTGACCCCACACCTGGGGGCGAGCACGCAGGAGGCGCAGGAGAAGGCAGGCACCTCGGTCGCGAGGTCGGTGAAGCTCGCGCTGCGCGGCGAACTGGTCCCCGACGCCGTCAACGTGCAGGGCGGCACGATTGCGGAGGACGTGCGTCCGGGACTGCCGCTGGCCGAGAAGCTCGGGCGGATCTTCACTGCGTTGGCCGGCGGGGTCGCCGCCCAGCTTGATGTCGAAGTCCGTGGCGAGATCACCCGGTACGACGTGAAGGTGCTGGAGCTGGCCGCTCTCAAGGGCGTCTTCACCGACGTCGTCGAGGAGTCGTCGGTTTCCTACGTGAACGCCCCGCTGCTCGCGCAGGAGCGCGGCGTGGAGGTTCGGCTCACCACCAGCCCAGACAGTCCCGACTACCGCAACATCGTGACGGTCCGCGGGACGCTCCCCACTGGTCAGGTCGTCTCCGTGTCCGGCACGCTCTCCGGGCCGCGGCACGTCGAGAAGATCGTCGAGGTCGACGGCTTCGACATCGAGCTGCTGCCGACGGAGCACATGATGTTCGCGCGCTACGTCGACCGGCCGGGAATCGTCGGTATCGTCGGCCGCCACCTCGGTGACGCGGGCGTCAACATCGCCGGTATGCAGGTCAGCCGCGACACCCGCGGCGGTCACGCCCTGCTCGGGATGACCGTGGATTCGGCCATACCACCGGCCGTTCTCGACGAGATCGTGGTCGAGATCGCCGCCGAGAACGCCCGCACCGTCGACCTGTCCTGACCGTCCCTTCGCTGCGAGCCGTGCGGTTATCGCTGATCACCTGCGGTTTCCCGGCGTAGCGTGTCGCTGTGAAGGTCCGCCGCCGCGAGCTGCTCCTGTTGGTGCTGCTCACGCTCCTGCAGGCCTTCGGTCCGCGAACCGGCCAAGTGGGGCCGAGCTCGGTCGTGGCGGGCCTGGTCACCATCCTCGCGATCGTGCAGGGCGCCGCTGTGCTGCTGTGGCGAGACCGGCCGGGCCGGATGCTGAGCGTGGTGACCGGCGCTTATGTCGCCGCGGCCATCCTCTATCCGATCATGCCGCCGTATGTGCTGCTCGCCGCGCTCGTGCTGCAGGCGCGACGGCGGCCGTTTCGGCCCGCTCTCATCGAAGGAATCGGTGCAATCGCCGCGACGGCCGTCGGTTGCGTCGTCGCCGTCGCCTGGCGCGACGGCGTGACCGCCGACACCATCGCGCTTTATGTCCTGCTCGCGGCCATCGCCCTACTCGGCGGCCTCCTGGCGGCCGCGCGTACCGCGGAACGCGAGGCGCTGCGGCGGCGGGCCATGGTCGAGGAGCGGCTGCGCATCGCACATGATCTGCACGACGTGGTCGGGCACGGGCTGGCGAGCATCGCGGTGCAGGCGAGTACCGCACGGATGGCGCTCGCGGCAGGCCGGGAGGAGGAGGCGCTCACCGCGCTGTCCGCCGCGGAGACAGCGAGCCGGCAGGCGCTTGCCGAGACCCGCGAGCTGGTCGCCGTCCTGGGTCGAGACGCCGACCAGGACCTGTCGAATCTGGACCGCCTTGTCGCCTCCGTGTCCGGCCGATCCCTCCGTGTGGCCCTCAGTGTTCACGGAGACCCGCGGTCGGTATCGGCCCAGGCGAGCCGCGCAGCGTACCGGGTCGTCCAGGAATCCCTCACCAATGTGGTACGCCACTCCGGGGCGAAGCACGCTGACGTTGAGGTCGACGTATCGGACGAGCAGGTACGCGTCACAGTGTGCGACGAGGGATCAACAGCCGCAGCGGCCGAGGCAGCCGTACCCGGCTCGGGCACCGGGCTGACGGCGATGCGGCAGCGAGTGGAGGCCCTTCGCGGCACGGTTGAGGCAGGCCCCCGAGCTGACTCGGCCGGCTGGCGGGTCAGCGCTGTCCTGCCGAACGCCCTTGCCACTCGACCGCGAGACGTTGATCGCAGTCCGCGGGTGGCCCCATGACGATCCGGGTGGCGATCGCCGATGATCAGGCCTTGGTCCGCGACGGGTTCCGGGTCCAGATCGGCCTTGCCGCCGACATGGAGTGGGTCGGTGAGGCCGCCGACGGCATCGCGGCAGTCGCGCTGGCCCAATCGGCACAACCCGACGTGCTGCTCATGGACGTTCGGATGCCAGGCAGCGACGGCATCGCCGCGACTCGCGAGATCGTTGCCGACCCCGGGTGTGCCGGCGTACGGATCCTGGTGCTCACCACGTTCGACCTCGACGAGTACGTCTACGGTGCGCTGCGGGCAGGCGCCAGCGGCTTCCTGCTCAAGGATGTGATGCCCGAGGACCTGCTGGCCGCGGTCAGGGTCGTTGCCGGCGGGGAAGCATTGCTCGCGCCGACCGTCACCCGGCGGCTTATCGCCGATCTTGTTCGGCGTCCGGCGCCTGGTCCATCGGCCGGCGAGATCGCTCGATTGCTCACCGAGCGGGAACGCGAGGTCCTGGCCCTAGTTGCCGAGGGACTCTCGAACGCGGAGATCGCCGACCGGCTCGTGCTGAGCGCAGCCACCGCGAAGACCCACGTGGGCCGGATCCTGACCAAACTCGGTGCCAGGGATCGAGCTCAGCTCGTGGCCATCGCCTACGAGTCTGGGCTCGTTGTGCCGGGGCGCTGACCCGACCCCTGTACGCCTCAGGGTGTGCTCGTCGGCCCGGCGGCGTACGCCAAAGTGCGGCCTCAGAGCCGACGACGCGAGTGATCGCGCGCTCATACCGTCGGGTTCATGACAACGATCCATGCCGATGGCCTGACGAAGCGGTATTCAGAACTGACCGCGGTCGACCATCTGACCTTCACTGTTCGTCCTGGGCGAGTCACCGGCTTCGTCGGGCCGAACGGCGCGGGCAAGACCACGACCCTGCGAATGCTGCTCGGCCTCACCCGGCCGACCGCCGGCAGCGCAAGATTCGACGCGCGCCCATATGGGGCGCTGTCGAATCCCGCCCGGCTCATCGGAGCCAGCCTCGACCCGGACTCCTTCCATCCCGGTCGTCGCGGCAGGGACGCGCTGAGCATCTCAGCAGCCACGGTAGGCGCCAGCCGCAGGCGGGTTGGAGACGTCCTCGAACTCGTCGGCCTCGCCGACGCTGCCGACAGACGAGTCAAGACCTACTCGTCGGGCATGCGGCAGCGGCTGTCCATCGCCGACGCGCTGACCGGCGACCCAGAGGTGCTGATCCTCGACGAACCGACAAGCGGCCTCGATCCCGGTGGCATTCACTGGCTGCGCGGATTCCTGCGGATGCTTGCCGGGCAGGGCCGCACCGTCCTGGTGTCCAGCCACCAGCTCGCCGAGCTCGAGCAGACCATCGATGACGCGCTGCTGATCGACCGCGGCCGAGAGGTGGTGTCCGGCGACCTGGACAACCTGCTCGCCGATGGTGGTCACAAGTCGCTCGAAGACCTTTTCCTCACCCGTACCACGACAGGAGCACTCCGATGAACAGCCTCGTTCGCGTCGAACTCAGGAAGCTTGCCACGATCCGCGGCCCCGCGGTCGTTGCCGCGACGGCGTCGGCTCTTGTCATCGTGTTCGCGGTTTTCGCCGTCACCACGGCAGGCGAGGGGGATGCGCCACCGCTCGGGCCGGAGACCTTGCCCGGGTTCCTGCGGTCGCCCGCCCAACTGCTCGGTTTCGCTGCGTTGCTGCTCGGTGTCATTGCCATGGCGGGTGAGTGGACGCATCGCACGGTGACCAGAACATTCCTCCTCACACCGGCCAGGCGTCGCGTTGTGATGGCCAAAATGCTTACCGGCGTCCTCGTCGGTGTCGGCATCTCGGTACTCGCGCTCACGCTGGGGCTGCTTGTCGTGCTGCCCGTGCTCGGCACCAAGGGCATTGCGCTGTCAGCCGTCGCGTCCGCCGAGGCAGCGCTTGCGACCATTGGCATTAGTGCGCTGTACGGGCTGATGGGTGTCGCCCTCGGCGTGCTTACCCGCAATCAGACGGTCGCGCTTGTTGCTGCGCTGCTCTGGAGCCTGGTTCTCGAGAACGTCGTGCCCATCCTCGTGCGGGCGCCGCAGCTCTACGCCTGGCTACCGGGCGGCGCCGCGGACGCGGTCATCGGCAGGGAGCGCAGCGGGCTGCTCGACCCGATTGGCGGCGGGCTGCTTCTCGCGGCCTACGCGGCGGTTCTCGCGGCTGCCGGAACATGGCTCGTCATGCGGCGGGACACCGCCTGACAGCCACCCTCGGGTCAGGCGAGCATCGAGACGTGGATGTGGTCGAAGTGGCCGCCGACGGCCTCATCCACGTCGTAGATGCCCCCGCCGTCATAAGCTCGCCAGCCCTCGGCGTCGCGCTGTTGCGACCAGATCCGCCCTTGCCAGATGACGTATTTGACGCCGAGCGCCTTCGCATTGATGCGTAGCCACCAGGCGATCAGCCAGCCGAGCTGCTGCTCCTGGGCGCTCGCGAACTGCCCGGCCGGTCCGACGTAGAGGTCGCAGGCCTTGCCGAGCGGATGGTCAGAAGTCGGGTTCCACAGGTGGAGGTCCCAGCAGCCGAGCGCCTTGACGATCGGCCCCGGCAGGCCGCCGAACGCGCGACCCAGCTCCCCGAGCATCCATTCCGTGCGCGGCGTGATGCAGCCGCCACCCGGAGACGGGCGGATGCAGCCGGCGTCGGG
The DNA here is from genome assembly GCA_046735375.1 of Actinomycetota bacterium. Lineage (GTDB taxonomy): Bacteria > Actinomycetota > Actinomycetes > JAKEEW01 > JAKEEW01 > DASYTV01. The sequence continues at coordinate 14,451 of JBKPTD010000001.1, read as the reverse complement.
CTTGGTGTACGGACGGGGCCTCGCGATCGGCACCATCGCGGCGGCGCCCTGGTTCAACAGGGCATCGATCGAGGACTGCCGGCTCGCCGGGGGCGTCGCATGATCGAAGGGACGGGCCGGGTTGATCGACGGCCTGGGGTCGCGGGCGAGCGCCGCAGCCGGTACAGCTGCGCTTAAAGTCAGCGCGACGGCGAGCACCCCGATCATCGGGCGCGCCGCAAGCACCGCCCCTCGCCGCGACAACATGTTCCGACGATAACCGAGGACATGCGAATGGGGAATCGCTGTCAGAGTGATCGCAACCAGCTCGGTGCCGGCCAGCCGGCTGGGTGTTGTATCTCATCCAGCGAGACGGCTCGCCGGATGCCGAGACAATGCCAGGCGACGCCGTTAGGCTCGGGTGCACCATGCGGTTCGTACTCATCCTTCGCCGCCGCGACGGGGCCTGACAGGCCGGCCCCCCGTCGCGGCAATTGGCGTCAAGGATCCGCCGGCCACCCGAGCCGACGGATTGCGAACCAGCCGTGACGAAACCGCGACCGCCCCCTCCGCAGCCACTGCGCGGGTACCCGCGCATCCGATCGACATGCACCGGAACAGTCAAATGCGGCGGAGGAAGTCATGACAGAGGAGCAGACAGAGGGGCAGGAAAAGGGCAGCCAGGCCGTCCAGGAGTCCCTGGATAGGCGAGACAACGGCGGTCCGACCGGCCGCTTCAGGTGAACAGCGCAGAGCCCACGCAGCTGCCACCGTCCATGCGCTCACTTCGCGTTGCGGTCATTCCCGGCGACGGCATCGGTCCCGAGGTCGTCGCCGAGGGTCGCAAGGTACTCGAGATCGCAGCGGCGGACAGCGGTGTAAAGATCGAGACGACCGAGTACGACATCGGGGCCCACCGCTGGCACGCGACCGGGGAGACGCTGCCCGACTCCGTGCTCACCGAGCTGCGCGACCACGACGCGATCCTGCTCGGTGCGGTGGGGGACCCGACCGTGCCCAGTGGCGTGCTTGAGCGCGGTCTGCTGCTGCGGCTGCGGTTCGAGCTGGACCACTATGTCAACCTGCGGCCGGTGCGTCTCTATCCCGGAGTGCGCACGCCGCTGGCCGGCGTCGAGCCTGCCGACATCGACATGCTCGTCGTACGCGAAGGCACCGAGGGTCCGTACACCGGCGCCGGGGGAGTGCTGCGGAAGGGGACGCGCCACGAGCTCGCGACCGAGGAGAGCCTCAACACTGCGTTCGGTGTCGAGCGCGTCGTCCGTGACGCGTTCCGCCGCGCTGCAGCTCGCCCGCGGCGGCGCCTGACCCTTGTGCACAAGACGAATGTCCTCACCCACGCAGGCGATCTGTGGCAGCGCACCGTCAGCGCCGTATCAGCTGACTTTCCCGACATCTCCGTCGATTACTGCCACGTCGATGCTGCTGCGATGTTCTTCGTCAGCCAGCCACGTCGCTTCGATGTCGTGGTCACGGACAACCTCTTCGGTGACATCCTGACCGACATCGGGGCCGCCATTGCCGGCGGCATCGGCCTGGCTGCCAGCGGAAACATCGACGCCAGCCGGCGGCACCCGGCCATGTTCGAGCCCGTCCACGGGTCCGCGCCGGACCTCGCCGGCCGGGGAGTCGCCGACCCGACCGCGACGATCCTTTCCGTCGCGATGATGCTCGACCACCTCGGGTTCGCCGGGGTGGCGGCAAAGGTTGAGGCGGCGGTTGCCGCGGACCTGGCCGCCCGTGGTAGTGCCCTTCGCCCGACCCGCGAGGTCGGCGACGCGATCGTTCATCGAGTAACCGCTTGATCGCCCTCCCGTCGGGATACGGCCTCCCATTGATCTTCACCAGGTGAGGACGCGTTTTCTGCGGAAAGAACGGGTTGTGGCGGTCGGGGGCCGTAGGCGTCCACATCTTGGGATGGGTCGGCTACCGTTCCCTTCAGGTGATCGGTGTGACATACGCAAGCGAAGGGCGTAGCGAGATGACATACGGGACCACTGACGTGGAGATCGAGCTGCGGCCGACGGCGTCGCCGCTCGCCGCAGATGAGCGCGCTCGCCGGGTAGCCGACCCTGGCTTCGGCCGCTACTTCACCGATCACATGGTCACCGCGCGATGGAGTGCCGACCGGGGATGGCATGACGCTCAGCTGCGGCCCTACGGCAGCTTCGAGCTCGACCCAGCGACGATGGCGCTCCACTACGGCCAGCTGATCTTCGAAGGCCTTAAGGCGTACAAACAGGTCGATGGGACCGTCGCGCTCTTCAGGCCGCATGAGAACGCCCGGCGCTTCCAGCGCTCCGCCGCCCGGCTCGCCCTGCCGTCGCTGCCCGAATCCCTCTTCATCGATGCTGCCCACGCGCTCGTCACCCAGGATCGGGACTGGGTGCCAGAAAGCCACGAGCACAGCCTCTACCTGCGCCCGTTCATGATGGCGACCGAGGTGGGTCTCGGGGTCCGCCCTGCGAACGAGTGCCTCTTCGTCCTCATCGCCTCGCCCGCCGGCGCCTACTTCCCCCGCGGCGTCAAGCCGGTCACCGTCTGGCTCTCTGAGGACTACAGCCGCGCCGCGCCTGGCGGGACGGGTGAGGCGAAATGCGCCGGCAACTATGCCGGGTCCCTCGTCGCCCAGGCTCAAGCCGCCGCCCAGGGTTGTGACCAGGTTGTCTGGCTCGACGCGATCGAGCACCGCTGGGTGGAGGAGATGGGGGGCATGAACCTCTTCTTCGTGTACGGATCGGGGAGCACTGCGCGGGTCATGACGCCGTCGCTCACCGGAACGCTCCTGTCCGGTGTGACCCGCGACTCGCTTCTGACCCTTGCGAAGGATCTCGGATACGACGTCGAGGAGGGCCGGATCAGCGTCGACGAGTGGCGGGCAGGCAACGCAGATGGCTCGATCAGCGAGGTCTTCGCCTGTGGTACGGCGGCAGTCATCACGCCCGTCGGATCGGTCAAGAAGGTCGGCGCCGAGTGGACGGTAGGGGACGGCGGCTCGGGTCCGGCGACGATGCGGCTGCGCGAGACACTGCTCGACATCCAGCACGGCGCCGCGCCGGACCCGCACGGCTGGATCCACAAGGTTCTTTAGCCCGCGTGATCGTCCGCCCCAGGTTCGCCAGTCGCGTGAGAGGCTGAGGATCATGCGGGTTGGGCTGCTGGGGCCGGTCGAGGTGTACTCCGGCAGCGGGCGGCGCATCGACCTCGCGGGCTTGCGGCTGCGCGCGGTGATCGCCCAACTTGCTTTGGCTCAAGGACGGCTGGTCACGGTCGACCGGCTGATCGACGGGATCTGGGGAAATGACCCTCCCGCGGCGGCCGTCAACGCTTTGCAGTCCTTGATCTCCCGGCTGCGACGGGCGTTGCCTGCGGGCGATTCGGAGACCATCATCGCCCAGCCTGGTGGCTACCGGCTGGCCATCGACGCGGCAGACGTGGACAGTGCAGCCTTCGAGCGGCTGGCTTCCCGCGGTCGTGCCGCCTTCGCGGCAGGGGAGTCGGCCACCGCATCAGGACTGCTGCATGAGGCGCTCAGCCTCTGGCGCGGAGCGCCGCTGGCCGACCTCGTGGACGTGCCGTTCGCCGCAGTTCCCGCCGCACGGCTCGCGGAGCTTCGCCTTGCCGTACTCGAAGACCGGATCGAGACGGATCTTCGACTCGGCAGGCACGCGGAGCTGGTTGCTGAGCTGGATGCACTCACTGCCGAGAACCCTCTCCGCGAGAGGCTGTCCAGCCAGCTGATACGAGCGCTGTACGGCAGTGGGCGGCAGGCCGATGCGCTGGCAGCGTACGACCGGCTGCGTCGCAGACTCGCCGACGATCTGGGCATCGACCCTTCACCGGATCTCGAGCAGGTCCATCTCGCCGTACTCAGGCAGGATCCCCGGCTCCTCCCGGCTGCTCCGTCAGCCGCGAGCGAGCCGCCACAAACCAACCTGCGTGCGCAGCTCACCAGCTTCGTCGGTCGCACGGAAGAGGTCGCCAGGCTGGGCAAGCTGATCGCGGACTCTCGGCTGGTCACCCTGGTCGGGCCCGGAGGGTCGGGCAAGACGCGCCTCGCGGAGGAGGCGGCCCAGCGTCTCGTGCAGAGCACACCAGACGGCGTGTGGATGGTGGAGCTGGCCCCGGTCACCGACCCGCTGGAGGTCCCGCAGGCGGTCCTCGACGTCGCCGGCATGGGGGAGGTCCGCGTCCTCGAGACGCAGCGATCGGTCAGCCCAGCAGTCCGGCAGGGCACAATGCAGCGGCTCGTCGCTGCGGTCGCCGGCCGCAAGATGCTCCTGCTGTTCGACAACTGTGAGCACCTCATCGAGCCGTCAGCGCGGCTTGCCGAGCAGCTGCTGGCCCTCGGCTCCGACCTGCGGATCATCGCGACCAGTCGGGAACCGCTCGGCATCGTGGGCGAGAACCTCTTCCCCGTTGCTCCGCTGGCGCTGCCACCGGCTGGCGCGAATGCCGAAGAAGCGAGTACGTATCCGGCGGTACGGCTGTTTCTCGATCGTGCAGCGGCCGCACGGCCTGAATTCTCGTTGACCGCCGAATCGGCCGACGCCGTTGTCGAGGTATGCAGGCGGCTTGACGGCCTGCCACTCGCGATCGAGCTAGCCGCCGCACGGCTCCGGTCGCTTTCGATCGGAGAGATCGCTGATCGGCTTGGAGGCCGCTTCCGGCTGCTGACCGGAGGCAGCCGTACCGCGCTGCCTCGGCATCGGACGCTGGCGGCGGTGGTGGAGTGGAGCTGGGATCTGCTCAGCGAGGCGGAGCGGGCCGTCGCCCGACGGCTGGCTGTCTTTGCGGGCGGAGCCGACCTCGAGGCGGTCGAGGAGATCTGCGCCGGGGACGACGTGCGACCCGAGGACGTGGTCGAGCATGTTGGCTCCCTCGTCGACAAGTCGTTGGTTCTGCTCGCGGGGGAGCTGGCAACCCGCTATCGCATGCTGGAGACGATCCGCGCCTTTGCCGCTGATCGGCTCGCCGAGTCAGGTGAAGCCGAGCGATTCCGCCGGGCGCACGCGGCGTACTTCGTCGCGCTGGCGGAGAGGCTGGAGCCTGAGCTGCGCAGAGCCGGCCAGCTCCACTGGCTGGCCAGGCTGCGCACCGAGGAGGACAACTTCCTTGCCGCTCTCCGCTGGGCGACCGACTCAGCAGACGCGCGGACCGCCGTCCGGCTCGTCACAGCGCTCGGCTGGGGCTGGCTGATGCGCGCACCGGAAGTGGCGCTGACGTGGATCAAGGAGGCGCTGGAGGTTCCGGGTGACGTCCCGGCCGTCGACCGTGCCGAAGCCACCGCGCTTCTCGCCCTCGGCTATGGCTCGGCCGACGACTTCGGGGCGGGGCGCGCGGCCGCCCAGGAGACCCGCGAGCTCGTCAAGGACATCCCGCCGGCGCAGCGGCGGCTGGCGACCATGCTCTCCGAGCCGCTCTTCCCGATGTTCGACGGAGATTACGAGGAGGCACACCGCGGCCTCGACCAGGTCGCCAAGAGTCCGGATCCGTGGGTACGGGCGATCGGCAGGCTGCTGCGCGGCTGGCTCAAGCTGAACGACGGCGACGCGATCGGTGGCGAGGAAGAACTGGCCGCCTCCCTCGTCGAGTTCCAAGCACTCGGCGAGCGGTGGGGCCTGGCCAATGCGACGAGCGCGATTGCTGAGTTGCGCGCCACTCGCGGTGACGCGGCCGGCGCCATCGATGCCCGCGAAATCGCCTTGGGGTTGGCGACCGAAGTCGGTGCGCGAGACGACATCGTCAAGGAATTCATCCAGCTCGCCGTGTTGCGGGCACGCACGGGCGACATGGCGGGCGCGCAGGCTGACATCGACAGCGCGATGCGCGCACGCCGGCGAGAAGGCTCGCTCGATGCGGCCGGCCATGTCGACACGGCGGCGGGTGCGACGGACACCGAGGTGTTCATCCAGACGGCAGTGGCTGGCATTTCCTGGCTGCGCGGCGATCTGGCAGACGCGCGCGCCCGCCTGGACAAGGCGCTCGCCCTCTGCGACGTGGTACAGAGCTTCCCCCGGCAGATACGCGGCATGGTCCTCACGGCCGCTGCCTGCGTCGACATCTCCGAGGGTGAATACGCAACCGCGGAGCAGCGGGTCGCCGAGGCAGCGCTGATTGGAGTCGAGACAAGGGACATGCCCGTAACCGGTGGCGCATTGGATGCGGCCGCCACCGCTGCGGCGGCGAGAAACCGGTGGACTGACGCTGCTCGGCTGCTCGGCATGGCGGCAGCTGTCCGCGGGATGCCCGACCTGGGCAACCCGGCGACGGTGCGAACTATCGAGCAGGCCAGGGACGCTGTGGGCGAAGACTCCTACGCAGCGGCGTACGACGAGGGGCGCGCCATGTCACGGGAGGCGATCGCAAGCCTGATTCGCGAGCACGGACCGTTCCCTGAGAAGCGGGTCACGAACCCTTAGATACGCCTGCGGTAGACCAGTGTGGAGATGGGCAGGAAGATCGCCACGATCAGGGCAGCCCACAGCAGTGTTGCCACGGTCGGCCCAGCAACGGGACCACTGACGAGGAGCCCGCGGACGGCCTCGGTCAGCTTGGACACCGGATTGATGTTGACCCAGGCCTGCAGCCAGCCCGGCATCGTCTGGGCCGGCGCGAGGATGTTGCTGCCGAAGGTCAGCGGGAATAGGAAGATGAAGGCGAGTGCCTGCATGCTTTGGGGGCTCTTGGCGAGCACGCCGAGGAGAACGGCGACCCAGCACATCGCCAGCGCGAAGACGAGCATCAACGCGAAAGCGCCAACCACACCCAGAACCCCGGTCTGCACACGGAAGCCGAGCGCGATGCCGAACCCGAGGACAATCCCGACCCCGATCACATAGCGAAGGATGTCGCCGAGCACACCGCCGACCAGGGGCGCAGACCGCGACATCGGCATGCTCTTGAAACGGTCGAACACCCCCTTGGTGATATCGGTGTTCAATGTCAGCCCGGTGCCCATCGACCCGAAGATCGCGGTCTGGACGGCGATACCCGGCAGCACGAACTGCAGGTAGCTGCGCCAGTCGCCGCTGACCGCGCCTCCGAAGAGGAACACGAACATCACCACGAAGACGATCGGCTGAAGTACCAGATCAAGCAGCGACTCGAGGTTGTGCCGCGTCTTCAGCAGCGCTCGCCACGCGAGCGTCAGACCATGGCGGGCCGTGGAGGGCAGCCGGTTGCGCACGCCCGGTGCGACCAGTGGCGTCAATGAACGCTCGGCGGTTGTCATCGCGGTCATCTGATGCTCCCGTTCGCTGCACTCGCACTCTCTACTGTTTCTGCGGCCGCGGTGGGGGCTTCCTCCGTCACCGCTGCGTGGCCGGTCAAGGCGAAGAAGACGTCGTCCAGGCTGGGCGGTCGCAGGCCGACCTCGGTCACCGGAATCTGGAAGGCGTCGAGCCGCTGGACCAGAGCGGCCAGAACGGCCGGGTCGGTGACGTCAGCCGTGAGTTCCCGGCGCTCGGCGTCTCGGATCGGGTCACGTCGGGTCAGTTCGGCGACCATCCGCTCCACCAGGTCCAGATCGATCTCGTCCCGTGGTCTGACCACCAGCGTTTGCCCCCCGACCTTGGCCTTGAGTTGGTTCGCTGTACCGGTGGCCACGACGCGGCCATGGTCGAAGACGGCGATCTCGTCGGCGAGCTGATCGGCCTCTTCCAGGTACTGCGTGGTGAGCAGCACCGTCACGCCGTCGGCGGTCAGCCCGCGGATGACATCCCAGACACTGGCACGGGCTCGCGGGTCCAGCCCGGTTGTCGGCTCGTCGAGGTAGATCACCGAGGGATTTCCCACCAAGCTGGCTGCGAGGTCGAGCCTGCGCCGCATGCCGCCGGAATACGTCCTGGCGAGCCTCTTCGCTGCGTCGGAAAGCTCGAAGCGATCCAGTAGCTCAGTGGCCCGGCGCTTGGCATCACGGCGAGAAAGATCGAGCAGCCGTCCGATGAGAACGAGGTTCTCCGTCCCGGTCAGATCTTCGTCGACGGCGGCGAATTGGCCGGTAAGCCCGATCAGGGATCGGACCTCCGCCGCGTCACTGGCGACGTCGAAACCACCGACGGTCGCACGTCCCTCATCCGGCTTGATCAAAGTGGCCAGGATGCGAACCGCCGTCGTCTTGCCTGCGCCGTTAGGGCCGAGGACGCCGAGGACGGTGCCCGGCTGTGCGGCGAGGTCGACGCCGGCCAGCGCGGTCGTTCGACCGAACCGTTTGACCAGGCCGCTCGCCTCGATGGCGTACGTCATCGAAACGACTCCCTTCGTACGCCACCCAAGGTGCCGACCGCCGCTGACACCCGGCTCACACCACGCTGACACGCCATGTCAGCGGACTACCGGTACCGCGCACTCACATCCTGAGACGAGCTGTCCATCTCCCGGGTGTTATGGGAGGCTGACAGCGATGTCTATGTACATGATCATTATTGGCAGGCGCGCCGGCACCTAGAGCACGACGGATGGCGCGCAGACCCTTCGCATCCGCGAGGGGTCTTTTTCGTTGGGTGAGGCACAAACGGAGCAGGAGGCGAGGATCCGCGATGGGTGACGAGGAGCATGCAGCAGTCCGCCAGCGCACGGTGCCCGACGATGCGTTTCATGTGTACGACACCACGCTGCGCGACGGCGCCCAGCAAGAGGGTCTGTCCCTGTCCGTCGCGGACAAGCTGACCATCGCGCGGCACCTGGATGAGCTCGGCGTCGGCTTCATCGAGGGTGGCTGGCCAGGCGCGAGTCCGAAGGACACCGAATTCTTCCGCCGGGCCCAGACGGACCTGGATCTCCGGCAGGCCACGCTCGCGGCCTTCGGAGCGACCCGTCGGCCCGGGATCAAAGCCGCCGACGATCCGCTCGTCGGCGCGCTGCGCGACTCTCGGGCGCCGATCGTGACGCTGGTGGCCAAGACCCACATCCGCCACGTTGAGTTGGCGCTGCGGACGACGCCTGCAGAGAACCTCGCCATGATCAGGGACACGATCGAACACCTCCGCGCGGAAGGGCGGCGGGTCTTCCTCGATGCCGAGCACTTCTTCGACGGGTATCAGGCCGATCCGGCATATGCGCTGGAGGTCGTTCGCCTTGCCGCCGAAGCAGGCGCGGACGTTGTCGTGCTCTGCGACACCAACGGCGGGATGCTGCCGGGAGCGCTCGCCGAGGTCGTCGACGATGTCCTCGCTCGCACCTCGGGCCGGCTGGGAATCCACTGCCACGACGACACCGCCTGCGCGGTCGCTAACTCGCTCGCCGCCGTCGACGCTGGGGTCACCCATGTCCAGGGCACGGCCAACGGCTATGGGGAGCGGTGCGGCAATGCCAATCTCTTCTCCGTTGTGGCCAACCTGGAGCTTAAGAAGGGCCGCCAGGTCCTCCCGCCTGGTGCGCTCGGCGAGATGGCCCGGGTCGCTCATGCAGTGGCGGAGGTCACGAACGTCGCCCCGAACCAGCACCAGCCCTACGTCGGCCTGTCCGCATTCGCGCACAAGGCTGGCTTGCACGCCAGCGCCGTGAAGGTGGATCCCAGCCTCTACCAGCACATCGAGCCCGGTTCAGTCGGGAACGACATGCGCATGCTCGTCTCCGACATGGCAGGGCGGGCGTCCATCGAGCTGAAGGGCCGAGAGCTCGGCTATGAGCTGGCCGGCGATCGGACCACGCTGACCCGAATCACTGAGCGGGTGAAGGCGCTGGAGGCGGCCGGCTACACCTTCGAAGCGGCCGATGCATCATTCGCTTTGCTGCTCGGCGAGGAGGTCGACGGGTCGCGGCCGCGCTTCTATGAGGTCGAGTCGTACCGAGTGATCGTGGAGAACCGCCCGGGGGTCGGTCCGGACGCACCGCACACCGCGGTGAGCGAGGCGACGGTCAAGCTGATCGCGAAGGGGGAGCGGATCGTCGCTACCGGTGAGGGGAACGGGCCAGTGCACGCGCTGGACACAGCGCTCCGGCAGGCGCTCGAGCGGATCTACCCGCAACTCGCCGGCCTGGAGCTCGTCGACTTCAAGGTGCGCATCCTGGAGGGCGCACACGGCACCGGGGCCGTGACGCGGGTCCTCGTGGAGACGAGCGACGGGATGGACACCTGGTCCACCGTTGGGGTCCACGAGAACGTGATCGAGGCGTCGTGGCAGGCGCTGGACGACGCCGTCACCTTTGGCCTCATCCGGGCCGGTGTGACGGAGGTGCCCGGCCCCTCGGACACGGGACACTAGGGTTGGCGGGTGCGGATCGCGAGGTTCACCACGGAGGGCGGGGAGCCCAGGTACGGCGTGGTGGAAGGCCCACCCGACGACGAGTTGGTGGCGGTGGTGGCCGGCGACCCGCTCTACCGGCCGGTGCAGTTCACCGGCGAGCGGCTGCCCTTGGCCGATGTACGCCTGCTCGCCCCCGTCATCCCGCGCAGCAAGATCGTCGGGGTGGGCCGAAACTATGCCGACCACGCCGCGGAGTTCGGTCAGGTCATCCCGGAGGAGCCACTGCTGTTCCTCAAGCCGAACACGGCAGTGATAGGTCCAGGCGATGCGATCGTCCTTCCGCGCCAGTCCCACGAGGTCCATTTCGAGGGCGAGCTAGCGGTCGTGATCGGCAAGTTGTGCCGCGATGTCCCCCGCGAGCGGGCGGCCGACGTCATCTTCGCGTACACCGTCGGGAATGACGTGACAGCGCGTGATCTTCAACGTAGCGACGATCAGTGGGCGCGGGCGAAGGGCTTCGACACTTTCTGCCCGCTCGGCCCTTGGCTGGAGACCGAACTCGATTCCGCGGACCTGGCGCTGCGTACGGCCGTGAACGATGAGGTCAAGCAGGACGTTCGGACGTCAAAACTGATCTTCGACATCCCCACGCTGGTCGCGTACATCTCCGCGGCCTTCACACTGCTTCCTGGCGATGTCATCCTCACCGGTACTCCGGCGGGCGTCGGTCCGATCGTTGCCGGGGATCGGGTCGAGGTGACAGTCGAGGGAATCGGGACATTGGACAACCGGGTGGTTTCTCGTGACTGATCGACCGTTGGCCGAGGCTTCGCTGGCCGCTGACGTGGCCGAGACGAGAGTCAGGTTCGCGCCCTCGCCCAGCGGAGACCTGCATGTCGGCAACATTCGCACGGCCATCTACTGCTGGGCATATGCCCGCCGTACCGGCGGCAGCTTTGTCTTCCGCATCGAGGACACCGACAAGTCCCGTGTCACCGACGAGTACATCCATGCCGCGATCGAGTCGATGCGCTGGCTTGGGCTCGACTGGGACGAAGGACCTGAGGTGGGCGGCGGATTCGGGCCCTACCTGCAGAGCCAGCGAATGGACATCTACCGTGAGTGGAGCCGGCGCTTCCTCGACGAGGGCTACGCCTACTACTGCTACTGCACTCCGGAGGAGCTCGAGGAGCGCCGCGAGAAGGCCCGCGCAGAGGGTCGGCCCCCTGGTTATGACGGCCGCTGCCGGAGCCTGAGTCCCGAACAGATAGCGGCGTACGAGGCAGAGGGCCGCAAGCCGGTGCTCCGGTTTCGCATGCCGCCAGGCAAGACGACCTTCGTCGACCTGGTCCGCGGCGAGGTGACCTTCGAGCACGAGTACGTTCCCGACTTCGTCCTCGCCCGCGCCGATGGCTCCCCGCTGTACACGCTTGCCGTCGCCGTGGACGACGTACTCATGGAGATCACCCATGTCGTACGGGGCGAGGATCTGCTCTCGTCGACGCCCCGGCAAGTCGCGGTCTATCGCGCCATGGGTGTGGCGGAGGCGGACCTCCCCCGCTTCGCGCATTTGCCCTTCGTCATGGGGCCGGACAACACGAAGCTGTCCAAGCGACATGGTGCGACGACGATCGGCGCATTCAGGAACAAGGGCTACCTGCCGGAAGCGATGTGTAACTACCTCGCTCTGCTGGGGTGGTCGCCGGGCGACGACCGGGAGTTCTTCTCGCTAGCGGAGATGGCGCGGGAGTTCGACTTGGCTCGGGTTAACGCCAGCCCGGCTCGGTTTGACGTGCGGAAGCTCGACGCCATCAACGGCGACTGGATCCGGGCTCTGGCTCCGGCTGACTTCGAAGCGCGCCTTGTCCCGTTCCTGCAGCACGCGGGTCTGGTGTCACGGGTACCGACGGATGAAGAGCGCCGGATGGTCCATGGGGTTGCGCCCCTGATCCAGGAGCGGGTCGCCCATCTCACCGAGGCTGCTGACATGGTCGGGTTCCTCTTTGTCGACGACGCACACTTCACCGTTGACCAGGAGGCGGCCGCTCGGCTGCTCACCGAGGAGACCCGGCCCGTCCTGGCGGCCGCGAGCGATGCACTGTCGGGCGTCTCCGAGTGGAGAACCGCCGAGATCGAGGCGGCGTTGCGGGGAACGCTCGTCGACGACCTCGGCCTCAAGCCCAAGCTCGCGTTCGGTCCGGTACGGGTCGCGGTGACCGGTCGGCGGGTATCTCCGCCGCTGTTCGAATCCCTCGAACTGCTCGGTCGCGACCGCACTCTGTCACGCCTCGAGCGTGCTCGGAATACGGCTTAGCGCTCCTAACCTGACGACGTCTCTGATCATGTTTTGGCAGTGCCTGAGCGAGGTAGATCCGTTTGAAGGCGCGACCGCGCGTCGGGTATCCTCGTCGTCGGTTCGTCGCCGCCATCCCATGACTACGCAGTGCATTCGCTCTGGCGCGCGGGGGGGCGGCGAGGAACCGATGGGGTATGGGGTAATTGGCAGCCCGACGGATTCTGGCTCCGTTAGTCTAGGTTCGAGTCCTGGTACCCCAGCTCCAGTCGGAGCCCAGTTCAGGCTGGGTTCCGATTTGTGGTGAAAGCCACATGGCCCCGTTGTGTAGTGGCCTAGCACGCCGCCCTCTCAAGGCGGTAGCGCCGGTTCGAATCCGGTCGGGGCTACAGTGCTTGACCTGTCGGGCCGGCATCGTCCTCCCGCTCGGCCTCAAACTGGACTCCGGCCTCAGCGATGCGAGTGTGATCCCATCCCTTCGGCCAGCGCGTCCCCTCATTTACCTCCGCGTCCTGCAGCTGCGCGCCACTGAGGTTCGCGCGCTCCAGTCGCGCGTCGGTGAGGATCGCGCGTTGCAGCTGCGCGTTGATGAGCGTCGCATCTTCCAGCTGCGCGTCCTCGAGGTTCGCGTCTTGCAGCTGTGCGTCGGCGAGGTTCGCGCCTTGCAGGTCCGCACCGGCGAGGTTCGCGCCGACGAGGTCTACCTGCAGCATCTCGGGCTTGGCGTGCAGCCAGGCGAGCTCGAGCAGATGTCGTTCGATCCGGCGTTCGACCCGTCCACCAAGGACCGAGCCAACCCGTCTGGCCACCCGGCTGTAGCGCCACCGCCACCGCTGTCGCGCAGCGTTCTTGGCCGCAGCCCGTACTGCCATGGTCGCTCGCCCCCAAAGGGCACGGGAGACATCGCATCCGGAAGGTCGTCGGCGTCACTCTAACCCCACGCGGGAGCCGATACGGACCCTGGCACATCGTCGCCAGAGGGTTTCTCAGGGGCTTCCGCTCACTGGCGAGATGGCCTCAAGTCGAGCGTTCTGCGAGCAACCGAGCGTAGTTGGTTAGGGAGCGCTGGTATCTCGTCAGGTGGGGAGACAACGCGGTCAGCGCGACCGATACGGCTTCCCGCTCGCGTCCGGCATCTACGAGGGCTAGTGCGAGGAAGGCGTTCACCGCATCGTCCAAATCATCGGATCCCGCGTCCCGCTCTTCCGTCAGCAAGGCAACGCTTTCTGCTGCCTCTCCGAGGTTGCGCAAGGAGCTGGCCATCTGGATGACTGCCTGACGGCGGCGCGGTCCACTCAACCCGAACTCGAGGGCGCGCCGGTACAGCGGCACCGCCAGGTCGGAATGGCCAGTCGAGTCGAGTGAGGACGCCCGCTCGAATGCGGCGACCGGGCTGTCCGGTGGCAGCTCGCCGGCGAGCGCATCCATCTGAGCGACGAACTCCTCGCCGGTGTAGTCATCGATGGACCCCCACAGGTCCGATACTCGCTGTTCCCACTCCGCGTTGTCCGAGCTCACCCGGTCAACCTACCTGTGGCGCGGCGAGGCAGAGCGACGAAGGGCAGAGCACGGTCGAGGTCGCCGCATCGGTGCACGGGGCGTCAAGGAGGGTCGGTGTCCCCGCTGGCCGGTGGATGGGTGGGGTCGGATGCCTGGGTCTGCTGGGCGGGCGGTCCGGCCACGTCAGCCGTGTCGATGGGCGCGCCGGGCGGTCCACTGTCGACGGCGGGCGTGGTGTCGGCGGCGGGTGGTTGGTCTGTCGGGTTGACCGTGGCGCCGGGTTCGGTTTCGATGATGGGGCCGATGGGGTCGGGTTCGCGGATGTAGGTTTTGCCGGCGGGGGTGGTCCAGACGAACCGGCCGGGTTGGGGCTGCTGGAGTTTCCAGCGGAGGCGGGTTTTCAGGTCGTGGTGGGGTCCACAGGGTGGGCCGAGGTTGGTCGCGGCGGTGGGCCCGTCGGGGTAGCGGTCG